>CBFGTB010000107.1:0-7582 GCA_965651715.1 uncultured Gemmatimonadales bacterium
AGTGCGTCGCCTGCCACATCCAGCTCGGCGGGTCCGTCGATCAGCCGGAAATCCTGTTGATCCTCGCGCGCGACAAAATGAAGTGTGAGCTGACCATCGGGCCAGTCATACCGCCACGATTCGCTGCCGTAGCTGCGATCGAGACTGCTGGCGTGAAAGGCGGGGCGCGAGCTGGGCCACACCACCCGCAGGGTGGGTTCGCCATGGCGCAGATACACCAGACCGCGGTCGTCGAATTGGTCATCGCCACTGCGGAACCGCTCGACTCCCCAGCGATAGCGCCGCCTGAAGGGCGGCAACTGGAACCGGGTCACCGCCACCTGCCAGCGACGGAGATGCTCAGCCAATCGGGCACCCGGCGCCCGCAGGTCGATCGCGTCGCGCCGGCGCCAGAAGTCGGCCAACCAGGCGGCGCGGTCCCGGCCGTGCAGCGCGTCGAATGCGGCGAGTTCGCTGCTGTCGGCAATCGGTTCAAGGTTGCGCCGGTAGTCGGCGACCACGGCGTCCCGATCGGAACGGGCACCGAGCAGATAGGCGCGAGTAATGGTGCCGAGGCGAGTGCTGTCGTCGTCGGTGAGCAGCGGCAGCGTTCGCGCCAGTTCCAACCACGCAGTGGCGTCGTCGGCGCCCAATCGCTCAGCCCGCCGAAACAGTCGGGCCGCCGAGTCGGCAGCGCCGATCCGTCGTTCCAGGCGCGCTCGCGCCATGAGCAGATCGGCGTTCCAGCCACTCGGCGTGGCGGTGGCGACTCGCAGCGCTGTAACTGCCGATTCGATCGGTGCGTCGATCCGCTGTGTGAGCGCGATCCGGGCGTAGTCCAGCAGGCCAGCCACGAAGGTGGGATCGGCCTGCAACGCCCGGGCAAAGGCCTGGCCGGCGCGCTGATCGCGGTCCAGGCCGAACCAGACGTACAGGCCGCCGGCAAATCCACCGGCGCGATCCGGCGCGCGCGCTTCGGCCATGCCGATGCCATACCAGGGCCAGGGCCACTCGGGTGCCAGTTCGCTGGCCCAGGTGAACTCGCCCACGGCGTCCTCGCGGTGCGGTCCGTCGGGTCGCAGCTCCGCCAGGCGGAGCGCGACAATGCCGAGCCGCAGGTGCAGCAGCGGATTGTCGCGGTCCTGGCGGGCCCGATCGATCACGCTCTGTTCGTAGCCCAGCAGCGCCGCGGTATCGACAACGAAGGACAGCGAATCAGTCAGGCGCTGGAGGGCCACCCGTTCGGTGGGGCTCTGTGCCACGAGGCGGCCGGCGCCGACGGTCGCGACCCACATCGCGACCGCCAGCCCGCGTCGAATCACTCGATAACCTCAAAGCTGCGACAGCGGCGGGTCTCTGCGCCGCTCGCCGTGGTGGCAGTCACGGCAAGGACATAGGCCCCCGGCTCCAGTCGATCGAGCGAGACGGCCCGCTGAAACCGATTCACGCCGGCCTCGGCCTGCTGGCTGAAGCGCAGCGTCAACTTGCTGCCGCGACCGAGGCAGCCGGCGTCCTCGTCACTCCGGTCGATCGCCAGATCGATGGTGTAGGCGGTGCCCGGATTCATCCCGCCCGCCTCGAAGTACAGTTCCATCGGCGCGTCGCGCGGGAACCGATGCCGCGGGTCGGCCCAGGCGGTGTCGCTGCTGCCGGCCCGCCAGGTGATCGCCACGGTCCGGCGCCCGAGCGAGAGGTCCGACAGGGTCGGCGCCGCCCGCTGGGGATCGACGACGGTGAGCACAGTCGAGCGCGACAGCGTCCCCCGCCGATCCGATTCGAGCGCGGCGCGGATCCGATATTGACCCGGCGTCAAATGCAGCGCCTGTTGTCCCAACAGATACTGCCCACCGCGCAGCGCCCGTCGCGTGACGAAGTGACGCGTGGTGTCGAGCTGCATCACGACCTGCCCGAGGCTGTCGAGCACGCCGAGCCGCATCCGCACCGGATAGACGACACCGGTCGGCAGCGACCGCGGCGAGAGGCTGCTCCCCGGAATCGCGAAGCTGATCTGCACCACCGGCCCCTCGGCGTCGGTGCCGACGTTGAGGATGTCGATCGCCGCATCGAGCGGCAACTCGAAGCCGAGGCTGTACTGACCTTCACTCGCCAGGGCGGCCCGCCCGATGGCGCGTTCCCGCCGCTGGAGCGAATCCGCCCCGCCCTTCCCCTGATTCAGCATGTCGGCATAGAGCGGTGAGAGCGCCATCCGCGAGCGCAGCAGCTCCTGCGCAACAGTGGCGACCAATTCGCCGCCGTAGGTGTTTTCGGCGACGGTGTCACTGCCCGGACGCTGCGACTTGCCACTGCGGAACATGCGGTACTGGTTGGTGGCGGCCAGCAGATCCATGATACTTTCGGCATTGACATAGTCGCGCTGGCCATCGGGGACGTAGAAGTGAAAGAACAACTGTTCACCGCGCGGCATGACGTAGCGCCATGTTTCGTTTTTCGGCATGCCGACAATGCCGAGCGTACGTTCAACATCGGGGCCGCCACTGTTGCCGATCGAGGTGCGCACCACCGGTGTGCCGTGACGCAGCATCACCCTACCCCGCGCATCGAGAGCGCTGAGCGGCAGCGTATCGATCTCGATGATGGCGCGGGTCTCCCGCAGCGTATCCCGCAGTGATTGGCGGACGTAGTAGGTCCACGCATAGTCCACCCGGCGATACTGCTCCGCCAGCCGGTCCGGTCCACTGGGCAAGCCGTCGATATCCCGACTGCTCCAGAACTGCCGCATCATCGCGACCCGCTGCTCGCCGTTCTGCTGCGGCAACCGATCGAGCAACGAATCCGGGACAACGCCGGCCAGGTCGTGACGATATTCAGCCAGGGCGACCCCGTTGGCGAGAGCCAGCCCGCGATACCAGGGATCAGCACCGTCGGCGCGGCCATACACAAAGCGCAGCCGCGCCTGCATTCGTAGCACGGCGGGATTATTCGGATGCGTGAGTGCCGCCGCCTCGATCGCGGTGAGCGCCGAATCGGGGTCGCCGATCAATCGCTCAATCTGGCCCCGCCAGATCGCCAGTCGCGGGTCAGCGGCCACCACCTTGTTACCAGCGCCGCGCAGCGCCCGCAGCGCCACCTGACGCACCACATCGTCGTCCTGATGGATGGCACGACTGGCCAGGCGGCTGAGCCCCTCGGTCCAGGTGCTGTCGGCCGCCGCGCCCCGCACAAACGGTTCCACAAGATCCGCCACCGGGTCGAACCCCAGCGCCTGCTGCAGCGTGAAACTGAGCTGCGCGCCCGAGCGGGCATCACGCAGATTGGCCAGGGCGTACTCGGACCACGCGATCGGCCAATCGGGGTGATCCTCGGTGACGCCCCTGAGCGCATCGGCCACCTCGCCGTCGTCGAAGCCATCGAGCTGGGCCAGGCGATCTTCGAGCAGTGCCAACCGGAAAACGGCGAGCCGCGGGCGCACCCCAGCATCCAGCTCCCCCACCATCGCGCTGTGCCAGTTCCGCAGCACATCCCGATTGATCACATGGTCCAGCGAATCGCGCCACGCCAACAGCGCCTGGCGCTCGGCCGGACTCTGCGCCGCAGCAGGCCTCCCGACCAGGGCCACGGCCAGCAGCAGCGCCAGAGCGCAGCTCCCTGTCACTGAATGGTTACGGTACGCCAACGTGAGACCTCCTGGCCGTCGGCCGCGTGGACGGTGACCTCCAGACGATACTCCCCCGGCGACACTTTGGACAGGCTCACCTCACGATGGATCCGGTCGATTCCGCCGGGATGATCGGCCGGGAACTTCAATTCCAGCGCCGTGCCACCGCCAAAGATCTTGCGCCACAATCCGCCGCCGGGTTTGCGCACCTTCAGCTCGATCTGATACGCCATCCCGCGCGGCAGTCCGGTGACCTCGGCATACAGTTCCAACATTTCATGACGAGCGAACACCGGCGTGGGATTCAGCCAGACATTCTCGCCATCGGCGTCACGCCAGGTGAGTGGCACGCTCCGGCTGCCGAGAATCACATCACTCATCCCCAAATGGGGGCCCAGGGGGGCGACAAGATCGACGGTATCAATCGCCGAGACCGCACCGCCGCGATCGGTCTCGATGGCACTGTGAACCGTGAAACGTCCCGCCCCGACACCGACGGCGTAGTGCCCCAGCAGCCGACCCTCGCGCCCCGGCGACACCACGAACTGTTCGGTGGTATCGAGCTGCGCCACCAACTCGCCATCGAGCCGCTGCACCACCAGCCGGGTTCGCACCGGAGCCGGTCCGGCGGAGTCGCTGGCCTCGCGCTCAGGCAACGCGAACGCGAACTGGAGTTGGTTGCCCCCGCTGTCGGCGCCGGCCCGCACCGTGACCGCATCCACAGCGAGTTCCCGTTCAAATCGCAGCGGCCAACTGTCGCTGGTGGCGGCGCGCTCGATGGCACGGTGGCCCCGATCGCGTTCGGTAGCGCGCAATTGGGCGGCACCGCTCTGGCCGGCACCCAACAGGCGGGAATAAATCGGCGACAGCGGCTCGCGCGAGCGCAGCAAACCATCGACGTGACGGGCCAACTCGCCGCTGCGTGCGTCGGCGCGCAGCGACGGCGCGTCCTGGAGCGAGACCACCGTGGCAAAGCCGAGCACATCGAGCACCGACTCCACCAGCCGAAAGTCCTGAACATCCTGGCGGGCCACGAAGTGGAGGATCAGATCACCATCGGGGCGATGATAGAGCCAGGATTCATTCGGCTCGATCCCGGGTGCATTGTACTCCGCCCGTTCATCAGGTTCACCGTGGCGGATGTACATCAGGCCGCGGTCATCGTACTCGACCTGACCCGACCGGTAGCGCTCGACGATATCGAACTGTCGGTGTTCGACCACCAACCGATAGGCGCGCCGGGCATAATCGAGCCGGCGAAAGTGCTCGGCCAGCCGGGCGCCGTGGGGCCGCAGGTCATGGTCGTCGCGTCGATCCCAGAAGGTCCGCATCAGCGCCACCCGGGCGGTCGGTGTCGCGGCGTCGAAGGTCAGTCGGGTGGTGTCGGGAAGAATCGGACCGAGATCGTCGCGCGCCAGCGCCGTCACCGCCGAATCGCCACTGGCCAGCGCCGCGTACCAATTGGCGGCGGCCAGCGTATCGCCCCGGAGGAAGCCGGTCCGCGCCATCTCATAGCGAACCACCGGCTGGCTGCTGTCGTGTGCCCAGGCGCGGGCCAGCGCTGCCGCCGACGAATCGAGGCTGCCCGCCACCCGCTCGACCCGACCGCGCGCCAGCAGCACGGCGGTGCGCTCACCCGCCGCGGTACGACCGGCCCGGCGCAGCGCCGCGAGGGCGACGTCCAGGCGCGAATTGATCCGCTGGCGCAGCGCGGTGGCACTGAGTTCGACAAGTCCCAATTCGAAACCGGGATCGACCTCGGCGCTGCGGGCGAAGGCATTGGCCGAGCGGGTCAGGGCGTCCTTACCCAGCATGGTCTGGAAGCCGGCCACCAGCAGCACCTCGTCGTCGCCCACTCCCAGTTCGGCCAGGCCGAGGCCGTACCAGCCGTAGGGCCACTCGGGCTGGACCTGGGTGGCCCATTCGAACTCCCCTGCGGCATCATCGTAGTGGCGCCGCGCCTCACCGGTGGCGGCTCGACCGCCCAGCGCCAGGGCGACAAAACCGAGCCGCAGATGGAGCAGGGCGTTGTCCCGATCGACCCGGGCGGCGCCGATCAGCTCCGCCTCCAGGCGCTCCAGCTCCGCCACCGAACCGATCGCGGCGACCGAGTCGCGGAACCGCTCGAGCGCAATCCGGTCGGCGGGTGCCTGCGCTGACAACCGCAGGGCAAGCCCCCCAATGGCCGGAACCATCAGCAGAAGGCAGCGGATCACATGATGCATTATCGGGTCCCAATTTAGGCTGAGCCGGGCTGGCTCTGCTCTCAAGGACGACTCACGCCGGGACGCTGGCACCGCTCGGGCGCCCGAGCGGCGATTGCGTTGACGCCTCTCCGGCGTGCTCGTATCTTGAGACAACCTACCGCTCGCGGTGCGGCAGACGGGAATGCCACACGACGGCCACTCTTCCGGGACAATGACGCTGCCGCCCATTCGTGCCACAGTCTACGCACTGACCGACCGGGGACGGACCCGCGACCATAACGAGGACACCTTCCTCGTTGCGGACCTCGCCACCACCCAGGTGATCCGCGAGTCGCGCCGGTCCGAGTTCGACATCGGCGAGCGCGGCCTGCTGTTCCTCGTCGCCGACGGCATGGGCGGCGCCGCCGCCGGCGAAATCGCCTCCGAGATGGCGGCCGTCCAGATCCATCGCCACATGCTTGAGACATGGACCAGCGCCCCGATCACCTCGGCCGAAGGGTTTGTGGTGTTCCTGCGCGAGGCGGTCGAACTGGCCAACGCCCAGCTCCATCACTATGCCCACAGCCATCCCGATGTGCGCGGCATGGGCACCACGGCCACGGTGGTCGGCGTGTGGCAGGATACGCTCTACCTGGCGCAGATCGGTGATTCCCGCGGCTACCTGATCCGGGGCGGAGCGGCCCATCAGCTCACCCGCGATCAGTCGCTGACCCAGCGCCTTGTCGATGTCGGCGAGCTGACCGAGGAGCAGGCCGAAGCCAGTGAGCGGCGCAACATCATCCTGCAGGCGCTGGGACCGGAAGAGCGGGTCAAGGTCGATCTCTCGTCACAGGTCATCCAGCGGGGCGACCTGCTGCTGCTTTGCTCCGATGGACTGACCTCGGTGGTTCGGCGCGACGATCTCGCCGCGGCGGCCACCGGTGAGGATGTCCAACAGATCACTGAACGGCTTGTCGCGCTGGCCAACGAACGGGGTGGTCCGGATAACATCACGGTGGTGGCTGTGCGGTTCGGCGGCGACGGCCTGGCCGAGCAGGCCGCCGAAGATCCCGGCTACCATGAGATCATCACCGGCTCGCGCCCGGCCTTGCAGGCGACAGCCGCCTTCCCTTCTGCGCCGCGTCATCCAGCGGCTGCCATCATCAGTGATGATGAAGCACCGGTGGTACGCACCGGCCTGCCGACCGGTCTGGTGTTGACAGCCATCGCCACGGCCATGGCCATCATCGCCGCGGCCATCTGGCTGACCGACTGAGCGCTAGGCCGGTACGATCGACCCCAGAACCCGCGGGCCGCGCGCTCCGGTGACCTGCGGCAGGTTGCCGGGCTGACCATGCAGGCTGAGCCACCCCAGCAGGGCAAAGGCGACGGCCTCCTTGGCCACCGCAGGAAAGAACACTTCATCGAAACGACTCAGGCGTCGACCCGAGACCGCCAGGCCCGCCGCCAGCTCGCGCATCAACACCGGGTGAAGCGTCCCGCCACCTGAGGCAACGACCTCCTCGGCCGGTGGCAGATAGTTCTCGCAGAAGGCCACCACGCTGGCGACGGTGAGCGCAACGGCAGTGCTCACGCCGTCGGCTCCCGGCACCTGATGGTGGAGCCGCACCGCATAGTCATGGCCGAAGTATTCCCGCCCGGTGCTCCGCGGCGGCGGTGTGGTGAAGAAGGGATCGGCCAACAACCGCGCCAGGCAGTCGCGATCAACTGTTCCTGCCCCAGCCAGCGCTCCGCCGGCATCGTAGGGAAGCGCCGGGTCGACCAGCCGCGCCACCGCGTC
>CBFGTB010000108.1:0-7328 GCA_965651715.1 uncultured Gemmatimonadales bacterium
GGGATCGGCACCCTGTATCCCCAGTACGGCAGCGAAAATGCCGCCCAGATTCCGACATCATTCGGCGGCCTGGTCTTCATGCTGCTGGCGGTGGCGCTGCTGGCCGGCGTGATCATGCTCGAGGCCATTCCGGTGGTGGAATACCTGCGCAGTCTCCGCCGCGACGGTGTGGGACGGGTCGGGTCCACCGGCATTCTGGCATTCACAGCGGCGGCGGTGCTGACGGTGCTGGCGGGCGGCATCCCGCTCCGCCGCGCTGTCGCACGGTTGACCGAACTCGAGGCGTAGCCCGTCAGATTCGGTGCTGAAAGGCACCGCCCTGCGTCGATCGGTGACTCGGCTGGAGCACCTCTCTCCCGAAGATGGGATCGCGATGGACACCCGTCCACCGCAATCCCATCTCCGAGGAGAGTGTCATGATCACCCGATTCCCCCATCCCGGCGGCCGGCGGTACGTCTCGCTGGCTGCGCTGATCCTGCCCCTGGCGATCGTCGTCGGTTGCAGCGATGAGCAACCCACCACCTCCCCGCCCGCCGACTCGCCCGCCGCCGCAGTGGCGGCGTCGCCGCGGGAACGCCTGACCCGCCGACTGGCCCTGGCGCTGGCCGATCCCGCCGTCAGGCAGGACCTTGCCGATCGGCTGCACCGCTCCAGCGCACCCGAGGGCAAGCTCCAGTTTCAGGCGCTCACCCGCACCGCCGATCAGCAGCTTCTGGCCCGGCTGGCAACGGTGGGCGAGGGTGGCATGGCCGCCCTGCTGGCCGACCTCGACGCGGCCCGCGGTCTCGAGGTCTATCTGCCGGTACCGGCCCACCGCGCCGCCTGGAGCGGCGATGATCACCTGCTGGTGGCCACTGTGGGTCGCGATGGCGAACGGCCGGTGGCCTTTGACCCCGCCGGACATCGTCGGCTGCTCAGCGCCGATCGGCCGCCCACCGTGCCGGTCATCGCGCTGGTGCCGCAGGAGTTCGACTTCACCGGCGGCCGACCCGCCCTGATGCTGGCCTGCCCCGACGTCTGCCCCGGCGGTGATGGCGGGGGTGGCGGCGGCGGCACCGGCGACAGCGGCGGATCGACCCGGTCGACCCAACCGCGCGGTCTCTTTCTCACCGCGGTACACTTCGACGCCAGCCACGAGAGCTGGCTCAAGGGAGCCCCCGAGTACGAGTTCCATGTCTACGGCGAAATCAGCGGCGACAGCAAGCAGATCGGTTGCACCGGCGCTCACGCCAACGGCGCCTATCGCTGGACCAACACCCAGCGCGATTGGACCGGTTCGGCGGCACTGCTGCTCGAAGACGACATCGCCGCCTACCGCGCCCGCAGCTCCTCGGATGTGATTCGGATCGTGGCATGGGAGGACGACGACACGCCCTGCGTCCCGGTGACCTCGGCCAACAGCTTCGGCAACATGGTCAAGGCGCTCGATGCCTTCTACAACAAGTGGACCGGATCGCGGATCAAGGCCGTCCTGCCCAAGGGTGTCGAGGCCGCCGCCGTGGCCTATGGCCTGGCCAGCTCGGTCCGCAACCTGATTCTCACCAGCGACGACCTGATCGGCCACGGTGTCGATGCCAGCATCGCCGGCTGGGTGCCGGGCAACGCCAACTTCGTCCTCAAGGGTGTCGATGCCATTACCACCGGCTGGTTCTCCACCAGCTATCGGCGCTGAATCACCCGGCGCGGATCACCAGGGGCGCACCATGGTGCGCCCCTATCGCCGCGCGCCACACTGGCCGCAGTAGCGATCCCGTTCCCGCATCGGGTGACCACAGGACGTGCAGCCGTCGAATGTCGCGATCGCGGCCTGCTCATAGTGCGCCTGCAGCGCAGCAAAGTCATCATCGGAGAGTTTGCCTGTCGCCCGATCGAAGGCAATCTCCTTGAGTGCCAGCAGGGCGCGACCGCGGGCCGTCTCTTCGGCGGTCGGCGGCTCCCACGGTGTGACGCCGGGCCGGTGCTGTCCCACCAGCGGTTGCAGCACCAGCCAGAGGATGACCAGGGCAATGACGCCGGCGGCAAGAGCCTCGCCGATCATGATTCGACGTCGTCGAGGGCGCGCTGCAGCCGGGCGCGCTGGTCGTCATCCGGAGGCGAGCCAGCGGCTGTCACCTCGGGCGCGGCAGGCGACGCGCCAGCCGCTGCCACCGCCGCACGACGGCGCCCGATCCAGGCCAACAGCGCCAGCCCCCCGGCGGCCACCGCCAGACCCGGCAGCAGGTAGCCGACAAGGTTGAAGCCCTCGGCCGGGGGCGCCATCAGAATCGCCTCGCCCTCGCGGGCCACGAAGCTGGCGAGGATCTGCTCGGGGGTCTGGCCGTCGGTGTAGAGGGTGACCACCTCGCGATGCATCGCCGGCGAATAGGTGCAGGTGAAATCGGTGGTGCGACAGGTGTACACATCGAGGGTGCAGCCGCAGGTACAGCGCAGCCGCCGTTCGATCGCAATCACCACCGGGTCACTGTCGATCGGTCGCAATGAATCGCGCAGCCGACCGACAGCATACGGATTGCGGAGCGGATCGGCCACCGCCGGTGCCACCGTGCCGCTGTCGGCCTGCGGCCCCGCCGCCTGCCGTCCGGTCAGTGGCAGCAGGGCCGCCAGACTCCCGCCCAGAAAGTGGCGTCGATCCATCATGATCCGGCCGCCGCTCCCGTCAGCCGCACGCCGTAGCCCGCTTCCCCGTCGGCAAACACCGTCCGCCGGGTCCGGATCTGCGGACCGCCCGGCCACATCGCCAGCACCCCGCCGATGACCAGAATGCCGCCCCCGATCCAGAACCACATCACCAGCGGATTGATCATGAACTCGAACTGCGACCGTTCGGTGCCGTCTGGCGTGCCGTGGTAGTAGACATAGAGATCTTCCTGCAGGCCGCTGATCAGCGCCACCTCGGTGCTGGGTTCGAATTTGTTCTCGCCCAACGAATTGAGATACAGCCGCTTTTCGGCGACGATCGTCCGGGTCGGTTCGCCCGGCTGGTTCACCTCGATGGTGGCCGCGCTGACCTGGCGATTCAACTGCTCGTACTGCGAGACTCCCAGGAATGTGAAAGTCACATCATGGCCGAACGGGGAGGCCACTGTCACGCTCTCGCCCGGCACCAACTGGTGGCTTTCCTTGACCTTGAACGCCTGCCCGACCGCACCGACGAAGTAGCAGACGATGGCGACGTGGACGATGTATCCGCCGTAGCGGCGCCGGTTGCGGGCCATCAACCGACCGAGGGCGACCAGCGGGTTCTCCTGATACATCGTCATTCGCGCTCGGATGCCGCGGCCGAATTCCTGCGCCACGGTACCGAGCACAAACACCGCCACCGCCCCCCTCAGCTCTGCACACCCTCTCACCCCCCGAAGCTCTTCCGCTCTGACGACCGCGGCCACGCCCTCGCCCGGCACGATGAACTGTCGGCGCAGCCGCGCAGCCCCATCAGCGCCGCCAGGCCGAGTCCCAGCACGAACGCCGCGCCCGGCACGATGAACTGTCGGCGCAGATTGCGGGCCGACGCCTTGCGCCAGGCGATCAGCGGGCCCACGCCGGTCAGCAGCAACAGCAACAGCGCCAGCGGGATGTTGACCCGCTCATAGAAGCTTGGTCCGACGGTGATCTTGACGCCGCGTACCGCCTCGGAAATGATCGGGAACAGCGTCCCCCACAGCACGCTGAAGGCGATCCCCACCAGCGCGAGATTGTTGAAAAGGAACGCCGTTTCGCGCGAGGCGACGGCCTCCAGTTCGGCCTCGGGCTGGAGCGCATCCCAGCGGGTGTACAACAGCGTGAACGACAGCACCGCTGCCACCAGCAGGAAGGCGAGGAAGAAGTAGCCCACGCTCGACTGGGTGAACGAGTGAACCGACGCGATCACCCCGCTGCGGGTGATGAAGGTCCCGAAGATGCTGAGCAGGAAGGTGCCGATGATCAGGCTCATGTTCCAGCGCTTGAGCATGCCGCGCTTTTCCTGGATCATCACCGAATGCAGAAATGCCGTCAGCGTCAGCCAGGGATGGAACGAGGCATTTTCGACCGGATCCCAGGCCCAGACGCCGCCCCACCCCAGCTCGAGGTAGGCCCACCACATCCCGATGGTGATCCCGATCGAGAGGAACAACCACGACACGATCGCCCACTTGCGCATCGCGATGATCCAGCCGGCATCGAGCTTGCGCGCCAGCAGGGCGGCGATGGCGAAGGCGAAGGGAATGGTGAGCGAGATATAGCCGAGATACAGCATCGGCGGGTGGGCAATCATCCCGGGGTTCTGCAACTGGGGATTGAGCCCGCGCCCGTCGGGCGGAGTAAAGGCCAGCCGCTCGAAGGGATTGGCTCCATCGCCGAAGAGCATCACCGCGATGAAGAAGGCCGCCACCAGGTTGGTGACGCCGGCGACATAGGGCAACAGGTCGCGGAACCGGGGCGGCGTCAACCACTGGGCCAGCGCCCCGAAGATGCTCAACACCACGGCCCAGAACAGCAGCGAGCCCTTCTGGCCGGCCCAGAAGGCCGAAATCAGATAGTACTCCGGCAGATTGCGCGAGGTGTAGCTGGCGACGTATTCGATGTTGAAGTCGTGGGCGAACAAACCGCGCCACAGCGCCACTGCTGCCACCAGCATGGCCAACAGAACCGCGTAGCTGGCCCGGCGGGTGGTGAGCGCCACTTCGGGCCGGTCCTGCCACTGTCCCAGAAAGGCGAGACCGGCACCCCAGACCGCAATGATGAATCCGGCCCAGAGGGCAAACTGTCCGAGAAGTGTCATCGCCGCCTCAGGTCGTGGCGGTCGACTGCTCGTCCCAGACCGCCTCGTAGCGCGAGCCGCACTTGGCGATCACATCGGTCGCCTGGAACACCCCGGTGGGATCGAGCTTTCCCTCGACCACCACATCGATGTCGTTTTCGTCGGTGAAGGTATCGGGCACCGGTCCGACATAACTCACCGGGAATTCCCGCGCCCCGTCGGTGATGCGGAAGTCGACCCGCTGGGCGACAGCATCGCGCTCAATCGATCCTTTCACCACCTTGGCGGCGACCTTGAGACCGACGTCGCGGAAGCCGGGATCGTCGGCCACCCGCTCAAGCAACTGAGTGGGGGTCAGAAAATAGGTGCCGGTCTGCTTGACGCCTTCGGTGATCAACAGCGTCACGCTCCCGAGAATCACTGCCGCGCCGATGGCGAACTTGGTGCTGGGCTTCATCCCCGGTCATCCTCCTTGAGCTGGGGAATATACCTGACTCTCCGCCCAGGCCGTGGCCGCGACGATGGCCCGCTGCCAGCCGGCGCGTTCGCGTTCCCGCCACGCGGCGTCGCGATCGGGCATGAACCGGTCGGCCGGCCCCTGCTCCGCGGCGGCAGGGAGTGACGCGCCCAGTCCGACAGCCGCCAGCCGGGCGGCGCCGTAGCCGGTCAGGTCGAGCAGGCCGGGCCTGACGACCGGGCAGTCGAGCAGATCGGCGATGTACTGCATCAACCAGTCATTGCCCGCGACACCGCCATCGACCCGCAGTTCATCGCCGCCGCCCATCGCGCCGAGCAGATCGGCTGTGCCGTGGCCGATGGCCTCGAGGGTGGCCCGGACCAGATGGGCCCGCTGGCTGCCGCGACTGAGGCCGGTGATGGTCCCCCGGGCCGCGGCGTTCCAGTGCGGTGCTCCCAGGCCCGCGAATGCGGGGACGAAGCTGACTCCGCCGCTGTCGGCGACCGATCGGGCCAGCGCCTCGGTCTCGGCCGCGTCGCTGATCAGCCCCAATCCGTCGCGGAGCCACTGCACCGCGGCGCCGGCGATGAAGTTGCTGCCCTCCAGTGCCCAGGCGCGGTCGCCGCTGGCAGAGACGGCCGCGGTGGCCAGAATCCCGGTGGCCGGCGTGGGGGGCGCCACATCGCCGCTGTAGCGCAGCAGAAATGAACCGGTGCCGAGGGTGATCTTGGCCTCGCCGGGCGTGTGGCACCCCTGGCCGAACAGGGCCGCCTGCTGATCGCCGACCAGGGCCGCGATGGGCAGGGGCGCGCCGAACCATTCCGGACCGGCTTCGGCCAGCACCCCGCTGGAGGGGACCACTTCGGGCAGCATCTGGCGGGGCACCCCGAAGAGATCCAGCAGTTCGGCATCCCACTCTGCGCTGGCCAGCGACATCAGCATGGTCCGCGACCCATTTGTCGGATCTGTCACATGCCGTCCGCCGGTCAACCGGGCTACCAACCACGACTCGACAGTGCCGGCCACCACCTCGCCGGATTCCCCCCGGCGTCGCAGTGCCTCGTCGCGCAGCAGCCATTCCAGCTTGGTGGCCGAGAAATACGGATCGATCACCAACCCGGTTCGGGCCCGAATCATCGGCTCGCGGCCGGCCTGTCGCAATTGGTCGCAGCGCGCCGCGGTGCGGCGATCCTGCCAGACGATCGCCCGGCCGATCGGGGTCTGATCGGCGCGCTGCCACAGCACCACGGTTTCGCGCTGATTGGTGATGCCGATCGCATCGGGCCTCAGATCGGCGGCGGCGATCGCATCGCGACCCGCGGCCACCACCGACTGAAACAGCGCATCGGGATCGTGTTCCACCTGACCGGGCGCGGGAAAGAACTGCGGAATTTCGCGGTAGCCCCGGCCTCGGACCCGACCGGCGGCATCGACGACCAGCGCGGTGGAGCCAGTGGTTCCCTGATCGAGGGCGAGAATGGTCGGCATGGCAGAACTATATCGCCTCAGCGGGATCGGGGTGCCCCCTCCCCACGCCACTATCTTGCGATATGTCATACACCACACTGCTCTTCGACCGGGACGCCGACGGCATTGCCGTCGTGACGATCAATCGTCCCGACAAGCTCAACGCGCTCAATGCCCAGGTGATTGCCGACCTCGACCAGCTCGCCCGCGATGTCGCGGCCGACCCCGCCACCCGGGCGCTGATTGTGACAGGAGCCGGCCCCAAGGCGTTCGTCGCCGGAGCCGACATCAGCGAACTCGCCACGCTCGACGGTCCGGCGGGTCGGGCCGTCGCCGCGGCAGGTCAGGCGGCGTTTCGGGCGCTGGAACGGTTGACCATTCCGGTGATCGCGGCGGTGAACGGCTTTGCTCTGGGCGGCGGCTGTGAGTTGGCCATGGCCTGTCACATCAGACTGGCGACCCCCCAGGCCCGGTTCGGCCAGCCCGAGGTCAAGCTCGGCCTGATCCCCGGCTTCGGCGGCACGGTCCGTCTGCCCCGACTCGTCGGTCGCGGCCGCGCCACCGAGATCCTACTCACCGCCCGGATGGTGGCAGCCGACGAGGCCGAGCGGATCGGTCTCGTCAATGCCGTAGTCGAGCCGGACCAGTTGCTGGGCAGCGCCCGT
>CBFGTB010000109.1:0-7109 GCA_965651715.1 uncultured Gemmatimonadales bacterium
TGTTGTGGCGCGGTGCCGTTATTGTGTGTTGCCGCTGGTGTGGCCCGTTGCGGACACGGGCGCCCCGCCGCGCTGCCGCGGGGTCGGCGCCGCTCGACATGATTGAGCGCTGGTTGGCGGCAGGTGAAACCGAGCTGGCCATCGACCACCTGCTGGCGCTGGTTCCGGCCGATGCGGCAGGCACCGCGTGGCGTGAGGCGGTGCGACGCGTTCGCTTTACGACTGAGGCCCGGCCGCAACTTGCTGCGTTGGCCGACGAGGGACGGCACCTGGTCATTGCCGGCGAGCGGACCGGCTGATGTCCTTTGCGCGCCCGTGGCTGTTCGCGTTGGTGTTGCTGCTGCCGCTCTGGTGGTGGTACCGCCGCCGCGCGGCGCGGGTCATGGCCGCCCCGGTCAGCGATACCGCCCCGTTCCGCGCCGCACAGCAGGGCCGCTGGCGGTTGCTGATCCCGGTGGCACTGCGATCGGCAGCGCTGTTGGCCCTGATCGCGGCAGCGGCCGGCCCGTTTCGTCAAGGCGATCGTACCCTGGTGTCGAGCGACGGGATTGCCATTGTGATCGCCATCGATGTGTCGTCGTCGATGCTGGCTGAAGATTTTGCTCCGTCGAACCGGCTCGCCGTCGCCAAACAACAGGCGGTCAGCTTCATTCGTGGCCGGACTGCCGACCGAATCGGGCTGGTCACCTTCGCGGGTGAGGCGCTGACGCAGGTGCCCGTCACGCTCGACTATCCCACGCTCGAGCGGGCGGTCGCTGCGCTGGAAGTCGGCGTGCTTGAGGATGGCACCGCGATTGGATCCGGCCTGGCCACGGCTGTGGCTCGGCTGCGGCGGGTGCCGGGGAAGGAGAAGGTGGTGCTGTTGCTGACCGACGGCGAGAACAATCGCGGCATTATCGATCCGCGCACGGCGGCGGAAACCGCCCAGGCCTTCGGCATCAAGGTCTATACCGTGGGCGTCGGCACCGAGGGTGAGGCCCGCATTCCCACCGGCAGCGGACTCAACGGCTTCCGCTATGAAGTCCTGCCGGTCCGGATTGATGAGGAACTGCTCACTGCCATCGCCGAGTCGACCGGGGGGCAATACTTCAGGGCCAAAGACTCCGAGGCGCTGGCGCGAATCTTTCGCCAGATCGATCGACTCGAACGCTCGCGGGTCGATGTGGTGCGCTATGTCCGTCAGGACGAGCGCACGCTGCCGTTCCTGAGCGCGGCGCTGCTGTGCCTGCTGCTGGAGCTGGCGGTCAGTGGGCGCTGGGTGGTGCGCATCCCATGATGTTTGATCGGGTCGGGCTGCTGCTGCTGGCGCCGGTCATGGCGGTGCTTGTCGGGCTCGTCGCCTGGTGGGCGCGTCGGGTCCGTCTGCGGGCGGCGGCGGAGTGGTCCACACCTCTGGCCGTTGCGGCGCGGCGATCCGGCCGGCGTTCGCCGCTGCTCCTGGCGGTGACGGCATTGCTGCTGGGGGTCGGAATGGCCGGTCCGCGCTGGGGATTGGCGTCCCGCGCCGCCGAGTCACGGGCGCTGAACGTCGTACTGGTGGTCGACATCTCGAAGTCGATGCTCGCGACCGATGTCGGGCCGAGTCGTCTGGGCCGGGCGATCAATGTGGCGCGCCGACTGGTGCAGGATCTCTCCGGTGATCGGCTCGGCCTTGTGGCCTTCGCAGCCCGTCCCTACCTCATGTCGCCCCTCACGCTGGATCAGAGCGCCATCGCCCTGCAACTCGATGCCCTCGATCCCTCGGTGGCCTCGGAAGGCGGCAGCGCGCTGGGCGCGGCCGTGGCGCTGGCGCATCAGATTCTGACCCAGGCCAGTGAAGGCGGTGATCGCGCCATCGTGGTGCTGAGTGATGGTGAGAGTTTTGATGGCGAGGCCGCAATCACCGCCGCGGCCGAACCGCTCGCGGGTGACCGGATTACACTGATCACCGTCCCGCTGGGCGGGACCGAGGGGGCCCGGATTCCCGAAGGCGACGACTGGCATCGCGATCAGAACGGCCGACAGGTCATCACGCGACGTAACGACAGTCTGCTCGCCGCGCTGACCGAAGCGGCCGGCGGTGAGATCATCGCCCCCGATGCCCCGGACCCGGCCGGTGAGGTACACCGACGGCTCAATCGGCTCGACCGCGCCGCGGTGCGGGACCGGCTCGCGGCCGACCTGGTGCCGCGGGGCTGGCTGTTCGCCCTGGCCGCCCTGCTGGTGCTGCTGGGGCAAGCGCTCACCCGGCGGACTGCCGCTCTGATCGGTGTCGCCATGATGCTGGCGCCGTCGCTCCAGGCGCAGCGTCCCACGGCGGCCGCGCGCCTGCTGCGCCACGGCGACACCGCCCAGGCGCTGCCGGCGTTTCTTGCCGACGCGGCACAGCGCGGTGGCGATACCGTGTGGTATAACGCCGGAACCGCCGCGTTGGTGCAGGGGGATCTCGCCTCGGCCGTGACGGCGTTGGACCGAGCGACTGTGTCACTCGATCCGGAGTTGCGTCGGCGAGCGCTGTACAATCTGGGCACTGCTCAATTGATGCTGGCCCGACGCGACAGCACAGTGCGTGACTCGATGGTGACGGCCGCCGCCGCCAACCTCCGCAGCGCACTCGTTATTGCCCCCGGCGATCCGGCGGCCAAATACAACTATGAATTGGCGCGCCGACTGATGCGTCCACCTCCACCGCCCTCGGGCGGCGGGGGCGGCGGAGGAGAGAGCCCACCGGAGGGAGGGCAGGCGCCGCCACCCGCTGACGGCATGAATCAATCGGAGGCGGAACAGGTGCTGGGCGCGTTGGAGCGGGCCGAGCGCGAAACCCGCCAGAACATTGCACGGCGGCAACGGCGGGGAGCACCGTCGGCGGGGCCTGACTGGTGATCGCTGTCCTGGCGCTGCTCGGTGCGCTGCTGGCTCAGGACACCGTCGGGGACGGTGTCTCGCCGCGGGTGCGGGACATGCTGTCGAGCTTCCCGCCGCCGCGCCATGGCGAGGTCACCATCGCCACCCACTTCAATGTCGCCACAGCCTACGTCGGGCAGCAGGTGGAACTGGTGACCGCCGCGTGGTTCCCGCGGGACGTGCGCGAGCGTCTCCGACGCCAGCCGACCCTGCGGGCACCCACCCTGTCCGGTCTGTGGAGTGCACCCGGCACTGAGGCGCCCCGTCTTGTCGACACCCGGCGGATCGATGGTCGGTTGTACGACCTGTTCATCGCTCATCAGATCCTGTTCCCGCTCGGTCCTGGCGAAATTGAAGCGCCGCCGGCCGTGCTCAGCTATGCGGTGCCATCGTCGGTGTCATTCTTCGCGCCCGAGGATCGCAAGTCGCTGTCGTCAGAACCGGTGAGCGTGCGTATTCTCCCGGTGCCGGCCGAACTGCGGGCGGCGCTGGGAACTGGCCCCACCGCGGCGGCGATGCGGCTCACCTGGCGAGTCGCCAATCAACCGATCGTTGTCGGCACGCCGCTGAGCGTCGAACTGGTGTTGAGTGGGCAGGGGAATGTGACGCTCTGGCCGCAACCGGAGATCGCGTGGCCGGTCGGAGCGCGGGTGTACGATGAGCCGACCACCGAGTCGATCCGGCGTCCGGATGGCATCGTGAGCGGCGAGAAACACTTCAGTTTCACGGTCGTGCCCGACAGCGTCGGCGTGCTGACCCTCCCCGAGGTCAGCTACAGCTATTTCGATCCGACCCGCGGCGAGGTGGGACTGGCACGCGCTGACCGGCATGCTGTGGTCGTGCAACCGGCCCGAGCCGCGCCGGTGCGGGATGGCCCCGGGCTGGTGGCGGGCACGTGGGTGCCGCTGGCGACCGTGGTGATTCATGCGGCGTGGCCGGGATTGATCGTTCTGGCGGTGTTGCCGCTGCTCGGCGTGGCGTGGCGGCGCCGACCGCGATCGCTGACGCCGACGGCCGCCGTCCGGCGCGATCCGGTAGATGAACTCTGGCGCCTGTTGGGAAGCGATGGGGCGCGCGATCCGGTGCGGGTCGAACGGATTTTGCGCCATCGCGGCATCGCTGCCGACGACGCCCGGGCGGTGCGCGACTGGATGACCGCGCGAGCCCGTCACCGCTGGGCCCGTGCGTCGCCGCCGGCTCCCCCGGCCGATGCCGTGGAACGCGTGGTGCGCCGATTGATGCGAATCGGTGCGGTGCTGCTGCTGGTGGCTCTGGCGGGGCGACCTGCCGCTGTCGCCGGACAGGCTGCGCCGACCGTTGCTGACGCTGCCGCACGGTACCAGGCCGGTGATGCGGCGGGCGCGGCCCGACTGTTCGAGCAACTGGCTGATCAGCACCCCCGGGCCCCCGGGCTGTGGCTCAACCTCGGACTCGCCCGGACCGCGGCCGGTGATCCGGTCGGAGCGTCGGCCGCGTGGATTCGCGGCCGCCGTCTGGCACCGCGCGATGGCGACCTCCGCCGCGCGCTCGCCGGCGTCAATCCGCTCCCGGCCGATGTCCGCCAATTGGCGCCGACGATTCCGCTCAGTCGCGATGAGATGCTGCTGATTGGCTTGGGCGGATGGTTGGCGGGCTGGGGGCTGTGGCGACGCCACCGCCGCAGCGCGCTGCTGCTGGGCGGCGTGGCCGTGGCGGCCGTGGGCGGTGCGGCGATGCGAGCCAGTGCCGGCCGCGCGGTGACCGCGCTGGTGCGGAGTCCGACCGCGCTGACGGTCTCGCCCGCCTTCGGCGCGCCCGCGCTCGAGGCCGCGCCGATGTGGAGTGGCGTCCGGATCGAGCGCCGCCAAGGCGATTGGGTGCTGGTCCGCCTGGTGGCGAGCGAGAGCCGGGGCTGGCTGCCGATCGAGCGGTTGGCCCCGCTCGTGCCGCTAGATTGAGGGCCATGACGATCGACAGTGTGCGGCGGATCGCGATACTTCCCGATGCCGTCGCCAATCAGATCGCGGCCGGTGAGGTGGTCGAACGACCAGCCTCGGTGGTCAAGGAACTGGTCGAGAATGCCCTCGACGCCGGCGCGCGCCATATCCGGATTGCCGTGGAGAATGGCGGCAAGACGATGATCGAGGTCGCCGACGACGGCAGCGGGATGAGTCGTGACGACGCGCTCCTCGCGCTGGATCGCCATGCGACCAGCAAGATCCGCGAGACCGATGATCTTGTCGGAATTGCCTCGTTCGGCTTTCGGGGCGAGGCCCTGCCGGCCATTGCCTCGGTGGGGCGCTTTCAGCTCACCACGGCCCTGCGCGATGGCGACGGCGTCGAGATTTCCGTCAGTGGCGGCCGACTCGATGCCGTCAGGGATGTGGCTCGGCGACGCGGAACCACGGTGACCCTGCGGGCGCTGTTTCACAATCTCCCCGCCCGGCGGAAGTTCCTGCGCTCGGCTGCGAGCGAATCGCGCGCCATCAGTGATACCGTGTCCACTCTGGCGCTGGCTCATCCCGAGGCGGGGTTCACCCTGGAGCTGGACGCCCGGATCCGCCTCGATGTTCCGGCCGATCAGCGCCGCGATGAGCGGGTCGCCGCCGTCTGGGGTGAGGAACTGGCCCGAACGCTGTTGCCGATTGACTGCGCGGTCGGCGCCGTTCGGGTCGAGGGCTTTGCCCAACGCCCCGCTGATGCCCGGCCGACCGGGCGGCGGGCGCAGTTGTTCGTCAACGGGCGTCCCTTTCGCGATCACTTTCTGGTGCACGCCGCCGAAGCGGGATATCGCACCGCCATTCATCCCGGCGATCGTCCGTCGCTGTTTCTTGACCTCCGCATCGATCCGACCCTGGTCGATGTCAACGTGCATCCCGCCAAGCTGGAGGTGCGCTTTCGCGACCGCTTCGCCACCGAGCGGGCGGTCGAGGAGGCGGTGCGACGCGGTCTGGGGGAATTGGCGGCGGCGGCCCAGGTCGGCCCGGGACCATTGCCGGGTATGCCGCCTCCGCCGCGAAGCGACTGGCACCCTGCGGCAGACAGCGCCGTGCCCGCTGATCTGTTCGCGCCACTCGATGGCGACGACGATGATGACACTGTGCAGTCCTCGCCCCCGACTGACGGGTGGCAGGTGCCGCTGTTTCAGCTTGCCGACAGCTACATCTGCTACGAGTCCCCCGAGGGGTTGGTCATCGTCGATCAACATTCCGCCCACGAGCGGGTACTGTACGAGCAGGCCATGGCGCGGATCGACAGCGACGGATTGCCGGGCCAGCGGATGCTGCTGCCCGAGACCATCGAGTTGAGTGAGACGGAACTTGAGGCGCTCGCCCATCACGACGATGTGCTGCGCCGACTCGGCTATGAGATCGAACCGTTCGGCGGGCGCGCCGTGGTCCTCCACGCGACGCCCAACCCCCATCCGCGCTTCGACAGCGTGGCCTCGTTCCGTGACATGGTGAGTGATCTGGGGCGGGGCCGCTTCGGCGGCTGGGCCAATCAGTTGGAGCGCGTGGTACAGACCTGGGCGTGCCGGGCGGCGGTCAAGGCGGGGCAATCGCTCGACGCCGCGTCGATGCGGGAGCTGCTGGCCCGGCTGTTCGCCTGCGAATTGCCGCCGCACGATGTTCACGGGCGTGCGACCATCGTCCAGTTGCCGTTCGAGGAACTGGAGCGTCGCTTTGGCCGCCGATAAGACCCTGGTCCTGGTGGGACCGACAGCGGTGGGTAAGACCGCCGTGGCGCTGGCCCTGGCCGAGCGCCTCGGGGGGGAGATCATCTCGGCCGACTCGCGGCAAGTCTACCGCGGGCTCGATATCACCACGGCCAAGCCGACCCGACGAGAACGGCAGCGGGTCGTTCACCATCTTGTCGATATTGTGGCGCCGGGCGAGCGATTCAGTGCGGGACGATTTGCGGAACTCGCGGCAGCGGCCATCGCCGATGTGCGATCCCGGGGACGGGTACCGCTGGTCGTCGGCGGGACCGGGTTATACGTCAAGGCGTTGACCGAGGGGCTATTCGCGGAGCCGCCGCTGGACCGCCCACGGCGAGATGCGCTGACCGCGTTCACCGGACAGCTCGACCATGCCACCCTGGTGCGGTGGGCCGATCGTCTCGATCCCGGCTACGTCGGCAGCGGCGGTCGCCACCGGGCCTCGCGCGCCATCGAGATGGCCCTGCTCACCGGACGTCCGCTCTCGTGGTGGCAGCAGACCGCTCGGACCGGCGGTGCGATCAGTCCG
>CBFGTB010000110.1:0-6909 GCA_965651715.1 uncultured Gemmatimonadales bacterium
AGTGGTGGCTGGCCGACACCGGCCTGCCGCTGCCACTGGGCGGCAACGTGGTGCGGCGTGACCTGGGCCGGGAGGTCATCGCGCAGGTCGCGCGCGATCTGCGCGCCAGCATCGAGTATTCACTGGCGCACCGCGCCGACGCGCTGGCCCACGCCAGCCGCTTCAATCGGGGCATCTCCGACCAGCGCACCGATGAGTTCGTGGGGATGTACGTCAACGACTGGACTGTCGATTACGGCGAGCGCGGCCGCGCCGCGGTGCAACTGCTGCTCGACCGCGCGGCGGAGGCCGGCATCATCCCGGCCCCCGTCGCAGTGGAGTTCGTGTAGGGCGCGGGCCGGGTATTCCTTACGGGATGCGCCACCGAGTGAGACGGGGCAGCCCGTCGCGGTCATGGGTGACGGTCCAGAAGCTGTCGCGACCAAACGAGAGCATGACCTCGCTGGCATCGACATCGACCGGGACCACCAGCTCACCCAACCACCGTCCGTCGGCCATGAACGCGCCCAAGCGGAGTTGCTCAATGGTGCGTCGCAGAGGTGGTGGCCCCCACTGCGGTTTATCGGTCCCGGGGAAAGGCGCCGGAGCGACAGCGATCGGATCACCACCGAGAACAAACCAAATGCGACCGACCATATCGGTGTCAACCGAGTGAAGCACGGGTCGCCGTGGATTGATCTTGGCAGCCGGTACCATTCCACCTGTCACTTTTGCCGTCCAGGCCGCAAGTGCCTCGGCCTGCTCGCGTTCAGCATTCGAGAGCGGCATCGATGGGGTCGGCCGCCGCACCGACACGACCCGCGGCGAGCTGGACCCGGCAGCAGTGAATCCCATCACATCAGTCCGCGCGGCGAGGACGGCACCCCACCTGGTCGGCAGCAAGAGACTGAACGGGTCGTTGATCCGGGTGGGACATTCGGTTCGCTGATCCGGGGTGAGTTGAAGGGTGCGAACGGCGGTACCTCGGTCGTCGAATTCGATGAATCCGTACTGCGCTCGACCGGTGTGGCAGGCGTTATCCTCCAATCGAATGGTCGAACGGACAAAGAGATGATTATCCCTGCCGATCACGAGGTAGGGGAGCGGCCCGCCAGAGGTAAAGCCCAGCGACACCGAGGACATGACGCTGCCATCCTCGCTCCACCGGTTGATCCGGGAATTGCCGCCATCGAGCATGGCCACCATACCATCAGGACCGACAGCGAGGCAGTTGCCCGAGGGACGGCCATATTCACCGGGGCCAGCGCCTGAGCGGCCCAGTGTTCGCTCGATGCGCCCGTGGGCGTCCAGCAGCAATAGGCGTGGCGCATCGCTCCCTCGTCGATCAAACACCACAACCCCGCCACCCGGGCGCGCCGCCATGCAATCGATACTGCCAAATGCCTCAGCATCCACGGGACCGTGCAAGGCCAGATCGGGCTGGAGCCGCCGTGGAGCGCCCCACACCGGCAATTCATCTCCGGCGACCCACAGCGTGTCGTTGCGCAGATGTCGTTGGGCATTCAGCGTCACTGTCACACAGGCGAGCGCCAGCAGCATTGCTGCGATCGCCACGCGGCGCGGTGCCACGCGGCGCCTCAGCTCGCCTTGCGGATCACCACCCGGCGATTCTGCTGCCGTCCCACGGCGGTGCCGTTGTCGCCGATCGGCTCGCTGGCTCCCTTGCCCGCCGCGTGCAGCCGTCCCGCGTCGATGCCCGCCTCGGTGAGGTACCGGACCACCGACTCAGCGCGCTTGAGCGACAGTTCCTGATTGTGCTGGGCTGCCCCGGTACCATCGGTGTGACCTTCGATGGTGACTGCAAGATCGGCGTGATCGGCCAGCATCTGCCGCAATTCATCGAGCTTGGGCGTCGACTCCGGCCGGAGCCGGTCACTGTCGACATCGAACAGGAAGCCGTAACTGGTCACCGCGCCGTCGGCCATCAACTTGTCGTAGAGCGGGTCCAGGCCGGCACGCACCACGATGTCCGAGAGATAGATCGGAGCGTCGTCGGAACCGTCGAGCGTGAACTCGATCACATTGGTCCGGGGGAACTTGGCATTGGGCACCTGGGCGATCCGCTCGGAGCCGATGTACACCATGGCGTAGTCGCCATCCACCTGAACTCGAATCGGGGTGAGGGCCCCCTCATGCGCCACGGTCTCGGTGGTCGACACGGCGCGGCTCCCCTGGTAAATGCCGGGTCGCTCCTCCAGGCGCAGCCGACTCGCTTCCAGGGCATGCGGAGCCCGATTGTTGAGCGGCTCGAAGCTGACCTGGACGCCCTTGTAGACCGAGGCCACTTCCATGTTGAACTCGAGCGTGAACTGCTCGGGCAGCACGCTCGGGAGCACCACCTGAAAGCCCGCCGAGCCTCGCGATTCGAGCAGCTTGACACCACCGCGGTCGACGATCTCGAGATTCCCCGACACGAACTCAAGCTGGCTGGCCGGGAAGCGTCCCACCCGTTCGCCGGTCCAGTCGGTCGCCATCAATACGCTGTCGCCGGGCACGAAGTCGTAGTTGCGCCACACCCCGGTGCCCGGCTCTTCGAGCCGGCTGCGGGCCTCGGCCGGTGAACTGACCGGGGTGCCGTCAGCGTTGGTCACCGGCGCACCGGCGTGATCGGTCACCGTGACGGTCTTGCCGTCGGCCTTGGCGCGGGTCAGGCAATCGGTGTCGTCGAAGGCGCATGAGACGGCCTCATCCAGCGCCCGATCGACCTTCTGGTCGATCTTGTTCTCCACCTTCTGCTTCGCCTTGCGCAGCACACTACCGAACTGGGCGGAGGCGCGGGTGGGGAGCAGTGTGACAGCCGCCATCATGCCGAGCACCAGCCATCCGCGACGAGACACAGCGAACATGGAACAACTCCTGGTCATGAGTGGAGTACCGCTGCCCCCCAACATACTCCACATGCCACGCGGGGTGAAGCATGGCTCCACCCCGCGTGAGATCCGGCACCCCGCGTCGCGTCAGCGCCTGACGTTCAGATTCGAGCCGAGCTGATAGCTGAACTGCATCATCACCCGTCGGCCCAGGGTGGCCACCCGGCGCTCCCGAATGTAGCTGCCGCTGCTGCTGATCGAGATGCCGCTGTTCTGATCCAGCAGGTCCAGCCCCGACAGCCGCAGCTCGCCCCGCCCATCCAGCACCAGCTTGGCCACCGAGGCGTTCAGCAGCGTCACGTTGTCCCGCGGGCCGAACAGGTTCTGGTCGTAGACCTCGTAGTCGACAGAGCCGCCGACATTCCAGCTCTCGGTCAGATAGAGCGTGCCGTTGCCGCTGAAGGTGCTGGTGCGGTAATTCCGATCGAGCGAGGTGTTGAGCGAGTAGCGCACCGCATTGAAGCCGAGCCGGGCCGATGCGCTGACATCGAACAGGCCCTTATCCCGGTTCTGTACCGTGAGCGAGACACTGTGATTGAGTGTCGTGCTCTGATTCTCGACCTGATTGACCAGCTCGTCGCCGGTGGAGCGATTGATGCTGTAGTTGAGATCGACCTGGACACCCAGCCGCCGGAAGGGACTGCCCACACTGACGCCGGCGCTGGTATTCCAACCATCGCCCAGGTTGATCGGGGTGACAGTCTGGCGACCGATCTCATCGACGGTCCGCGACGAGACCAGCCGATTGCGGCTGTAGCCGACATTGGCATACAGGAACACATTCCGGAACGTGAACTGATCGAAGTTGCGATATTCGGCGCGCAGGCTGTGGCCGTACTCGGGCACCAGATTCGGGTTGCCGATGTAGATGTTGAGCGGATTGGTGTTGTCGGTAAACGGCTGAAGCTGCTCCAACGAGGGCTCCTGGGTCGACGTCCGGTAGTTGACCGAGAAGGTAGTCCCGGGATTGAGCTGGAAGCGGACGTTGGCCGACGGGAGCACGTTGGTGAAGCCGTTGGAAATCGACTCGTCACGGTCGATGATGGTGCCGTCGAGATTGGACTTCTGGACCTCGAGCCCCACCACCCACCGGGCGGCCTCGGTGTTGCGACTGAAGCGGGTACCGCCCTGGAGATAGTCGTAGGTCCGCTCAAAGGCCCGGCTCAGCATGTCATTGCGCACCGGTGATCCGCTGACCAGGTCATCGACGTCGTAGTCCTGGTCCTCATAGATCGCGTGGTGCTCACCATACAGCTCCAGGGTCAGCCCGTGACCGAACGGTTCGGTCAGCGCCAGGCGCTGGCCGGCGGTCAGGGTTTGGCTGTCGCGGTGCTGATTCTGCAGCAGATCGGTGGTGGTCGCCCCACCGGCGCCATCGGCCAGGTCGGTGGTCGAGGCCAGACGGGTGAGATTGTCCGGAGCACTGAGGTCGCCCCACGCCTCGGCGATCAGCGATCGGCCGGCCTGATTGAACCGCTGCCGCCAGGTGATCCGGGCGTCGCCGCTGACGTTATCGTTGTCGCCGCTCAGCGAGGTGACAGCGCGGTTCTGGAAGTTGTCGTCGGCGTCATGAGTCTCCTGGGTACTGACGCTGCCGGAGTTCCCCGAACTGAGCGAGAGGTTGCCGCGGAAGCGGACCTGGCTCCATGCCGAGAAGGCCCGCTGGGCATTGACATTGAAGCGATGGGACAGGTTGTCGTTGTTCGACGTCGCCGTCTCATTCCGCAAGCCGGTCACCGAGGCGCCTTGCAGCAATTGTTCGGCGGTCACCGAACTCTGCCGGTTATCGAGCGTGCTGAGGAAGTAGCTCGAGCGGATGTAGTTGTTGCGTGAAAAGTCGTGGCTGGCATTGAGGCCGATCGCCATCGTTTCGCTGAAGCCGTCGCCCAGCCCGCCGCCGCCACCGCCCCGGCGCGCCCCGAACGCCACCGGCGCGCCGAGCGAGAAGCCCGACTGACCGGTGTTGTTGCGATTGGCGATCACCGACAACTGAGTCGACGGCGAGAACCGATTGAGATTCAGGGCGCCACTGTAGCGCGGATCGTCGCCCTTGCTGCCGGCGAAGGCGGCCTCATCGGCATTGGGAGCCGGACCGGCGCCCAGCACCGCCCGGCCGAAGTAGCCCACCCGGGCACCCGGCTTGAGGACCAGGTTGACGGTCTTCTGCTCATTGCCGTCATCAATGCCGGTGAACTCGGCATTATCCGACTTCTTATCGAGCACCTGGACCTTGTCGATCGCCGCCGCCGGCAGATTGCGCGTGGCCATCTTGGGATCGTTGCCGAAGAACTCCTTGCCGTCGACCAGCACCTTCTGCACCGTCTCGCCCTGGGCGGTGATGCTGCCATCGCTGCCCACCTGCACGCCCGGCAGTCGCTTGAGCAGATCTTCGACCGTGGCGTTGACCTGGGTCTTGAACGCCTCGGCGTTGTATTCCAGGGTGTCCTTGCGGTTGACGATCGGCACGTGTTCCGCCGTGACTGTCAGCTCGTCGAGTTCAAAGACATGGGCCATCATCACCACCGTGTCGGCCACGATATCGCTGCTGACGATATCGAAGTCGCGCCGTACCGGACTGAATCCGATCCGAGTTACCTGCAAGACGTACGGCCCGGGCTTGAGGCCCTTGAGGGTGAAGCTGCCGTTGCCGGCCGAGGTGCTGAAGACGGCGATGACCGAATCGGCCCGAGTCAGCGCCACCACCATCGCGCCCGACAGCGTCTGCCGGGCCGAGTCCACCACTGTCCCGCGGACACTGTACTGCTGGGCCTGGGCCGCGGTGGGCCGCAGCGCACCGGCGGCCAGCGCGACTGCGACACTCAGCAGCGCCCGGCGCACAAAGGAGGATGTCGTCACGTTAGTTGCGCCGCCCGCGACGACCCTGATTCAGCTCTTCCATTTTGTCCTCCACGATCTTGTCGTATTCGGCGCGGGTCACCTCGTTGCCGTCATCAGGCTCGGTGAGATCCGTCACCGGCGTCGTGAGATCCACCGCGGTCGCGGTGTACACGATGCGATTGGTATCGACGGCCAGCATCAGGATCATCCCCGGCAGGCCCCCGTAAGCCCCCGGCCCGCCCGACACCGGAATGTCGGGCGTGAACCAGGCTTCGATTTCGGTACTGTCAAGCTGGGCCGTGGCCTTCATCACCGGGTAGTCGAGGAACATCGCCTGCTCGCCGGTGAGCTTCCACGGATAGGTCGGTCGATCATCCCGGATCCGGAACTTGCGCCCCAGGAACTCATGCACCTCGGTGATCCGGCCGTTGTCGAGCCGGGTGTACGACTCAGCGGCCGCCTCGGCCCCACCGCCGCGCCCCATCATCCGAACGCCCATCATCGGTCGGCCAGCCGTCACCGCGATGTCGGCCCGCCCCGCCATCGGCGCGGCGGGCATCGTCAGGGCCATCCCGCCCCCAAAACCGCCCCGGCGACCGCTGTCGGGCACCGGCACGAACAGGGTGGCGCTGTCGCTGAAGGTCAGCACCATGGGCCGGACCCGCGAGCTGGGCAGGTCGCGGAAGAACGGGCTGTCGCGCGGGATATCAAAATCGAGCCGGGTCGCCTGATCATATCGGATCGTCCCCGACTGGGCCGCCAGCGGCAGCGCCAGGGCGGCCACGGGGGCAACGAGCATCAGCGAGCCGAACCAGCGGCAAAGGGCACGGACCATGGCGACACCGACTCCGGGTCAACGGGAAGCTGCAGGGGAACCCCTGGCCGGTCGCATCAACAACCGGCGGACAAATTACGTTGACGCCCGGGCCGACGTTGATCCAGGGACCACGGTGCCACAGCCGGCCAGGCCGTCGGTTGGTTCGATGACCGGAGCGGGCGGAGCGTCGCGGCGAGACGAGAGACGAGAGGCGAGAGGGTGGCCCGTCGCTAAAGCGACGGCTCGGCGAGAGCGGCGAGTGGCCCGTCGCTAAAGCGACGGCTCGGCCAGAGCAGAGGGTGGCCCGTCGCTGAAGCGACGGCTCGGCCAGAGCAGAGGGTGGCCCGTCGCTAAAGCGACGGCTCGGCGAGAGCGGCGAGTAAA
>CBFGTB010000111.1:0-6907 GCA_965651715.1 uncultured Gemmatimonadales bacterium
TCTGCAGATCGGCTTCGCCGATGACCGGCTCACCCGGGGCGACATTGTCGAGTCGACCGGCGCGGACCCAGTCCACCAGCCGATCCACCTCACTGAACAGGTGATCGAAGGAGTCGATCACGAACAGCAGCGGCTGATAGTGATCGATCTCGAACGACTGGTTGATGACCCATTCCAGTTGAAAGGGCACCCGCTGCACCTGGTCCGACGCGACGCAATGCGCCAGTTCGCCGTAGGAGGAGAGCAGGCCCGAGCCGTAGGCCTTGATCTCCCGCCCGGCCGGATCCTTCATCAGCCCGAACTCGACAGTGAACCAGAAAAAGCGCGCCATGCCGGTGACGACACTGGTGAGCCGGCGGAGCCGGTCGGCGTCGTCGGTCATCGCTCCGGCCCGCTCCGCCGCGGCCTGGGCACATTCGCCGAAGCGCACCAGCGTCTCGGCAAATGCCGGATCGACATGCATCGGAACGTGCCCGGCGATGTCGTGGAAGATGTCGGGCTCCGGCAGGTAGTCCAGCACTTCGCCGTCGCGAATGGTGACGGTGGTCGGAAACTCCCGCTGCCGGAGACAGTCGAAGAAGAGATAGCCCGGGACGTAGCCACTCACGGCACGGGCCCGGAATCCGGTCAGTGGGGCCATGAACCGGTTGACGTCCTCAAGCCGCGGGACGTGGTCGGGATCGAGCTGCAGCGTCGCCAGGCCCTGGAGATAGCGATCGTTGGCGTAGCGCTGCCACCGTTCGCCCATCCGGGCGTAGAGCCGGCGCCAGACGTCGTGATTCGCGGCCGTGTACAGCTCGTACGGCTGCTCGATATACAGTTGCCCCGCCGCCTGGGCGGCTTCGATGAACGGTGCCCGGGTGGTCGTCAAGCCGGGGGATTCAAGTGGGGTGGTTGTCTCGCTCGCCATGATACCTCCAAAAGCGCGGTCGCGCGGGGGAACGAGACCGCCACGATAGCCTCTGGAATCTAACCCCGCCGTGCCCGCCCGGGACTCATCAGGTCGGCAGCGCCAGTTCCGGGCGATCCCGGAAATCCGCCAACGCCTCGGGGTTGGCCAATGCCGCCACATTTGTCACCTCGCGACCCTCCACCACATCCCGCACCGCCAGTTCACTCAGCTTGCCGCTGCGGGTGCGCGGCAGGTCGCGCACCGCCAGAATCACCCGGGGGACATGGTGGGGCGAGGCGCGCTGGCGGATGTTCAGGCGGATCCGTTCGGTGAGTTCCGGGTCGAGCCGGGAGCCGTCGCGCAGCCGCACAAAGAGAACGATCCGGACATCGCCTTCGGCGCTGCCGGGGATGCGCTGCCCGATGACCAGCGCTTCCACGACGTCCTCAAGCGCCTCGACCGCGCGGTAAATCTCCGCGGTGCCGATGCGCACCCCGCCGGGATTGAGAGTGGCATCCGAGCGACCGGTGATCCGGTAGCCCCCCGAGGACGCGGCGACAATCCAGTCGCCGTGACACCAGACCCCCGGCCAGCGGTCAAAGTAGGCGGCGTGATATCGGGCCCCGTCACTGTCTCCCCAGAAGCTCACCGGCATCGACGGAAATGCTGCGGTACAGACGAGTTCGCCGGCCTCGCCCGGCGGAAGCTGCTGTCCGTCGGCGTCCCAGACCTCGACCGCCATCCCCAGGCCGGCGCCCTGAATCTCGCCGCGATGAACCGGCTGAAGCGGGTTGCCGAGCACGAAGCAGGAGACGATATCGGTGCCGCCGGAAATCGATACCGGCTGCACACCGGGCAACTGCCGGCTCAACCAGTCGAATGATTCGGGCGCCAGCGGCGATCCGGTCGAGAGGACCTGGCGCAGGGCGGTGAGCGCCCGCCCCGGCCGCCGCGGGCGCAGTTCGAGCTTTTCGGCAAGAGCCAGGTACTTGGCGCTGGTGCCGAAGACGCTCACCCGCTCGACCTCCGCCATGCGCCAGAGCAGATCGGGCTCGGCGCTGGGCATCGCGGCACCGTCATACAACACCAGCGTCGCCCCTGAGGCGAGGCCGCTCAGCAGCCAGTTCCACATCATCCAGCCACAGGTGGTGTAGTAAAACAGCCGATCCCCCCGCCGCAGATCGAGTTGCAGCCGGTGTTCCTTGACGTGCTGCAGCAGCGTGCCGCCGGCGCCGTGGACGATGCACTTGGGAAGGCCGGTGGTGCCGGAGGAGTACAGAATCAACAGCGGGTGATCGAACGGCAGCGGTTCGGTGACCAGGGCCGGGTCGTCGTCGCCGACAAAGTCCTCCCAGGTGCAGAACGGGTCACCATCGGCCGCCACATCGCCACCGACCCAGGGCACCATGACCCAGCGCTCGACCGACGGCAGTCGATCCACCAGCGATCGCGCCCGGGCCAGACAGTCATGGGTCTTGCCGCCGTAGCGGTATCCGTCGGCGAAGATCAGCAGGCGCGGCGCCGTCTGGCCGAACCGGTCGACGATGCCGTCGACCCCGAAATCGGGTGAGCACGAGGTCCAGATGGCACCCACTGCCGCACTGGCCAACATGGCGATCATGGTGTGCGGAATGTTGGGAAGCCACCCGGCCACCCGATCCCCGGGGCCGATGCCGGCGGCGCGCAGGGCGGCCGCGGCCCGGGCGACCTCGCGGCTGAACCGCGCGCGACTCCACCGCTCGCCGGGGCCCCGCTCATCCCAGCAGATCAGCGCGTCGCCCTCGGCAATGCCGGCCAGGACTTCAGCGGCAAAGTTGAACCGCAGCCCCGGGAACCACCGCGCCCCGCCGAGCTGCGGCGGCGCCATCACGTCACAGTTGACCACGGCGGCGTCGGCTGGACGATCCGGCCGGGGAATGGCGATCCGCCGCACCGCGTCCCAGAACGCTCCCCGTTCGGCAATCGACCAGGCATGCAGCGCGGAATAGGCCTCGGGGTGATCGGCGGCCGGCAAGCTGACGCCCTCGGCCACGCGGTCGCTGATGAAACTGCCCAGTTGTGATGCGGCCGGCTGGCTCGGCCGCCAACAGATCGGTGTGTCGCTCATCGCCGTCTCAAGATCACGTCATCGCTCTGAACCCGCCGGCCCACAGCCAGTTGCAGATCGGCGGTGCGGTAGCCGTCGGCACTGACCCGAACCACCTGGACGCGGCAGGCGTCGAGCAGCTTGGGGTTGAACTCCAGACGATAGTTGCCCCGGCCATCGCTGAATGTCGCATAGATCTGCCCCACCAGTTGCAGATGCGCATTCGGAAGCGGCCGGCCGCGGTCGTCCCGTACCACACCGACCACCGAGAACAACACCGGTGACCCATCGGGGTTGACGCCGGGATCGGGAATTTCCGGGCACTGACCGGCGGCATTCTCAAACGATTGCCGGAAGCCCCGGCCGTCCTGATGGCCCATCCCCGCCCGTCCGATCGCCCCCGCCTCGGCCACGGTGCGGGCCGGCGGCAGCGCCACACTGGTGGGACGCTGTCCGAACGGTGAAATCGGCGCCGCCGCGATCGGACTCCTGTTGGCAGCATAATCAGGCGGCGTCTTGACCTGCTCGGTCCGCTCGGCCGGCGGGGTCGAGGCGGCCTCGGGCGTTCCGCCCGGATCCGGGGTCAGCGGGGCATCCTCCGGGATCGGATCGGGATCCCCCTGCTCCTGCGCCACCGGGGCGTCAGGCTGATCGCTGTCCGGCCCCAGCGGAATGGGACGATCCGGTTCCGGCGACGGCGGCGGCGGTGGCGGCGGCTGGTTGGGATCCGGGGTGAACGGCATCGGATTCATCACCAGCACCTGCTGCTCGGTGTGGCTCGGCTCCGCCGGCGGCGGCACCCGGGTCCGCTGCCAGAGGATCAGCACCAGAATGACACAGACGTGCGCCAGCACGCTGGTCAGCAGCGAATGCCAATCCCAGCTACTCGACTCCGGGGAGCCGACGTCGAACGGTTCGGGCCTCAACACGCCTACAGCTTAGCCGCGCCACGGTTCAGACGGGATATCCGGGCCGTATCCTCGCCGGTGGTCCAGGCTGTCAGCGTCATCGTGGGCGCTCCTTCCACCGAGAGTCAGGGACCGCAGTCCGGGCCTGCCTCCCCGGATGCCCCACGTCGGAGAAGAGTTGCGTCCGGCGCCGCAGCCGGGCCGACCTCCGGCCGTCCCGCCATATTGCGTCATGACCATTCCCTCGCGTACTCCGGTGTTGATCGTCGGTGCCGGTCCGATCGGCATCAGTTGCGGCATTTCGGCGGCGCGGCGTGGCCGTGAGCCGCTGCTGATCGACGCCGGCGCACTCTGTCAGTCGATCGTCGACTATCCGGTCGGGATGACCTTCTTTACCACCCCCGAGCGCCTCGAAATCGGCGACCATCCGCTCGCGGCGACCGGAGCCCGGATCACTCGCGAACAGGCGCTGGCCTACTATCGCGGCGTGGTCCGCACCGAGCGTCTTCGCTTCGCCACCGATCTCCGTCTGGTCGGCATGACGCCGACGGCGGGCGGGCACCGCGCGGAGGTGGTCGATCGCCATGGCCAGGCGCACCGCATCGATGCCGAACAGGTGGTGTTGGCCACCGGCTACTTCGACCACCCCAACTTGTTGGACGTCCCCGGTGAATCGCTGCCGCACGTTCATCATCGCTTCGTGGAACCGCACCTGCTGGTCGGCCATGACGTGGTGATTGTCGGCGGCAAGAACTCGGCTGTCGAAGCGGCCCTGCTCGCCTGGCGAGCCGGCGCCCGGGTCACCCTGGTCCACCGCGGCAGTGAACTCGGCAGCAGCGTGAAGTACTGGCTGGGACCCGATTTCGCAAATCGGGTGGCGGCCGGCGAGATCGCCGCACGCTTCAACGCGCGGGTGAGCGCGATCAGTCCGACCAGCGTCACCATCAGCCACGACGGCAATGCGTCGGAGATCCCGGCCGACGATGTCTTCCTGCTGACCGGCTACCACCCCGACTTCGATCTGCTCGAGGCGATCGGCATCGCTCTCGATCCGGAGACCGGACGGGCGATGGTCGACCCCACCACGCTCGAATCGAATGTCGCCGGGATCTTCCTGGCCGGCAGCGTGGCCACCGGCCGCTCCATCTCCGAGGTCTTCATCGAGAACGGCCGTTGGGACGGCGAGAAGATCTTCGGCGATGCCGCCAGCCGCGCCGCCGCGATGGCCCGCTATGCGGCGTCGCCTCGTCCCCGGCGCGAATAACGCCCGGATCAGATTGCCATCCCTTTGATCGTCCGCCGCAGGACGTAACGGACCCGGACCAGCAGCGTCAGCGCCACCACGGCGAGGCCGATCACCAGGCCCCACCACAGCCCGACCGGGCCGAGCCGGGTGCGGAAGGCCAGCCAGATGGAAACCGACAGGCCGATCCCGACGAAGCCGAACAGGTTGACGATCATCGGCGAGCGGGTGTCGCCGATGCCGCGGAGAATGCCACCGGATACCACCTGCAATCCGTCGAAGACCTGGAAGATGCCGGCGATCGGCAGCAACAGCGCCGCGAACGCAACCACGGCCGGGTCGGTGGTATAGAGTCGCGCCAGCGCTTCGGGCAGTGCCAGCAGGGTGGCCGCGGTGCAGCTCATGAAACCGGCGCCCAGGATCAGCGCCATCCCTGCCGCCCGACGAACCGCCGCCGGGTCGCGTCGCCCGACGCCCCGTCCCACGACCACGGCGGCAGCCATGCCGATTCCCATCGGCACCATGAAGGTGAGCGACGCCAGGTTGAGAGCGATCTGGTGCCCGGCGACCGGCACGGTACCGAACGACCCCATGAGAAAGGCGACAGCGGCGAAGGCGCCCATCTCGATTTCCAATTGGATCCCGATCGGCAGGCCGAGCCGGAACATTCCCCAGAGCGCGGTCGGCTGCCAGGCTGCCGCATGCCACGGACTGAGCAGAGCCACCAGTTCCCGGCGGGCAATCCAGCCCAGCACCAGCACCATCAGAAATCGCGATATCAGGGTCGCCCACGCCGAGCCCGCCACGCCGAGCGGCGGCACGCCCAGGCCGCCGAAGATGAGCCACTGATTGAGCCCGATGTTGGCCAGATTGGCCAGGGCGATGGTCCAGAGAATCGGACCGACCCGCTGCATTGCCTGGAGCGTCTGCCGGCCGACTGTGAAGAGGAGGAACGGCAGCACGCTGGGAGCCAGGATGGCGCAATAGGTTCCGATCAGCGGCACCACGTCGTCGGGCTGATGCAGCAGAGCGACGGCGGGTTCAGCCACCAGCATCGCCGCGGTGAGCGGAACGGTGAGCAGTCCAGCCACCAACAGACCGCGCTGCACCGCCGTCGAGGCCCGATTGACGTCGCCGGCGCCCAGCGCCTGCGAGACCAACGGATCGAGGGCCAGCAGTACCCCGAGTCCGAACATGGCAAGGGCGTTGAAATAGACGTTGCCGATCGCCACCGCGGCCAGGGCCGCCGCCGACACCCGTCCCACCATCACGGTATCGATGGTGCCCATCAACATCATGCCCAGGTTGACGCCGATGATCGGGAGGCTGAGGCTGACCAGCTCGCCGAGCGGCCCTCGGGCCGTTGGCGGTGGAGCCGACCTCACGGTCCGGGCCGGGACGAGCGGGATGGATCGGCCAGCAGGCGCTCGGCGAATTCCACCCGATCGGTCAGCTCGGCCACCTCCTGACGCAGCAGATCGAGTTCTTCGAGAATCGCACCCGCGGTGCCGGGCGCAACCAGCCGCTCGCTCTCCGGTTCCCAGTCAGCCACCAGCAGGCCGTCCCGATCGCGGAAGCTCCCGGCGAGGATCAGGATGTTATCGTAGAGCCACCAGATCCCCAGCCCCCCCAGGGTCAGCGCCTGGAGGATGCCGCTGCCGATCCGCCCGACATAAAAGCGGTGGACACCGAACACGCCAAGAAAAAAGGCCAGCAGCAGCGTGACCAATCGGGAGCGCGGCGATACGAACAGCTCGTCATTCATAGATGGCTCGGAC
>CBFGTB010000112.1:0-6898 GCA_965651715.1 uncultured Gemmatimonadales bacterium
TCGGATAGATGCAGGGTGTGAGCGAGGTGGCGACACCGGCAACGAACAGCAGCGCAACAGCAGTGAGCGGCCGATCGGCCAGGGCGAGGTCGAGTCCGGGACCGACCACGGTCATCAGACCCCGACCGGGTGTTCCCCGTAACGCCGGGCGACGTAGCCGTCGAGAATCTCGAGGAACTCGGCCACGATGCCATCGCCGCGCAGCGTGGTCTCAAGCCGCCCGTCGACATACACCGGCGCCACCGGATCCTCGAAGGTGCCCGGCAGCGAAATGCCGAGGTCGGCGTGCTTCGATTCGCCCGGGCCGTTGACCACGCAACCCATCACCGCCACCCGCAGCTCGGCGACACCGGGATACTGGCTGCGCCACTGCGTCATACGCTGCTGCAAGTGCCCCTGAATCTCTTCGGCCATGGTCTGGAAGAATGTCGAGGTGGTCCGACCACAACCGGGACAGGCGGTGACCTGGGGTGTGAAGTGACGCAGCTCCAACGACTGCAGAATCTGCTGCGCGGTACGCACTTCCTCGCGCCGATCACCGCCGGGCCGCGGTGTGAGCGAGACCCTGATGGTGTCGCCGATGCCCTGCTGCAGCAGAATGCCCAGGCCCAGCGCACTGGCCACCTGGCCCTTCATCCCCATGCCGGCCTCGGTGAGGCCGAGATGCAGCGGGTAGTCGCAGCGGGACGCGAGTCGGCGGTAGACGTCGATCAGATCCTGAACGCCGGAGACCTTGGCAGAGAGAACGATGCGATCGTGAGGCAGGCCGATCGACTCAGCAGCGCGGGCCGAGTTGAGCGCCGAGGCGACCATCGCCTCGAGCATCACTTCGCGGGTCGGCTCCGGTGTCGCCAGCGCCGCGTTGGCATCCATCATGGTGGTGAGCAGCGCCTGATCGAGCGAGCCCCAGTTGACGCCGATCCGCACCGGCTTGCCCTGTTCGATCGCCACCTCGACGATGGCACGGAAGTGCTCATCATGCCGCTTGCCACCCACATTGCCGGGGTTGATCCGGTACTTGGCCAGCGCCCGGGCGCAGTCGGGATATCGGGTGAGCAGCAGGTGTCCGTTGTAGTGAAAGTCGCCGACGATCGGCACCGCAATGCCGAGTTGATTCAGCTCGGCCACAATCGCCGGCACCGCCTGAGCAGCGGCGTCGTTGTTGACTGTGACCCTGACGATTTCACTGCCGGCCCCGGCCAGCTCGGCGACTTGCTGGACCGTCGCCGCGACATCGGCGGTGTCGGTGTTGGTCATCGACTGCACCACCACCGGATGGGACGCACCGACAGTCACGTTCCCGATCGTGACTGTCGGTGTCGGTCGGCGGGCGATCACCGACATCGCTGCGGGTCAGCCCAGGCCGAGCTGGGTCACGAATCGATCCCACTCGGCCGGGGTGACCGCGCCGTCGAGCCGCAACGGCTCCAGCGCCGCCATGATTTCGGCCCGGGTCCCGGCGATTCGCCGATCGCGCAGTTCCTGAATGGTCCGACTGAAACGGTGCTCGTATTCGTCCTTGGCCAGGTCGCCCGCCTTGAAGGCGGCCGAGAGCTTGCGCAGTTCTTCGGCGGCACGCGCCGGAGCAATCGGGGTCAGTTGCGGCTCGGACATGCAGAGAGTTCCTGGGTGAGGGTTCGCAGCAAGATAACCCGACCGGAGCACGATCGGTCAGCCACCGGCCGCGTCGCAGCCGGTGGTATGGCGGGTGTCGGAAATCGCGGCAATCCGCCAGCCCGCTGAGGTGCGCACCACCCAGAAGGCGTCGACGCCACAGTGCAGCAGCCGTTCGCCCAGCGAGAAGGTGTACCACGCCAGATAGCTGGCCAGGTCGCCGTCGACCCGCACCTCGGGATCGAACACCCGTTCGATCCACGGCTCGCCCGGTCGGGCCACTGCCGTCACGAAGGCGTCGACCGACTGGAAGCTCACCTCCGGCGAGGCGGCGGAGAATTCCGTCATCAGCGCGCCGGGAGCAAAGGCGGAGCGCACCATGGCCGTGTCGTGGGCCCGCATGCCGGCGAAGAGACGATCGACTGTGGCGAGCACCGAGTCGCGTACGGCGGGATCGGTGGGTGCAATCTGGGCATTGAGCGTTCCCGCACTCAGCAGCGCGAGGGCAAGCAGGGTCGATCGCATCGGCACACTCCGGAACATGGGGAATCATCACCGCCGCCGGGCAGCGGTCGGTGCCGCCAAACTACGCTCAGGACACCGGCCGGGTTTCCTCGCCCAGCCGGTTCAGTGACGCAGGTCCAGCTCGCGTTCGATCCGCTGCCGCAACCACTCGACCACGCCGCGCCGCAACTGATCGCGCCAGTGTCCGTCGAGGTCGATCTCCCAGTCGTCGTCGACCGCGAGGCGGAAACAGCCCACCCCGCCCGGAGCGGTCCCCGCCAAGAACAGCTCGCGTCGCTCGCAGGGGACCGGCCAGGCCGATTCGGCGTCGCTGACCCATTGCTCGACCACATCGTCGGGACGGGCGAAGCGGTCGCGCCCCAGATCAATCCGGTCAAGGAAGCGGGCCACGATCGGCAGCGCGGCCTGGGCCCCGGTGCGATGGAGCGAGCCGCCGTCATCGCGACCCACCCAGACGCCGACCACCAGTCGCGGGGTGTAGGCAAGGAACCAGGCGTCGCGCCAGTCGTTCGAGGTGCCGGTCTTGCCGGCGATGTCGCCGGCGAATGCTCCGCCCTCCAAGGCGGCACCGGTGCCCTCACGCACTGCACCTTCCAGCGCCGAGGTGACCAGATAGGTCACCGACGAATCGGCCACCCGTTCGATTCGGGGCGGATCGCGCTGCTCCAACTGATCCCCGCCAACCCGCGTCGCGGTGATCATCCGGGTCTGGGCGAGATCGCCTTCGGTGGCGAACACACCATAGGCCTGCACCAGCTCAAGCAGCGTCACCTCGCCACTGCCCAGCGCCAGCGCGGGCACCGCCGTCAGCGGCGACCGAATGCCCAACCGGCGGGCGGTGGCGACAATCTGGCGCGGTCCCACGGCCAGACCGATCCGGGCGAAGGGAACATTGAGCGACTGCTCCAACGCCTCACGAAATGTTACATCGCCGCGGAATGAGCCATCGTAGTTGGCGGGCTGCCACACGCCGTCGTCGGTCGGCACCCGGAGCGGTTCATCGGCCACTGTCGACGCGAGGGTGAAGGCCGGCTGTCGATCACCGCGACGCGCCAATGCCGCCAGGGCGACGATCGGCTTGAAGGCACTGCCCGGCTGACGGCGCGCCACCGTGGCGCGATTGAACTGACTGCGGCCGTAGTCGGCGCCGCCGACCAGCGCCAGCACGTCGCCGTTGCGGGGATCGATCGCCACCAGCGCCGCCTCGGCGCCGCGGTCCGGCAGCCGGGCCAGGCCATCGCGTACCGCCCGCTCGGCGGCGCGCTGCATGGCGATGTCGAGCGTGGTGTACACTGCGGCGCCGCGATCGGGCAGATGGTCGGGAATGCGCTCCGCTGCCGCATCGCGAAAATATCGGGCGTCGACACCCTGCTGAGGATGGGGTCGACTGGCGATGGCCGTTCGCTCGGCGCGGCGCAACTGGTCGGCGTCGATCATCCCCTGCTCCGCCATCAACCGCAGCACCACGTCGCGTCGATCGCGCGCGTCCCGGGGGTGCCGCGACGGCGCCAATCGGTTGGGCGAGTGGATCATCCCGGCCAGCGTCGCCATCTCACTGAGCGACAGGTGATCGACGTCGCGTCCGAAGTAGTAACGCGCCGCTGCTCCCACGCCGTGAATCGCTCGCCCCTGATCGTGACCCAGGTAGATCTCGTTGAGGTAGGCCTCAAGAATCTGATCCTTGCTGTAGCGATGCTCGAGCACCATCGCGATCGCGGCTTCCCGCACCTTGCGCAGCGGCGTGCGGCGGGCATCGAGGTACAGATTCTTTGCCAGTTGCTGGGTGATGGTGCTGCCGCCTTCGGCGATGCCGCCGGAACGGATATTGGCGAGCATCGCACCACCGATCCGGGTCAGATCCACACCGGAGTGATCTCTGAAGCGCTTGTCCTCAACCGCGACGACGGCATCCTGGAGCAGGGCCGGGATCTCATCGAGGCTGAGCGGTTCACGCCACTCATCGCTCGCACCCGGCAGGGGAGCGATGAGAGTGGCCTGGTGGGCGTCACCGTTCCATCCCACCGAGCGACTGTAGAGCCCGGTCGGCAGTCGATCGCCGGGACTGACAAGGTGGGCCCGCACCAGCGCCTCAAGGCCGATCAGCGCCGTGAAGATCGTCAGCAGCGCGGCGGCGCCGAGCAGCACACGGCGCGCCGTCAACCGGCTGCGCAGTCGCGCCGCGGCGTCGACAAGGCGGGTGCGCAGGGCATGCCATCTCACATTCACCTCCCGAGCAGTGCAGATGCTCCTGACGTAGATCGGGTTGCGCGAGTTTCAGGATGCAACACTGCCGCGATCGGGCTACCATTCCTGATCTGACGCGCGCGGACTGAACTCATCGGAGGGACCATGCTCGATTTGACAGGCAGGACGGCAGTGGTGACTGGCAGCACTCGCGGTATCGGCCGCGCCATCGTGACGGCGCTGGCCGAGGCCGGTGCCCAGGTGACTGTGAGTTCGCGGAACGAGCGGGCTGTGGCGGAGGTGACAGCCGAGCTGGAGGCGCGCCATCCCGGCCGCGTGCTGGGTGTGAGTGCCGATGTGGCCCACTACATGGACTGCGAGCGGATGGTGGCGGAGACCGTGGCGCGGTTCGGGCGGCTCGACCTGCTGATCAACAATGCCGGCATGGCGATTTTCAAGTCGATCGAGGAGATGACCCATCAGGAATGGCAGGCCCAGATCGATGTCAACCTGTCGGGGCCCTGGTGCTGCACCAAGGCGGCGCTGCCGCATCTGCTCGAAGCGGGAGCGCGGCCCGACGGCGGTTGGGTGATCACCGTCGGATCGTTGGCGGGGCGTCATCCGATGGCGGGGGGCACCGGCTACAACGCTGCCAAGTTCGGTGTGATGGGCATGACCGAGGCGATGATGATGGATCTGCGGCAGCGCGGCATTCGAGTGAGCGCGGTGATGCCCGGCTCGGTCAACACCGACTTCGGCGACACCGCAGCGGGGCCCGAGGGCGCCTGGAAGTTGCAACCCGAGGACTGTGCCCGGGCGGTGATGCAGTTGTTGTCCTATCCGCCAAACGCGCATGTCAGCCGGATTGAGATGCGGCCGTCGATCCCGCCCCGGCGCGGCTGAGCCGCCTCAGCCTGCGATTTCGTCGACCCCGTCGCGGCAGAGACCACGGGCTGCGGCGTCGGCGTCGGGCGCGCTGAGGACATCGTCACAGTAGCGGCAGTTCACTGTCTGGCCGAGCTGTGCGGCGCGACCGGCCGCACTGATCACCCAGGGCCGCACCTGCCAAGGGGGATCGTGGCGCATATGCTGCCCGTGGCCGCAATCGAGTTCGGCCACCCAGTCACCGACTGCATCCTGGTGGAAGCCCACGATGCGCGAGAGTGACGTGCTCATGGCGCAGGATCCGCCCGGGGCACGTGCACCTCGATGCCGCGCCACTTGCCCTGATTGAACCGCAGCAGCGACAGCAGGAAGCGACTGCCGTGCCCGATCAGAATCGCGAGCCAGATATGAATGGCGCGCAGCGTGCCGGTCTCCTGAATGACGAAACAGATCCCGAGCGGCAGCAGCACCTGCGCCACCAGCGAGATATACAGTGGACTGCGGGTGTCACCGGTGCCCTGGAGTCCGCCGGTGTAGCTCAGGGCACCGGCGATGAAGATGCCCGACACGCTCAGGATCCGGAGCAATTGCACGCCCAGATCGACCGCGAGCGGATCGTCCATACCGAAGATGCCGAGCAACTGGCGAGGCAGCAGCAGGAAGGTCGCCCCGAACAGCACAGCGCCCAGCATCGCGAAACGCGCTGCGGTGCGCACGCCCAGGGCCACCCGGTCGGGACGTCCGGCGCCGAGGTTCTGACCGGCCACTGCCGCGGCGGCGCCCATCAGACCCACCGCGGTCCAGGTCACGAACGAGAAGAGCTGCGTATACGACACGGCGTAGGCCGCCTGCGCCGCCGCACTCGAGGCCAGTGAGCCGATGAACGACAGCAGCAGCACGCCGCCGATATTCATGGCGATGCCTTGAAAGCCACTGGGCAGTCCGAAGCGGAACAACTCCCTGATGATGGTCCAGTCGGGGCGGTAGCCCATACCGCGCGGGAACGACACCACCCAACCGCCGTGCCACAGTCGCCAGATGGCGTAACTGCCCACCACCGCGCTGGCGAGGACCGTCCCCATCGCCGCGCCGGCTGTGCCGTAGGCGGGAATCGGCCCGGCACCGCGAATCAGCACCACATTGAAGACGACGTTGAGCACCGTCATCACAATGCCGAGCGTCATCGGCGTGCGGGCATCGCCGGCCGAACGCAGTGCGCCGGCGATCATGAAGTAGAGCAGCATGCCGGCATTGAACACCAGCATGATGCGCAGATACGGCAGCGCCTCGTGTTGCACGCCGGGAGCGGCATTGACAAAGTCGAGCAGGTAGGGCGACAGGATGTAGCCCAGCGGTGCCAGCACCCCCACCGAGATCGCCACCGTGGTGACGAACGCCTGGTAGACGGCGCGATCGGCGCCACTGGCATCGTTGGCTCCGACCAGTCGCGACACCAGCACGCTCATCCCGGTGAACAGGGCCATGATGAAGGCGATCACCACGATGAACACCTGAGTCGCCACACCGATACCGGCATTGCCGCGGAAGCCGACGTAATGGCCGACCATGATGTGATCGACCATGCTCTGCAGCCCGCCGATCACATTGGTGATCATGGTGGGCCAGGCCAATTTCCAGATGGCGCCGGTCAGCGGACCGTCGATGATTGACCGGTCGTACTTGCGGCTGG
>CBFGTB010000113.1:0-6792 GCA_965651715.1 uncultured Gemmatimonadales bacterium
AGGCTTCATCGCCGATCGCATTTCCAGCGAGTGCCGCAGGTCAGGTGTTGGTCCGCTCGCGAGCGTGCTCCAGCGGGCATCGAGTCCGCGGGTCGCTGCGAGCTGTGCCAGACGATGGAGGCGTTGCTCGACTTCCGGAGTCAGGTCCTTGGCCAGTCGCCGAGTGCGTCCGACGCTGAGAACCTGCGACAGCGAGATCATGAACCATTCAGCCAGTTCAGCCAGTCTCGGCTCGCGGTCGCAGAGAACAGTTGATGCCAGGAGAAGCACCTCGGGATCGATGATCGTGCGCGCGGCCCCCGAATCCGCACCCGACGCAATGGCGCCCCATTGCCGCCAACAGAGATCTGCTGCGGCGTCGAATACGGGTTCAAAGAGTTTACCGTGAGTGAGCGCGGACATCGGCGAGTGTCTCATGTACCTGGTCGGGCCAGTGCGGTGATCCATCCTGTTCCAGCACCCAGGCGAGGGCAAAGTTCCATTGCGCCTCGGTGGGATTCAGGGCGATCAGATCGTGGCGGTGCTTCGCTGGTGTCCGCCTCTCCACTCGCTCGTCAACAGCGGCGTAAAGCTTGAGGGCGACCAAGTCGTCAAGGCCCGCGATACCCAGGTCGAGGCCCCCGAAGCTGCGCCATTCAATCCGGCCAGCCATTCCCGGAGGCAGCCCCGGACCATCCCACTGCGCGGAGACCACGCTATTGAGCCAGTCGTCGGCCAGATCGTGTTCGTCAGCGACTAACGCCGCCACGCTGAGCAGGGCATGACCAAGCGGCCGATCGGCCGGCATCAACCTCGCCCCGGTCTGGTCGGCGAAGGCGATCACGTCGAGATCCTCGGTGGCCCGGGTAATCACGCCTTTCAACCGTAGCGCGGTGCCGCCAACCACCACCAGCCTGTAGTGGAGGCCCCGGTGCTCCAAGAGGCGTCCGAGGAGTTTGATAGCGGCGTCAGTAACCATAATTGCACCATAGTAATGCTATTATAGCATCTGTCAACCGCCATTATGGTGGGTCGTGAGGGTTGCAGGTCGTGGGTGCTCGTCGGCGCTCCGCCCTCGAGCCTCGCCGCCGAGAGTACGGATTGCAAGCGGAACGTGGTGGTGGGGCTCACCGCCGACGGGCTTTGTGCTCCGGTCCCATCAACCGGCCGCATTGCCGCGATCGACCTCCGGGGCCGATGTCCGAGTCCGGCTACGCCACCACCCCGAACCACACGCCCACCGGGTCGCGCACGATGGCGTACGTCGGTTCGCCCGCCTTGTTGCGCGACACCTTGAGCACCGTGCCGCCCTCTTCGGTCACACGCGCGATCGATGCGGCGAGGTCCCCCACCGGGAGGTAGATCATCCACACCGGCGGAAAATCGGCGTTGCTGCCACGCGCGTGACAGACGCCGGCCGCACCCTCGCCGTCGGCGGCGACCATGACATAGTCAGCATACGCCGACTCGCCCGAGCCCATCGGCATGTCCTCCACAGTCCAGCCGATCACCTCGCGATAGAAATCGCGCCGAGCGTCGGCGTCGGGGACTGCCATGTCCAGCCAGGCAATCCGGCCCATCGGGCCCGGTGGGGGAGCCGGAATGGCCTCGGCCGGGATCGCGGGCACGATGCCGAAGGCGGCGCCGCCCGGGTCGGCCAGCACGGCCCACTGACTGCCACCGGAGCCGTCACGATGATGAATCAGTTCGCGACCGCCCAGCTCCACCGCGCGCGCGGCACTCTGCGCCACGTCGGCAACCTGGAGATGCGGCATCCACTGCAGCGGCAATGCCTCGTGCTCGGCGCTGCGTGCCCCCAACCCGATGATGGGGACGCCGTGGTTGTTCATCAGGTCGTCACGCCACAGGGGTTCGGTACCGGTACCGAGCACCCGGGCATAGAAGCGCAGTTCGCGCTCATGCTCCGGTACCGCAATGTCGCAACTGAGAGTGCGTCCCACGCCGGTGCGAGATGGTTCAGTCATCATTCCCTCCCCTGTGAGGATCCCGCACGCCATCGGCGTCGCATGGCGCGATTATCACTGCATGGCCGCGAGCCATACGCTCACGACTTCGGTCCGTCCCACGTCCCACGTCCCCCGGCTACGCAGCCCGGAACAATTCGTAGCGCTCGGCCAGATAGTCCTGGTTCGGCCGATGCTGCTCACGTCGCGGCAGTTGCAGGAGCCGCGCCTGCATCTCCTTGAGGCCGTGCTGCAACATCGGGCCATCAATCTGCGCCAGAACGTCTTCCCGAATGTGAACGCGATAGTCGGGCGAGATACCCAGAATGTTCAGGTCATACGCCGAATGATGAATCTTGCAGAGCGACAGCCCGTTGCTGATCTCGGGCTGCCCCCGCTGGTCATGATCGGGGAGGATGTGGGCCGCATCGAGCAGCCGGGTCAAGCGATCGGTGGCACCCAGGGTGCAGACGGCGCACTTGCGCTGGTAGGCGCCGATGACCAGCTCGCGAAAGCGATACTGGTGGAGCCGCTGCTTGGCGACCACTGTGGTGTAGGCCTTGATCAGATCACTCGATCCGCCGTCGATCAGCATCCGCGGACCCAGCGTGGCAGCGTCACAGGCCACCGAGAAGGTCAGGGTCGCCGGGTCATCGGCGATCACATAGGCGGGGAACTGGGCCAGATACCGACCCGGAACGACGCCATAGAAATAGATCAGCGGCCGACGGTGCTCCATGGCGGCGCGAACGGCCCGGTTGTGCCAATGGTCGGGATCGGTACCCTGGTAGCGATAGCTGAACCAGCCGTCGGAGCCAATATCATCGTCGTAACGAGGCGTCACTCCCGGTCGCGCCGCGGCGGTGGTGATCGACAGCGCCGCACCGATGCCGCCGCGCAACTGCTGCGGTCGCCAGATGCCGACCTGGCGGTTGGCGAACGGGATCCGCTCACCCTCAAAGTCGAACCCCGCCGTCATGACCTCACGGGTGACGGTGCCATCACCGTCGCGCACATGGGTATGCAGGGCGGCCATGGCCGCGAGACGGATCCGCCAGTCGCGGTCAAGCGAGTCTGTTATCAGATGATCCACCGGTCCGGGTCGGCTCATGGCCATTGACGATACATCACAGCCGAGCGACCGACCAGGGGCTTGCCCCACCAATATCTTTCCCGCATGGCAGATGCACAGCTTTCCCTGGTGACCTTTCGGCCCGATCTCGCCGCTGATTTCCGACGCCTCAATATCGAGTGGATCGAACGGCTCTTTACAGTCGAGCCGCATGACCTGGCCGTCATCGACGACCCGGTCGGCGCGGTGATCACGCCCGGCGGCGAGATTTTCTTCGCCCAGGTCGGCGAGGAGATTGTCGGCTGCTGCGCGGCGATCCCCGATCCGGAGGGGCGCTGGGAGCTGTCAAAGATGGCGGTGGATCCCGCCTACCAGGGCCGCGGCATCGGCGAAAAGCTGGGTCGCGCAGTGATCGGCTATGTGCTCAGCCGGCAACCCACCGAGCTGTATCTGCTGACAAACTCATCACTCACCGGCGCGATCAGGCTCTACCGCCGGCTCGGCTTTGAACACTGCCCGGTGCGCCCCGGCAGTCCCTACGCCCGGGGCGATGTGATGATGACCTATCCGTTGCCGCCGGCCTGAGTGGCCAGCGGACTGACGTAATCGCCCACCGGTGTGCGGAAGGCGACATTGAGCCGGTTCCAGCCATTGATGACGATGATCGCCAGCGTCAGGTCGGCCAGTTCCTTTTCGCTGAACTGGGCCCGCGCCGCATCGTATACCGGGTCGGCCACGTCACGCGTGTCGGCGACCAGGGTGACGGCTTCGGTCCAGGCCAGGGCCGCCCGCTCGCGGGGTGTGTAGCAGGTGGCATCGTGCCAGGCCGCCAGCAGGTGCAACCGCTGCTCACTCTCGCCCCGCGCCCGGGCATCCTTGGTATGCATGTCGAGACACCAGGCACAGCCGTTGAGCTGGGAGGCGCGTATCTTGATCAGCTCGAGCAGCGAGTCCTCAAGACCGCTCCGGGCGACGATGTGCCCCAGATGCAACATGCCCTTCATGATCTCGGGCGAGACGGCGGCGTAATCAATGCGGACACTCATGACAGCGCTCCCTTGTTCACAGTCTCTCCAACTTAATCGACCGCGGCGTCGCGCCATGGTCCGCTCGCGGCTGCGATGACCGATGCGTCACGGCGGGTGTGCCTCTGCATGATGGTCCGCAACGAGAGTCGGGTGATTGAGCGCGCCCTGGCATCGGTGGCCGATCAGGTGGAGTCCTGGTCGATCACCGATACCGGCTCCAGCGACAATACAGTTTCGCTGATCGAACAGTTCTTCGCCGAACGGGGGATTCCCGGCCAGATCCACCACGCACCCTTTGTCGACTTCGGTACCACCCGCACCATCGGACTCCAGCATGCCCTCGCCCAGGCGCGCCAGCGCGGCGAAGACTACCTGCTGATCCTCGACGCCGACGAGGAGCTGGTGGTGCGTGATCAGCAATGGAAATCCCAACTCGATGGAGCCCCCTGCCTGCTGCTTCAGCAGGGGCCGGTGACCTATCGGGTCGAGGTGCTGGTGCCGACGGAGTATCAGTGGCACTACGTCGGGCGGACACATGAGTACCTGGCCAGTCCGGATCCGATTCCTGAACGACGACTGTTCGACGGCGTCGCGCTGCGCCATCACGGCGACGGCGGCAGCAAGGCCGATAAGTTCGAGCGCGACGCCCGGCTGCTGCGCCAGACCCTGGCCGAACAGCCCGATGACCCACGGTCCTGGTTCTACCTCGGCGAGTCGCTGCTCAATGGCCGGATCGACATTCCCGCTGCGCTCGATGCCTTTACCCGCCGCGCCGCACTGGGCGGGTTTGAGGAAGAGGCATGGTATGCAGCCTACCGGCGCGGTCACTGCCTTGAGTCGATGATGGAGTCGTCGCCGCCCGCAGCCGACGCCGCCTGGCCCGCGCTGGTGGCGTATCTCCAGGCGTGGGAGCGGCGACCCTGGCGCGCCGAACCGCTGACCGATGCGGTGCGCCTGGCTGTTCGCAACCAACTCCCGCTGCTGGGATTCGCGCTGGGCGAACACGCCGCGACACAGGTGCTGCCACGCCACGAGCGGGCCGACGATATCCTGTTCGTCGATCAGGCTCGCCACGGGACACTGCTCTACGATTGGCTGTCACTCGCCGCCGCCGGGGTCGGTCGCCACGACCAGGCAATCACCTGGGCGCGTCAGGCTCTGGCGACCACTGCCGATGACGCCGAAGCGGCGCGCATCGCGCGGAACATCGAGCACTTCGGTGCGGCGGGGCCGGACGGCGTCGCCGATGATCTCACACCACTGCTCGAGGCCTGTGCCGAATTGCGGTCACATGGGCTGCACGCCAGCGTCACGGTGCTGCTCGATGCCGCACGCCAGATGCTGCCCTCCGGTGCGACAACGCCCTGGCAACTGGACTTCGAGGAGTCGATCGCGTCGTGGTATGTCGCCAATCGTCGCGATACGGCGATTGCCGCCACCAACCGCACTGTGACGCGACGTGATACGCCAACCGAGTTTCGCGAGGCGGCGCGGCGGAATCGCCAGTATACCATCAGTCAGCTTGCCGCTTCGGGCTGGCAGCCGACGCCGCTGACGATACCGCCCGATCTGTTGCCGACCGGCTATACACCCACCAATCCGAGCATTGCGCGCTGCGGCAATGCGGTGCGCGTACTGGTGCGCGCCGTCAATTACCGACTCCGCGACGACGGCAGCTACGATTTCCCCGACTACATCGATTCTCGTCACTATCTCGGCGAGTTGAATCGGTCAGGTCAACTCGAGGGCCTGCGGGAAATTCACATCCCCGACCAGTTGCGTCGCGACAGCACTCTGATCCGGGGATTCGAAGATTGCCGCATCGTGGCAAACGCCAGCGACCCCGACCGGATCGTTTTGATCGCCAACGCCAGTCATCCCGATCATCCGGATCGACGCGCCATGTATCGCCTCGCGGTGCGCGGCGTGATGACCGGGACACCGATCGTCGACGACGTGGTTCATCTCCGACCGCCTGACGACAGCAACCACGAGAAGAACTGGATGCCGATTGCAGCCGATGGTGAGCCGCTTCGGTTGGTCTACACCGTCGATCCCACAGTGGTACTCGCACCGGGTGGTGATGGGCACTGTCGCGTGGTGGCCCAATCCACGCCGCCTTTCTGGTGCGCCGATCTCCGGGGCGGATCGCAACTTGTCGACGTTCCGCTGCCTGAGGGCGGCACGGGATGGCTCGGCTGGGTGCACGGTCTGATCCGCGAATGGCCCACGCGGACGTACTTCCACAGTCTTGTGCTGTTCGACGCCGAACTGCGTCTCAGTGCTCTCGCCGATCCGTTTGTGCTGCGGTCGCAGCAGATCGAATTCGCCGCCGGCTGCGCCCGGATCGGGCATGAGCTGTTGGTGACCTGGGGCGAAAATGATTCGGCCGCGTGGCTCGGCCGGCTCGATGTCACAGCCGCTGTTCAGCTTTGCAGGGCCGGCCGGATTGCCGACCCCGTATCAGTCCAACTGAGCGCGTCCTGAACTCAGCGACGCGATGAGCGCAGCCCCGCCGGACCCATCGGTCCGGTGGGGCCGGTGGGGCCGGTCGCGCCACTCTCTCCCACCGGCCCGGTCCACCCGGTCAAGCCGGTCGGCCCGGTGGGTCCCGTCGGTACAACGGGTCCGGTCGCACCGCTTTCCCCCACCGGCCCGGTCCACCCGGTTGAGCCGGTCGGTCCCGTCGGTCCTGTCGCGCCGGGTTCTCCCACCGCACCGGTGTCCCCGGTAGGTCCAACCGCCCCGG
>CBFGTB010000114.1:0-6579 GCA_965651715.1 uncultured Gemmatimonadales bacterium
GTCCGTGGACCGTCCGACTCAATGTTCCCCGGGCCACCCTCCATCAGCGCATCGCTCATCGGACCGACGAGATGCTGCGCCGCGGGGCGATCGAAGAGGTCGCGGCCGTGTTGGCCGATGGCGCACCGCTGGTCGGTCCCGGCATGGACGGCATCGGGGTGCGCGAGGCGGTCGACGTGCTCCAGGGGCGGATGGCCCGCAGTGCCTATCCGGCCGCTGTCGCGTTGGCGACCCGCCAGTACGCCAAGCGACAGGACACCTGGTTCCGACATCAACTGAATGGCGACACCCTGGCTCTCGATGCGACGGCGTCGCCCGAGCATGTGGCCGCACAGATCGCCACCGTATGGAGTACGATCGCGACATGAAGATTGGCATTACCTGCTATCCGACCTACGGCGGCTCGGGGGCCATGGCCACCGAACTGGGGCTGGAACTCGCCCGGCGTGGTCATGAGGTGCACTTCATCACCTACGATTCGCCGTTTCGCCTGCGGGGCTACGTCGACCGGGCGGTGTTCCATCAGGTCGATACCACGATGGGGCGCTATCCCCTGTTCGAGCATTACCCCTACACCCTCGCCCTCGCATCGCGACAGTACGAAGTCGCGCTCGAAGAAAAGCTCGATCTGCTCCACGTTCACTACGCCATCCCGCATGCGACCACCGCATTTCTTGCACGCGAGATGCTGCGTGATCAGCATCAGCTCAAGGTTATCACCACCCTGCATGGCACCGACATCACGCTGGTGGGGCAGGAGAGTTCCTTCTTCGCCATCACCCGATTTTCGATCGAGCAATCGGATGGTGTGACGGCGGTCTCACAGTTTCTGCGCGACGAGACCTATCGGGCCTTCGGCTGCGGCCACTGCGATCTGCGGGTGATTCCCAACTTTGTGAACTTGCACGAATATCGCCCCGAGGCGGTTGTCCCCGCCGAGCCACTGGTTCCCCCCGGCCATCGCATGCTGGTGCACATCTCCAACTTCCGCGAGGTCAAGCGGGTGCGCGACGTGGTCCGGATCTTCGCGCGCGTGCGGCGGGCGCTTCCGGCGACGCTGCTGATGGTGGGTGACGGCCCCGATCGCCAGGACGCCGAAGCCGAAGCGCGGGAACTCGGCGTCGCGGCCGACGTCCACTTCCTGGGTCGCCTTGATGCCGTCGCGCCGGTGCTGGCGGCAGCGGATCTCTTTGTCCTGCCCTCGCAGACCGAGTCGTTCGGTCTGGCGGCGCTCGAGGCGATGGCCTGTGGGGCGCCGGTGCTGGCGGCGCGGACCGGCGGCCTGCCGGAGGTGGTCAGCGACAATGTTGATGGGTTGCTCGAACCGCCGGGATCGGTCGAGGCCATGGCGCGGCGGGCGGTCAACCTGCTGCGGGACCCCACCGCGCACGCCGCCATGCGCCAGGCGGCGCTGGCAAAGGCACGGCAGTACTCCGCGGCGGCCATCGTGCCGCAGTATGAGGCCTACTACGCTGAGGTGCTGGGATTGTGATGCTCTTGCCGCCGTTGCTGGTTGCCGTGCTGCTGGGTTTGGTGGAGGGGGCCACCGAGTTCCTGCCGGTCTCATCGACCGGTCACCTGATCGCCGTCGGCGCGCTGCTCGATTTCACCGGTCCGCGGGCTGCCACGTTGGAAGTGGTCATCCAGATCGGCGCGATCCTCGCGGTGATGTGGCACTACCGCGCGACGCTGCTGGCCCTGCTGCTCGGTGCGCGTCGCCCGGGCCCCGACCAGCGCCTCGCGGGGCGGCTGCTGCTCGCCTTTCTGCCGGCGGCTGTGATTGGCTTACTGCTCCATAGCTGGATCAAGGCTGTGCTGTTTTCGCCGATGGTTGTGGCGTGGGCGCTGGTGGTGGGCGGGGTGATCATGCTGGTGATCGAACGCTGGGCGCCCGCAGTGAGCGCCGCCACGGTCGACCGGATTTCGCCGCGCCAGGCGCTCTGGATCGGCGGAGCGCAGGTGCTGGCGATGATTCCAGGGACCTCGCGGGCTGCGGCCACCATTCTGGGGGGATATGCTGTCGGGCTGTCGCGTCCCGCCGCCACCGAATTTTCATTTCTGCTGGCGATCCCCACCATTGTGGGCGCTGCGGGTCTTGATCTTGTCAAGAGTCGAGCGCTGCTGAGCGGCGCGGATCTGCCGCTGTTCCTGGTCGGTACGCTGGTGGCGTTCGTGTCGGCGTTGGTCGTCATCCGCGGTTTCCTGCGTTTCGTCGAGCGCCATTCGTTTGTGGGATTCGCCTGGTACCGGCTGGCCTTTGGGGCGGTGCTGTTCGTTCTGATCGGAGCGGGAGTCATCTGAATGCTGATCTTTGACGAACTCGACAGCACCATGGATGAACTGCATCGCCGGGCCGAGGCGGGAGCGGCGACCGGGACCGCGGTGATGGCGGTGCGGCAGCGCAGTGCGCGGGGGCGATTGGGGCGGGAGTGGTCGTCGGACGCCGGCGGACTGTGGCTGTCGGTTCTTGCGCGCGAGGTGGACCCCGATGTGCTCGAGGTCTTGTCGCCTCGGGTGGGTCTGGCGGTGGCGACGGCACTCGAGACCGCGATCCCCACGCTGCCGCGCTTGCGACTGAAGTGGCCCAATGATCTGCGGGTGGCGGGGCGTAAGCTGGGCGGAATCCTGGTGGAGGCCCGCTGGCGCGGGAACTGCTGCGATTGGGTCGTGATCGGGGTGGGGATCAATCTGGCCAATCGCGCCCCGGCCGAGCTGGCCGATCAGGTCATTGCAGTGGGCGATCTCACCACGGCGCCGCCGGCCACGGCGGTGGCACCCGCCGTGATCGCGGCGGTGGAACAGAGCCTGACCGGCAGCGCCCGGCTCGAGCCGGCGGAGCTGCTGGAGTGGAGTGCCCGCGACGATCTGTACGGCCAGGCTCTGACCCGTCCGCTGGCCGGCATTGCCGCCGGGATCACCGCCGAGGGAGCACTTCGGGTTCGACGCGCCGACGGCCGCTGCGTCGAACTCCGCACCGGCGAGGTCGCCGCCAACGGGGGACCGGGGAGAGATTGACCCATGCGCATCGTCATCGACATCGGCAACACCGAGGTCACGGTCGGGATCGCGGATCATGACGTCCTCCGCGGCCGCTGGCGTCTCACCACCACGCAGGAACGCACTCCCGACGAGTGGGCGCTGGCGCTCGAAGCCTTTGCCGTGCGGGCGGGACATTCGCCTGAGGAGATCCATGCCGCCTGCATCGCCTCGGTGGCACCAGCCGTCACACCGGCGGTGATCGCGGCGGTTCGTCGCGGCATGACATCCCGCATCGGCGTGATCAGCCCCGAGGCGGAACTGCCGCTCACGCTCGACGTCGATGAACCGTGGGCGGTGGGGGCCGACCGGATTGCCAACTGTCTCGGGGCACTGGACCAGCATCAGGGCGATGCTGTGGTGATCGATCTCGGCACGGCCACCACCTTTGACTGCGTCACTGCCGATCGCCGCTTCATCGGCGGATCGATCATGCCGGGGCTGCGCACGTCGGCCGAACAGTTGATCCGCCGAGCGGCCAAGCTCACGGCCACCGAACTGGTGGCGCCGGCTCGCGCGATCGGACGGCGAACCGATGAACACCTGCGCGCCGGTATCCTCTTCGGCGCGGCCGATGCGCTCGACGGAATGGTTGAGCGCATTCGGCGTGAATGGCCCGACGGGGGCGTCCCGACAGTCATCGCCACCGGTGGCTTGGCCGGCCTGGTCGCGCCGCTCTCCCGCACGGTGAGCGTGGTCGATCCCGATCTGACCTTGCATGGCCTGCGCGTGGCCGCCGATGCCCTCGGTTTGCCGGGATGAGTGAAGCGGTGTCGCCGGCTCGGCGATGGGGCTATCGGGTACTCGGCGATGCCATGCCCTATCTGCTGCACCTGCGTCCGGCCGAATGGCCGGTGATGGCGGGGCACACCGCTTTGGGCTGGCTGCTGGCTGTGGGATTCGCGCGGCCGCAAGCCGGCGACTGGCTGGGACTGCTGCTCTGGGTCGTGGCGCTCAACGGCGGCACACTGGCCCTCAATTCCGCCTTCGATCAGGACGAGGGCGACATCGCCTATCTGCGCCAGCCGCCGCAACCGCCGGCGGCGCTGGCCGGCGCGGCGATGATGCTGATGCTGCTCGGGCTGGCGGCGAGCTGGTGGCTGCCGACCACCTTCAGATGGCTCTATCTGGCCGCCCTGCTGATGTCGGTGGCCTACTCGGTGCCGCCGTTCAGGCTCAAGCGGATCGGCGGGGCGGATTGGGTGATCAACATGATCGGCTTCGGCAGTCTCACCCCGTGGGCGGGATGGAGTCTGAGCGGCCGCGAGCTCGATCTCGAACATGCCCTGCTGCTGGCCGCATTCTGCCCGCTGTTCGCCGCACTGTATCCGTTGACCCAGCTCTACCAGATGAACGAGGATGCGGCGCGGGGTGACCGGACCCTGGTCCTGCTGATCGGGCCGCGGGCGGCGCTCACGGCGGCGATCGGCCTGACGACGCTTGCCTTCGGGATGATCGGGCTCGCGGCGGCACAGGCCGGATGGGCCGAGCAGGCGGTCCTGCGCGGCGGCCTGGTGGTTCTGGCAGGAGCGGCGTGGCTTGCGGTGCTGGTGCCCTGGCGGCGTCAGGTCTCGGTCTGGACGGCCGACCAGCATCAGCGCGGCATGTATCACGCCTTGATGGCCTGGGCACTCACCGATGCGGCAGTGGTGCTCGCATGGCGGCTCTGACCGTGCCCCCCTTGGCCGTGCGGCGCCGGTCGGGCTACCTTCCCGGCAGTTCAGCACACTCTCTGTGGAGAATAGATCGATGACCAGTGCGGTGCAGACAGAACTGTCCTACGACCTCACCGACGCGCCCCATCTCATCCGTCGTTCCATCGCGCTCGGCGCGATTCAGGCTGTCGTCGTGCTGCTGGTGTCACTGATCAACCGGTTCTTCGAAGGAACCGCCGATCATGCCCTGACCGGCATTGTCGTGGCAATCGGGACCATCATCACGGTCTTCTTTCCGGGACTCTGGACCCGCGCCCGTACCATTGAGGGCATCGCCGGCGCCGCCGGCATCGGTCTCGGGGCCGCACTGAGCTTCATGCTGATCGATATCGCGGTGCTCCAACCGCTCGGCACCTGGACCAACCGCTGGTACGAAGTCGGCGGGCACTCCAATTGGTGGTACCATCCGGTCTGGTGGATGGTCGGATGCTATCTGTCGTGGCAGGGCGCCTTCGTCCTGGCCCATCTGGCCGCCAAGCGCGGCGGCGATGATCCCTCACTGCCGAGCGCCATCGGCCTGGTCGCTGTTTTGGCGGCGATCCTCGGCGCGGCAGCGGCTGCGCTGCACATTCCTCATGCCGGCTGGAACGTCCCGACCTTCGCGGTCGCCGTGCTGCCTGCCCTCGCGGTGGCAACAGTGGTGACGGGTCTCGGCGCACCGCGGAGCTGATCCGGGCGTGGTCGCGCGACTCGCGCGGCTCCTGCTGCGGATGGTGGGGTGGGCGCTGACGCCCTTGATTATTGTGGCGGCAGCAGCCGGTGGGGCCACGACAGTCGCCCTGCTCGGCGGGCGACTGTCGGCCACGGCGGCGATAGTGGCCATGGGGGGCGGCGCGTTGATCGCCGCCCTGCTCGCATCCTGGGGATGGCTCCGGGTGCTGCGCCGGTTCGGCCGCCTCCGAACCGCCCTGCACGTCACGCCCGAGGGCGTTCCCACCGACGCCGCCCTGCGCGACGTGATCGGAACCGATCAGGAAACATTGGGACAATGAAACCATTCGGGACCTCACTGCTGCTCGGCCTTGTCGCACTGTCGGCCTCGCCGCTGGCGGCCCAGGACGGCGTGATGCTCTCCGCCGGCTACCTGTTGGCCGGAACGCCCGATGAATCGACCTTCCGACTGACGTTGCAGCGGACCCTGCTGGGGCCGATCGGGGTCGATCTCTCCGGGACCGTGCTCCCCGGTGAACCCGGACGCGGCCGGCTGTTCGGGGTCGGTTTGGACTTCACGTTGTTCGATGGCAGTGACAGGTATCCCGCCGTCTTCGTCGGTGCGGCCGCTGGCGTCGGGTTTCGCGATCAGGATCGCGCCTGGTACGGCAGCTCGGTTGGACTGCGCCAGCCGCTGTTTCACCTCGGCAGCATTCGCAGCGCGATTGAAGCGCGCTGGCGCAACGGCACAATCGAGAACCGCGATGGCCTCGAACTCTCGCTCACCCTGGGGTGGCGCCGGCGCACACCGGCGCGGGCGGTGCCGGGCGGACCGGCGGCCGGGTTATATCTGCCGACCCATACCACCGAGCGACTGCGGGCGGCCGGCATTCCCGCCGTCAAGGCGGAGTTGTTGGGCGATATCGTTGCGACAGCGCTGGAGGAAATGGGCCAGCCCTACGTCTGGGGGGGCACCGGCGACGGCAGCGGCGGCTTCGACTGCTCCGGCTTGATCTACTACGCCTATGGTCAGCACGGGATTCGGATTCCGCGCACCTCCCGGGGCCAAGCGGGCGCCGGCGTCGCGATTCGACGCGACACCGACGGCCTGCTGCCCGGTGACGTGCTGACCTTTGCCCTCGACGGCAACCAGGTCAGTCACGTCGGACTCTACGTC
>CBFGTB010000115.1:0-6511 GCA_965651715.1 uncultured Gemmatimonadales bacterium
ACGAAGATTTGGAACGCTACCCGCGGACCCTTGAGGCCGACCAGGCGGCTGCGGCAGCGCGCGGGGCGACTGTGATGTTCGTGCCGACTGTCGCCGCGATGTATCCCACGCCGGACCCGATCACATTACAGGCGGGGGAACTGGCCACCCGGTGGGAAGGGGCCAGTCGCCCGGGGCACTTCAACGGCATGTTGACCGTGGTGCTCAAGTTGCTGCATCTGGTCGAGCCGGACTGCGCCGTGTTCGGCCAGAAGGATTATCAGCAGTTGGCGTTGATCCGCCGGATGGTCAGTGATCTCGATCTGGCAGTGGAGATTGTCGCTGTGCCGATCGTTCGCGACAGCGACGGCGTGGCGCTCTCCTCCCGCAATCGTTATCTCAGCCGCAGTCAGCGCGCGGCCGCGCGCGCACTGCCCGCGGCACTGGCAGCGGCACAGACGGCGTGGCAGGTCGGGGAGCGGCGGCCGGAGCAGATCCGCATCGCCATGGCGGCGGTGCTGGACGCCGAATCCTCGCTCCAGCCGGACTATATTGCGATAGTGGATCCGGTCACCATGACGCCCGTCACCGAGGCCGTGGCGGGGACTGTTGTCGCGGTGGCGGCACGAGTCGGCGCGACCCGGTTGATCGACAATGTCATCCTGGGAGAAGGACATTCCTGACCATGCGACGCCAACTCATGAAGTCGAAGATTCACCGGGCGACGATCACGTCGGCCGACCTCCACTATGAAGGGTCGCTGACCCTCGATACCGAGTTGATGGCAGCCGCCGATCTGGTCGAGTACGAGGCCATTCACGTCGTCAATGTGAATAATGGCGAGCGGTTCGTGACCTACGTCATCCCGGGCGACGCCGGGAGTGGCACGGTCCAGCTCAACGGCGCTGCCGCGCGGCTGGGCATGCCGGGCGATACTGTGATTCTGATCGCCTACGGTGAGTTCACCGCCGATGAACAGCGGGACTTCCACCCCGCCGTGGTGTTCGTCGATGCTGCCAACCGCATTGTTGCCTCCCCTGGCGCGGCGGGTGCCGAGCAGCAATGACCGGCGGCGCGGTGAACCATGACGGGTTGCCTGACTGGGCGGTGGTGTCGCCCGCGCGCCGGGCGCACGTCGAGCGCGTGGTCGCCCTGCTCGACGACTGGGCGCTCCGGTGTCGGCTGACGGTCGCCGAGCGGCGGCGCTGGGCGCGGGCGGGATGGTTGCACGATGCCTTGCGGGACGCCCCCGAGGCGACGCTGCGCCAGCTCAGCGATTGGCCCGACGCACCGGCGGCGCTACTGCACGGACCCGCAGCGGCGCGCCGCGCGATCGCCGCCGGCGAGACCGATGATGAGCTGCTGGAGGCTGTGACCTATCACACCGTCGGATGCGCTGCGTGGCGAGACCTCGGCCTCGCGCTCTACGCCGCGGATTTCCTCGAACCGGGTCGCCCGTTCGATCAGGCCGCCCGGGCGGAGTTGGCCGCCCGCTTCCCGGCGGAGCGTGACGACGTCATCCGCGAGATTCTGAGACGCCGGATGGCCCATCTCGAACGCACCGGTCACCCGGCGCGACCCGAGACTGTGGCGTTTGCGGCGGCATGGCTGGCCTGACGCGACCCGGGCGCCTGGCGCTGGGGGCGGCCGGCGTGCTGCTCGTCGCGGCAGCGATTTTCGCCTGGCGGCGCGGTCAACAGAGCGCGGTTCCCGAGGCCCTGGTGCGACAACCGCCGCTGCCTCGCCGGGTTGAGGTCGAGGTGCTCAACGGCGGTGGTCGATCCGGTGCCGCCCGCGAGGCCGCGATCCGGTTGCGGTACGGTCGTCTCGATGTGGTGCTGATCGAGAATGCGCCGCTCGCGCTGCGGGACACCACGCGACGTCACCCGTTGGTGTTGGTGCGCCGGGGTGACACCACCGGGGTCGGCCGGATTCGGGAACTCTACGACAGCATCGAAGTGCGCGATGCCCCGGATCCGCGGCCGCTGGTGGACCTCACCGTGGTGATCGGTCGCGGGGAACCGGGTGCGGAGCCGAAGCGTTCTGTGGACAACCCATGACCAGTGAGGTTCCCATGGATCCGCAGCGCACCACCCTGATCGAAACCCGGCACGCCGCTCTGGCCATTCATCAGGCCTTGCTTCACGCGACAGCGCGCGCCTTCGAGCGGCATCACGGCCGGATCGAGAGTGGCAGTCGCCTGCTGGACCTCGCCACCGGCAATCCGGAATTCGCCTGGCTCCAGCCGCTCACCGGTCTGATCGCCTCGCTCGATGCCGCCATCCATGCCGGCGACGCCGAGAGCCTGGCGCGCGGGCGGGTGCTGGCGCGGGCGATCGTCGACCTGCTGCGCGGCGACTCGGCCGGCGGGCCGTTCCAGGCGCGCTATCTCCGCGAGGTTCAGGCGTCGCCCGATGTGGCACTGATCGCGGCCCAGGCCCGCTGCCGATTGCAAGCGGTGCCGCCGGTCTGGACCTGAACTTCACTCCAGTCGGGCGACCCGGCTGACCAACACCAGATCGGCCACGTTGGTCCCGGTGGGGCCGGTACGGTAACGCGCACCGGCCCGCGCCAGGGCGGGACCGGCGTCGCAGTGTTCTGCGGCGCGGAGCGGATCGATGCCGGCCTGACGGATCCGCGCGGCGAGGGCCGCGTCACTCCACCCGCCGGCGGCGTCGGTCGGCCCGTCACGCCCGTCGGTGGCACTGCTCAGGGCGAGCAGGTCGGCGATTCCCGGCCGGCTCGCCTGTGATTCCAACGCCAGCGCGAATTCCAACGCGAACTGCTGACAGCGCCCGCCGAGACCCGGGGCGGCGGGGAGCGCCACAGTCATTTCGCTGGCCCACACATCGAGTCGCTCGACCGGATGTATCGCGTTGTCCTCCGCCAGCATCGCGCTCAATTGATCGGCGTGGTATCGGGTGGATCCGAGCAATCTGTCAGGATGCAGCGTCACATCGACTCCCTGCCGCCCCGCCGCTCCGGCGATGGCCGTCGTCGCATCGGTCACCGTGACAATGATCCGGTGCGGGATCGGCCGGGTCGATCGCGGGGCGGTGGCCAGAGCGTGGCGGATTGGTGCGGGGAATCGCCGCATGAGGTCGGCGTGGGCCAGGACGTCGCTCAGGTCGTCCGCCGCAGCCGAATACCCGATCAGTGGCCCCGAACCGATGGTGGCGGGGTCGTCCTGCGGTACGTCGGACACCAGAAGGACCTCGGTCGGGCGCGCGCCCAGCGCTGCGACCATGCGGCCTCCACCCCAGCGCATCAACCGCCGGCGAACCGCGTTCATCGCGCGGATGTCGAGGCCCGCACTGTGCAACAGGTCCAGCGCGCCGCTCCAATCCGCGGTGGAAAGGTCGGGTCGAGGTGCACCGATCAGTGAACTGGTGCCGCCCGAGAGCAGCACCAGCAACGGCAGCTCGGCAGGCAGTTCGCTCAGCCACGTTGCCAGCCGCTCGGCCGCCCGGTGCGACGCCCTCCCCGGCGATGGATGATCGCCCACCAGCAGCTCAGCGGGTTGGGCGAATGCCTGATCCGGGGGTGGGGCGGTGGTGATGACCAGGGCGGGGCCTCGGCGGCAGCCGAGCCCCTGGTCGGCGCCGCGCAGCATCGCCGGGGCCGCCTTGCCGATCGCCAGGAGTGCCGGCGGGACTTGATGCCGGATGTCATGCAGCGCCCGCGCCATCGCGGCCACCGGGTCGAGTGCCGCAAGACCGACGTGGAACCAGGCGTCGAGCCGGTCGCGTCGGCTGGCGGAAGCTGAGGCGCAGGACGGCATGGTGGAATAGTAGAGTCGCTTGCACTTTGGCGTCGTCGCGGGGAACTTGAGCGCCGATAGCGACGATTCTCCCTCAGCGAGGTTCGGCTCAGATGTCCCCATTGCCCCGGGTCATTGCGACCCGCCGCCTGCCGCCGGTTGTTGAAGCCGAGCTGGCGAAGCGATTCGATTTCGTGGAGACGCGCAATCATGAACCGCTCGGCGCGCTCGGGTTGCAGCGCGCCTTGGGCGATGCCGATGCGCTGATCTGCACCGTCTCGGATCGGCTCACGGCCGCTGTTCTATCGACCAAACCACGCCGGGCCCGGCTGCTTGCCAATTTCGGCGTCGGCGTCGATCACATCGACCTCGCCGCCGCGCGGGCCCATGGCATCGCGGTGACCAACACCCCGGGCGTGTTGACAGACGACACTGCCGACCTCGCCATCACGCTGCTGCTGATGACGTTGCGACGGACCGGCGAGGGTGAGCGGGAAGTGCGCAGCGGTCGCTGGACCGGGTGGCATCCCACTCATTTGCTGGGGCATCGGGCCAGCGGCCTCCGGCTCGGCATCATCGGTCTGGGCCGAATCGGCCTGGCCACGGCCCGCCGCGCCGCTCACGGTTTCGGAATGCGGGTCGTCGGTACCAGTCGACGTCGGCCCGACGACGCCGTGCTGGCCGCCCATCAGGTGGAGTGGCGCGACACCATCGACCAGGTGTTGGTGGAAGTCGATGCGCTGTCGCTCCACGTACCCGGCGGCCCGGAGACCACCGGGATGATCGACGCACGGCGCATCGCCCTGATGCCGCCCGGCGGCGTGCTGATCAACACAGCGCGGGGGGCCGTCGTCGACACCGAGGCCATGCTCGCCGCGCTCGGGTCGGGGCACCTGAGCGGGGCGGGACTCGATGTCTACCTGGATGAACCGACAGTCGATCCGCGACTGCTGGCCCAGGATCGCGTGGTGCTGCTGCCGCATATGGGTTCAGCGACTCGTGAAGGGCGCCACGCGATGGGAATGAAGGTGATCGCCAACCTTGAGGCGTTCTTCGGCGGAGATGCCCTGCCGGACCGGGTGGTGTAGCGGTCGGCTGTCCTACGCCGTTGGCTGGGGTGCGGCGGCGTCGCGTCGCCGGCGGGCGGCCATGGTGACGTAGAGCTGGCCGCAGGCGGCATCGATGTCGAGCCCCCGGCTGCGGCGCAGAACAGCCTCGACGCCGGCCGCCGTCAACTGGTCCCGGAACGCGGCGATTCGGGCCGGCGGTGTGGCGACCAGAGTCGGATCGCCGCCGGGGTGGAGCGGCAGCAGGTTGACGTGGGCGCGCAGCCGCCGCGCCAGCGCGATCAACGCGTCAGCGTCGCGGTCGCGGTCGTTGATGTCCGCGATCATCACGTATTCGAAAGTGATCCGCCGCTTGAAGGCTTCGGCCGCGCTCATCACATCGCGAAGCGTGTACTTGCGGTCGATCGGCATCAGCCGCCGCCGCTCTTCGACATGGGGCGAGTGAAGCGAAATCGCCAGCCGGAACTGCTCGGGTCGGGCGGCCAGCGCCAGCATGCCGGGGACGATCCCCACCGTCGACACCGTGATGTGGCGCGCACCGATGCCGAACCCCTCGGGGTGGTTCAGAATCGTCAGGGTGGTATCCACTGCCGACCAGTTGAGCAGCGGTTCCCCCATGCCCATGAACACGATGTTGGTCGGCATATCCCCCGGGTTCCGGAGCACCACTTCGCGGACCTGACCAGCGATTTCGCTCGGTTCCAGATTGCGGCGGAAGCCCATCTGCCCGGTGGCGCAGAAGACGCATCCCAGGGCGCAGCCCGCCTGCGAGGAAATGCAGAGTGTGCGTCGAGTGGCGGTGGGGATCAGCACCGACTCGATCTTCTCGCCGTCTTCCAGCTCCCAGAGATACTTGCGGGTGCCGTCCACCGACGTCTGGACCACTGCACTGGTCAGCCGGGACAGGGGAAAGGTGGCGTCGAGAGTGTCCCTGAGCGTCTGCGGGAGTTCAGTGGCATCCTGCCAGCTTGCGACCGGGCGGGTCCAGAGCCGGGCCATGATCTGGTCGGTCCGGAAGCGGGCCAGCCGCCGCGTGCGCACCCACTCTTCGATGGTGGCGCGGGCCCGGCTGGGCGAGAGATCGAGGATGGTCCGTTCGCGTGGCACCGGAGAATAGTAGTCGCCGCCCCGGTCCAGCGGTTAGTTTTGCCCCATCTTCGGCCCGCCGGTTCGGGCCACGTCTGTTCCGTGTGAAGCGGCCGCTGCCGCCCTGATGGGAGCTGATGGGACACACCTCACTGCGCACGCATCGCTGCGGGTCATTGACCGCTGACGAGATCGGAACCCCGGTACGCCTGGGTGGCTGGATTCACCGCCGACGCGACCTGGGGGGCATCGTTTTTCTGGATTTGCGCGATCGGGACGGCCTGGTGCAACTGTCCTGCGACCCGGCGTGGACGCCGGCCGAGGTGATCAGTCGTGCCGCCGCCCTGGGGGCGGAATCGGTGGTGCTGGTCGAAGGGGTGGTCGCCCGGCGCGAGGAGCCGGGCCGCGATGCGACGATGCGCAGTCGCGAGATCGAGGTCCGGGTGACCGGGTTGACGGTGGTCGGTCCGGCCCGGACACCGGCCATCCCGGTGGCGCGGCGTGACGGGGAGGAGCCGGCGGCCGAAGAGCTGCGGCTGACCCATCGGATCCTTGATCTGCGCCGGCCCGAGTTGCCGCTGATCGATTCACTGGCGAAAAAGTTCGAGGTCTTCATCGC
>CBFGTB010000116.1:0-6413 GCA_965651715.1 uncultured Gemmatimonadales bacterium
GTGGCTCCGCACTTCCGACTACGGCGACGAGAAGGATCGGGTGCTGCGCAAGCAGGATGGCAGCTACACCTACTTCGTGCCGGACATCGCGTACCACCTCGATAAGCAGCAGCGCGGCTTCGATGAAGCCATCGACGTGTGGGGCGCCGATCACCACGGCTATATCCCACGCCTGCGGGGTGCGCTGGTGGCGCTGGGCGTGCCGCCGGAGTGGTTTGCCGTCACGTTGGTGCAGCTCGTCAAGGTGGTCCGCGGCGGCGACGAGGTGAAGATGTCGAAGCGCTCGGGCGACTTTGTCACCCTGCGCGACCTCTTTGAGGAAACCGGAACCGATGCGGCGCGCTACTGGTTCCTGATGCGACGCAGTGACAGCCACCTGGTGTTTGATATCGAGCTGGCCACGTCCCGCAGCGACGAGAATCCGGTCTACTACGTCCAGATGGCCCATGCGCGGATGAGTGGGCTGTTCCGGACCGCCGGCTGCGAGCCAGATGCGGTGGGGGCGACGATCGATCTGGCCGTGCTGACCGATCGGGACCGCGAACTGCTCCAGCGCCTCACCGCGCTGCCGACGGTGGTGGCCCGCGCCGCACGGGACCGGGAACCGCATCAGGTCACTGTCTATCTCGACGAACTGGCGCGCGAAGTTCACGGCTGGTATCACGCCTGCCGAGTGTTGGGCGAACCGCCCGCTGTTGAACAGGCGCGCCTGGTGCTGGCCCGCGCCGCCCGGCAAGTGCTGCATAACGGCCTGACCCTGCTCGGCGTTTCGGCGCCAGATCGGATGTAAGCTGATGAGTCTGCTGGTGGTGGGCAGCGTGGCTCTCGACTCGGTTCATACCCCGTTCGGCGAGACGGCCGATGCCCTGGGCGGATCGGCGGTGTACTTCGCGGTGGCGGCCGCGCTGCTCCATCCGGTCCAGGTGGTCGGCGTGGTCGGGCAGGACTATCCCCTGGCCGAGCTGGAGCGGCTGGCACCGCGGGGCATCGACTGGTCGGGTGTCGAGTGCGCGGCGGGAGAATCGTTTCGGTGGAAGGGGAAATATTCCTACGACCTGCAGAACCGCGAGACGCTGGAGACGCGACTGGGGGTCTTCGCCAGCTTCCGACCGCATCTGCCGCCCGCGGCCCGCGACGCGGAGTTCATCTTTCTCGGCAACATCGACCCGGAACTGCAACTCACAGTGCTCGATCAGGTGAGTCAGCCGCGTTTGGTGGTGTGCGACACCATGAACTACTGGATTCATTCCAAGCGCGATGCCCTCCACGCCCTGCTGCGCCGGGTCGATCTGCTGATGGTCAACGATGCCGAGGCGCGGGAGTTCTCGGGCGACTGGAACATCCATCGGGCCGGCCGCTGGTTGCTCGATCAGGGGCCGACGCGGGTGGTGATCAAGCAGGGTGAGTACGGCGCGCTGCTGATCGAGCGGGACCATACCTTTGCGGTGCCCGCCTTTCCCTTGGAAGCGGTGTTTGATCCCACCGGAGCGGGTGATGCCTTTGCCGGCGGATTCATGGGATATCTGGCGCGATGCGGCTCCGCTGACACCGACGCGATGCGGCGCGCCATGGTCTACGGCTCGGCGATGGGGTCGTTTGCGGTGTCGGGCTTTGCGATCGACGGCTTTGCCGGAGTTGATGGCGACACGGTGGAAGGGCGGGTCGAACAGTTCGTCGATCTGACCCGGATTCCTCAGGCGGATCGGTTGACATGAGCGAGTCACAGTATGCCCGCGCAGGTGTCGACCTCCATCAGGCCGAGGACGCCAAGCAGCGGATTGCCCGACTGGTCGCCGAGACCCGGACGCCGCTGACCCTGGGGGCGATCGGTGCCTTCGGCGGCATGGTCCGACTGCCGACCGGGATGGCGCGGCCGGTGTTGGTGATGAGTACCGACGGCGTCGGGACCAAGGTGCTGGTCGCTCAGGAAGCCGGCCGATTCGACACCGTGGGTGAGGATCTTGTCAATCATTCGGTCAACGACATCCTGGTGCATGGCGCCACGCCGCTCGCCTTCATGGACTACATCGCCGGACACCGCCTGCCGGTGGAGATGATCGCGGGTGTGGTGGCCGGCATTGCGCGGGGCTGCCGGGCCCATGCCATGGCGCTGGCCGGGGGCGAAACGGCGCAGATGCCGGGCGTGTACGCCGCCGGAACCTTCGATCTGGCCGGCACCATCATCGGGGTCGTGGACGAGGAGACGGCGCTGCATGGCGATGCCATCAGGCCGGGCGATGTTGTGCTGGCCTGCGCATCGACCGGCTTGCATACCAACGGCTACACGCTGGCCCGGCGGGTCCTCCGCGAGACCATGCGGCTCGCCCTTGATGACATCCTCCCCGGGACGTCGCAGTCGGTGGCCGACGCGCTGCTCGCGGTCCACCGCAGCTATGCCGCCGCGCTGATGCCGGTGATGGATCAGCTCCATGGTTTGGCGCACATTACCGGCGGGGGAATCGCCGGGAATCTGGTGCGGATTCTGCCCGAGGATGTTGAGGTCGTGATCGATCCCGCCAGTTGGGAGTGGCCTGCCCTCTTCAACACCATCGCCAGCGGTGGCGACGTCAGCCGTGATGAGATGCGCGAGGTGTTCAACCTCGGCGTGGGGATGACCCTGGTGCTGGCCGCGGACCGGGTCGATGCGGTGTGCCGCCGGATTGAGGCAACGGGAGTCGAGACCTGGGTGATCGGCGAGGTACGTCGCGGATCGCGCCAGGTACGCTTCGCGGACTGACCGGGTGACCATGGGCAGTTCGTTCGAGACGGCCGCGCTGCACCAGGCGACGGCGCTGGCACGTCGCGGCTGGGGTCGGGTCCATCCCAATCCGCTGGTCGGGGCGGTGGTCGTCGGCCCCGACGGGCCGGTGGCCGACGGCTGGCATGCCGATTTTGGCGGCGAACACGCCGAGCGGGTTGCGTTGGATCGCGCGGGGGACAGGGCCCGGGGCGCCACACTTGTCGTCACTCTCGAACCCTGCGTTCACCACGGCAAGCAGCCGCCCTGTGTCGAGCGGATTCAGGCGGCCGGACTGGCCCGGGTGGTGGTGGGCATGACCGATCCCAATCCGCAGGCCGCCGGTGGCATCGCCGTCCTGCGCGCGGCGGGAATCGATGTAGAGCTGGCCGGGGACGCTGCCGCCGCCGCGATCCGGGATGACAATTTCCGCTTTCTGCACCGCTTCTCGGGGCGGAAGCGCCCCTACGTGGCCCTCAAGCTGGCGGTGTCGATGGATGGCTATCTGGCCGACGCCAGTGGTCAGGCCCGCTGGCTGTCGAGCGAGCCGAGCCGGGCCTGGGTGCACTGGCTCCGCGCCGGCTTCGCGGCCATCGGGGTCGGCGCCGTTACCGCGATCCACGATGCGGCCCAGTTGACGGTGCGGGGCGATATCGTGCCCCGGATCCCGCCCCGGCGGGTGCTGTTTGATCGCAGCGGCCGGCTGCGAGGCGACCTGCGGATCTTTGCGACGGCCCCCGACGTTCCGATCGATGTGATCATCGGACCCGATACACCCGACATGTTGGCCGCCCTGCCCCAGGTGACTGTGCATCGCGTCGCCAACCTTGAGGAAGGACTCGAGGCGCTGGCAGCGAGCGGAGTCGATGCGATCCTGATCGAAGGGGGCGGGCGATTGGCCGGGGCGCTGTTGGAGGCGGACCTTGTCGATCGGGTGTATCAACTCCAGGTCCCCCTCTGGCTGGGCCAGGGAACACCAGCCTGGCCGGGGGTTGCGGCGCGCGATCTTGCCACGACCCCGCGGTGGCGTCCGCTCGACTCGGAGCGACTCGGCCCGGATACCCTGATCACTCTGGAGCGGCACTGATGTTCACCGGGATCGTCTCCGCGGTCGGGCGGATCGACGCTGTGACAGCGCGCGATGGCGGTCGCGATCTGGTGATCGCGGCCCCGTACGCCGACCTGTCGCTGGGGGAGAGCGTGGCTGTCAACGGCGCCTGCCTCACCGTCGCCGGGATCGGGACGGGCAGCTTCACGGTTCACGCGGTCGCGACCACGCTGGAGCGGACCACCTTGGGGCAGATGGCCGCCGGACAGCAGGTCAACCTTGAACGGGCCCTGGCGGCGGGCGATCGGCTGGGCGGGCACCTGGTGCAGGGCCACGTCGATGGGGTGGGTACTGTGACACAGGTAGTGGATCGCGATGACGTCCGCCTGATCGATCTGACGGTCCCCGCCGCGGTAGCGGCGGTCAGCATTCCGCTGGGCTCGATCACCGTCGATGGCGTCTCACTCACCGTCAATGCCATTCCCGCGCCGGGTGCTGTCCAGGTTGCCCTCGTGCCATTTACCTTGCACCACACGACATTGGGAACTGTTGTGCCGGGCGATCACGTGCATCTCGAAGGCGATCTGCTCGGCAAGCATGTCCAGCATCAGGTCGCGCTCTGGCGCGCCGCGCAGGAGGAACGATGAGGACCGCGCCGATCGAAGTGGCGCTTGCCGAGCTGCGAGCCGGCCGAATGATCGTGGTGGTCGACGATCACGACCGGGAGAATGAGGGGGATCTGGTCTGCGCGGCCGACGCGGTCACTCCCGAAATCATCAATTTCATGGCGCAGCATGGCCGTGGATTGATCTGTCTGTCGCTCACACCCGAGGCCTGTGATCGGCTCGATCTGCCGCAGATGGTGGCGCGCAACACCGATGTGATGGCCACGGCCTTTACCGTCACCATCGATGCGGCCAGTCGCTTCGGGGTGACAACCGGGATTTCGACGGCCGATCGGGCCACCACGGTGCGGGTGGCAATCGATCCCGCCACCACGCCGCAGGACCTGCGGCGGCCGGGGCATATCTCGCCGCTGCGGGCTCAGCCGGGCGGAGTCCTGCAACGGGTGGGACACACCGAGGCCAGCGTGGACCTGGCGCGTTTGGCTGGCTTCCAACCGGCCGGGCTGATTTGCGAAATCCTGGCCCCCGATGGGTCAATGGCGCGCGGCGATGCGCTCCATCAGTTCTGTGAGCAGTATGATCTGGCGCTGGTGAGCGTGGCCGATCTGGTGGCGTATCGGCTGCGGACCGAGCAACTGGTGCATCGGGTCGCCGACGCGCACCTGCCGACTGAATTCGGCGAGTTCCGGGTGGTCGGATACCGCAACGACGTTGACCAGCGGGAGCACGTGGCGCTGGTCCACGGCGACATCGCCGGGGCCGAGAACGTGTTGGTGCGGATGCATTCCCGCTGTCTGACAGGTGATGTGTTTCATTCGCGGCGATGTGACTGCGGCAACCAGTTGCACCGCGCCATGGAGAAAATCACAGCCGCCGGCCGTGGTGTGATTGTGTACCTCGATCAGGAAGGGCGCGGAATCGGGCTGCTCAACAAGTTGCGAGCCTACGCGCTGCAGGACGAGGGTGATGACACCGTGCAAGCCAACGAGCGGCTGGGGTTCAAGGCCGATCTGCGCGAGTTCGGTATCGGGGCGCAGATTCTGCGCGACTTGGGGCTGTCGACGCTGCGCATCATGACCAACAATCCCCGCAAACTCATCGGTCTCGAGGGCTACGGCCTTGAGATCGTGGAACGGGTGCCGCTCGAAGTGGCGGCGACACCCGACAATGCCGCCTATCTGACCGCCAAGCGCGAGAAGATGGGTCACCTTTTTACCGGGTGAATGATGCCGACGTTCACGGGTGAATTGACAGCATCGGGGCCGGTGGCGCTGGTCATTTCGGAATACCACCAACGACTGACCCGTCGTCTTGCCGACGCCGCGCGGACGGTGTGTGAGGACGCCGGTCTCGCCGACGACGCCATCGACAGTTATTGGGTGAGTGGTGCGTTCGAGCTGGGGGTCACTGTCACGGCCCTGGCGCGGAGCCGCCGCTATGCCGCGATCGTGGCCCTGGGCGTCGTGATCCGGGGTGAGACGCCGCACTTCGATTTTGTGGCCGGCGAAACGGCCCGCATGCTGGCCAATGCCAGCACCGAGACGTTGATTCCGGTCGGCTTCGGGCTGCTGACCACCGATGACCTCGCCCAGGCCGAGGCCCGCTGCGGCGGCGCCGCGGGCAATAAGGGCCGGGAAGCGGCCGAAGCGGCGCTTCGCACTGCGGCGCTGCTGGCAGGGATGGCCGGGTCATGATGCGACGCGAATCGAAGATCCGCGCCCGCACGCTCCAATTGCTGTACCTGGTGGAGGCCGGCGGCGACCCCAACCCCGATCACGCTCTGCGTGGACTGGCTCGGCTGACGGGTCCCGAGCCGGCGGTGCTCGATCAGGCGCGGGAGTTTGTGGGCGGCATTCTTGCCCGCGAGGCCGAACTCGACCGGCTGGCGGCGGAGGCCGCCGAGAACTGGCGGGTGGAGCGGCTCGGCACGATCGAGCGAAACATCCTGCGGCTGGGGATCGACGAAATGCTGCGGGGGGAGACGTCGGCCAAGATCGTGATT
>CBFGTB010000117.1:0-6381 GCA_965651715.1 uncultured Gemmatimonadales bacterium
TTCGCGGATCCGGGGCCAACCCTCACCGGCCATGCCGACGTGAATGGCCAACTCCCAACAATATCCCCATATTATTCGAGCAGTCGCCACCCGCTTCCCGCCGCCCGCACCTCTCAGCCCGAGGATCCCGCTTGGCCCCCCTCGACCTCATCGTCATCCTCGCCTACTTCGCCGCCACGATCGGTGTCGGCCTCTGGCTCTCCCGCGGGCAGAGCACCAGCCAGGACTACTTCCTCGGCGCCCGCAATCTGCCCGCCTGGAGCGTGATGCTCTCGATCGTCGCCACCGAAACCTCGGCGGTGACTGTCATCTCCACACCCGGCATCGGCGCCCGGGGCGACCTGACCTTCCTGCAACTCCCGATCGGCTATCTGATCGGTCGGCTCGGCGTCGCGGCCTGGCTGCTCCCGGGATATTTCCGCGGCGACCAGGAGACCGCCTACGCGCGGCTCGAACAGCGCTTCGGCGCGCAAACGCGCCGGCTGCTCTCGCTCACCTTCCTGGTCACCCGCTTCCTTGGCGACGGCGTCCGGATCTTTGCCGGCGCCATCCCGCTGGCGCTGCTCACCGGCTGGTCGATCCCGGTGTCGATCGTCGCCATGGGTGTCATCACCCTGCTCTACACCTACCTCGGCGGGCTCAAAGCGGTCATCTGGGCCGACGTGGTTCAGCTCGCGGTCTACATCGCCGGGGGGATCGTCGCCCTCGTCCTGGCCCTGTCCCTGGCGGGCGGCGCCGGGGCGGCCTTCACGGCCGCGGGCGTCGCCGACAAGCTCCGCATCATCGACCCCACCCTGTCGCTCACCATCCCCTACACCCTGCTCGGTGGCCTGCTCGGCGGGGCCCTGCTCTCGGCGGCCTCGCACGGCACCGACCATCTGATCGTGCAGCGCCTGCTGGCGACCCGCTCACTCCGGGAGGCGCGGGTGGCCCTGGTGGGATCGGGGGTGCTGGTGATCCTCCAGTTCCTGCTCTTCCTGCTGGTCGGCACCGCCATCTGGGCCAGCGGCCACGCCCCGGAGTCGATGGCCAGCGATCAAGTCTTCTCCCAGTTCGTGATCGACTTCTTCCCACCCGGCCTCCTCGGCCTGGTGATCGCCGGCATCCTCGCAGCGGCCATGAGCACCCTGTCATCGTCGATCAACGCCATGGCCTCGTCACTCACCCATGACCTCTACGCCTCGTGGACCGGCGAGCGCGACCCCGGACGGCTGCTGCGCTTCGGCCGCCGCGTGACCCTGGGCTGGGGCGTCGCTCTGATCCTCGGCGCGCTGGGATTCCACGCCCTGGCGGCAGGATCCGATACGCCCGTGGTGGTGCTGGCGCTGTCCATCGCCTCGGTGACCTACGGTGCCCTGCTCGGCGCCTACATTCTGGCCGGAACCGGCCCACGAGTCGGTGGCCGCGACGTGATCACCGCCGCCGTGGTCACGCTGACCGTGATGCTGGTCACCATTTTTGCCGGACGACTGGTCAGCGCCGGCGTCACCTGGCTCACGCCCCTCGCCGCCCTCGCCTGGCCCTGGTACGTGCCGCTCGGCACCGTCATCATGCTGTTGGTCGGACTCGGCTCGAGCCGCCTCCGCCCGGTTCGCCAACGATGATCGTTCTGGGCGCCGACATCGGCGGCACGTCGATGCGCGTGGCGCTGTTCGACCACGGCACTGAACGCGGTCGAGCCGACGGGCGCGGCGAGCCGATCCGCACCGGACGCGGCGGCCCGCTGGCCGCCCAGTTGGCAGCTCTCACCCGGCCGCTGCTCTCCCGTGCCGGAGTGGTCAGGGCCGACACCATCGTCATCGGAGCCGCCGGCGCCGGCGGGGACGCCGAGCGCCATGAACTCGAGCGGGCCGTCGAGCGGGAACGGCTGGCGTGGCGCGTCCTCGTCGTCACTGACGCTGCCCTCGCCCGCGCCGCCGCCTTCGAGGGCGGCCCTGGTGTTCTATTGATCGCCGGCACGGGAAGCATCGCCGTCGCAGTCGATGCCACCGGGCAGCAGCGGCGTATCGGCGGCCTCGGCTGGCGGATGGGCGACGAGGGCTCGGCCTATTGGATCGGCCACGCCGCGCTGCGCGCTGTCGGACGAGTCTGCGACGGCGCCGGCCCCGCCACCCGCCTGGCGGAGCGGCTGCCGCCCGCCGCCGGCGTCACCGGCATCGCCGCCCTGGTCCGCTGGAGCACCACCGCCTCGGTGGCCGACATCGCCGCGCTGGCGCCGGTGGTCACGACCGCTGCCGACCAGGGCGACGCTGTGGCCCAATCAATCATCACCCGAGCGGTGACCGCGCTGATCGACATGGTGGTTCGCGCCGGTACGGGTCAGCTACCGGTGGCTCTGTCGGGCGGCCTCCTCGGGCCGGGTCGACCGCTCCGGACGACAGTGACGCACGGCCTGACGTCGGCCGGCTTCTCGGTGCGTGAGGGGCCGATCGACCCCTGTCGCGGGGCGATCGTGCTGGCCGCCGCCTGATCGCTGCCCACCCGGCCCGGCGTCGGGGGTGTCGATACTATTGTGTATCTCTCGGATTCAAGGACTACTCGTGCGTCGTTCGCTCACCATTGCCATCATCACCGCGCCGGTTGCGCTGATCGCCTTTCTCGCCGGTGCCACAACCCGCAGCCATGATTCGGTCGACCTGTTCAATCAGGTTCTCCGTCTGGTCGCCCGCACCGCCGTCGATTCGGTTCCGGTCGACTCTCTCTATCAACTCGCCGCGCGCGGCCTGGTTCACGAGATCGGCGACCCCTACGCCGACATCCTCTCTCCCGCGGAACGGGCCGCCTTCGATCGCAACCAACTCGGCAACCGCTACGCCGGGACCGGGATGACCATCAGGACCACCGGTGGCGTGGTGACAGCCTACCGGGTCTTCGCGGGATCACCGGCGGATCAGGCCGGGATCCACGCAGGCGATCGCCTGATCCGGGTCGACAGCACCTCCATCCTGGGATGGCCGGCCGATTCGGTGACCACCCTGCTGCTCGGTGCGCCAAACACCGCAGTGCAGGTCACGGTGGAACGCGTCGGGGCTGACGCACCAATCACCGCCACGGTCCATCGCGCCGTGATTCGCGTCCCCGCCGTGCCGTTCACCTCGATGCTCCCGGGCCAGATCGGCTATATCCCGATCACCCGATTCAATGATGTGGCCGCCGCCGACGTCGCACGCGCCGTGCTCAGCTTGGAGCGTGCCGGAGCCAAGGGCTATCTGCTTGATCTGCGTGGCAATGGCGGCGGCGATCTGTTCCAGTCGCTCCGCATGGCCGGCCTCTTCCTTCCGGTCGGCGCCGAAGTCGCCCGCGTCCAACACCGCGGGAAGCCGGCCGAGGTGTATCGGGTCGACCAGCAGCCGATGCTGACCGATGCGCCGATCGCGGTGCTGGTCGACGGCGGCACCGCTTCGGCGTCGGAGATTGTCTCCGGCTCGCTCCAGGACCAGGACCGTGCCCTGATTGTCGGCAGTCGGACCTTCGGCAAGGGCCTGGTGCAGACGCAAGTTGTGCTCGACAACGACTGGGCGGTCCGCCTGACGACCGGCAAGTGGTACACGCCGAGCGGACGCAGCATCCAGGCTGAGCACCTCGCCCTGGGTGACGGTCACTTTGTCGAAGACTCACTTGCCGACGGGCATCGTCCGACCTACACCTCCGCGGGTGGTCGCCCCATCATCGGGGGCGGCGGCGTCACGCCCGATCTGATCGTCACGCAAGACACCGCGTCCCAAGCCGAACGGACGCTCGCCCGCGCGCTGGGCACCCGGGTGACCGCCCTGAGTGAGATCATCTTCGAAGTTGCGCGCGAGGTGGCTCCTCAGGCGTCAGGTGACTTCACTGTCCAACCGTCGTGGCGCGAGCGCGTCTGGGCCATGGCCGACAGCGAGCAGCTCCCCGCCACCCGGGAGCAGTTTACTGCTGCCACCGCCACGATCGACCGCCTGTTGGAAGGTCAGGTTGCCGGGCTGGTCGCCGGCGACAGTGCCGCCTTTGCCCGCCGCATTCCCCACGATCGCGTGCTGCAGGAAGCGCTGACGCGGGTGACGGCCGCGGGCACCCGCGCGCAGTTGCTGGGGCTCAACTGATGGGGCGCGGCGCGACAGCCAGGCCCTGTCCTGATCTTGTGTGAGGCGGATCAGTGCGTTGCGCAGGTCCGGGGATGCTCCGGAGGAGCGGCAAGCGAGGATCGGTATCGTTCGGCCATCGCCCCAGCCAGATCGTGCGATCCTGCCCAACAATGACGTCGCGAACCGGCGGATAGTACTCCGGCACCCGGAGCTGACGCACCGCTGCGCGCCTCTCCGGTTGGATGCCGTATGGCCCGGGGGTTGCGAGGAAGTGGTTGCGTGCACTGTCGCTGACTGCGCGAGGAATGCGGACGCGTTCCAGCGACAGCACCCGATCGACCACGATCTCGCCCGTGGCCCGCGTCATCCGAACGGGGCCGGCCGTCGCGTCAGGTGGCGCGGGAGTGGAGGATGCCGCCTGAGTACGACAGACGCAGCCGCTGGAGCGCGGGGCGGTCGCGCCGGTGGAATGCGTGGAGAGCGGTTTCGCTACGCTGATACGCGGGCCTGGGTACCGGCAGAGCTGGGTTACGCACAGCAGTCTGACGTAGGTGCTGGTGGACGACATCAATGCGGCGCAGAACCTCGAGCGACAGCACTCGCACCTCGGCAATGCGCATCCGATCGCATACCGAGAACAGTTCACCCGACCTGCGGACTAGGTGACCATCATGTCGGAGCCGCATCAGCCTCCTCCTCCATCGCAGCTGCCCGGGAGAGACGTGCCCGGACCAGACCTGACAACTGACGCTCACTGTGGCTTGCTCCCAATCGCGCGGTCCAGCGACAATCGCAGCAGTTGGACATACCGCCGCCCTCCGCGCGCTTCCTGTACCTCGTAAACAAGACCGTTGCCGGCCACGCGGAATACCCTCCCCGTATTGTACAGGAACCGCTCGACCCCGCGATCGCGAGAGATGAATGCTAGACTTGTTCCGAGTGGACGTGCATTTCTGAGTTGCGTCAGCTCCGGACTTTGCACTGCCACACCGTTGCGTGACACAAGGAACGGCTTCGACGGGAGCTTGCTTCTGTCGGTCATACTATGAATGACTATGACGTGATCGGCATCAATGACGACGAGGCCGATTGCAACGACACGCACCTCGACGCTGTCCGGAATGGCTTGTCGGAGTGTGGACGTGATGTACGGGGTCAAGTCAATATTCACCGGTATGACGCCATCCCGCATCCACAACTGCACCCGATTGCCATGGCGGGAAGCCACCCATACCCCATCAGAACCGGAAGGCATCGTCGCGTCGGTCAGACTTTGGCACATCGGGCAGTCAGGGTCGTTCTCGGATGTCAGCTGTGGCGTGAGGGTCATGACGTCATCGCCCGCCAGAGCGAGTACTCGAATCCTTGGGGTGGTCGACGTCCCGCGCTTGAGCCGCTCCAGGCAGATGGTGCGGGAGCCGCTACGCGTAAGCTCACATCCAAGCCGCGTTCGGCCTTCTCCGAGAACCCGGCCGAGACTGTCGAACCTCACGAGCCGCAAGTCGAGGCGTCGAACAACGACACTGCCATCATCCTGGATTGCCAGCTCTTCAATATTACGGAGTTCGCCGGGGCCGTCACCAGGATGCCCCCAGAGGCGAATGATGCCTCCGTCGGGGGCAAATTGGATCAGCCGATCCCGTTCGAAATTCAGCGCGAGAATAATTTTCCCATCCGATACAATCTGAACCGGTTCAGAAAATACGGCCCCGGCCTGTCCGCTGTCGGATTCACCGATAATGGCTACGGTATCCACTGTTAGCGTACAGTCCGTACACGCCTCTCCTGTCCTCTCATGACCGTCACAGGCACCGAGAAGCATCGCGGCCACCGCGACAATGCGCACGCGAGCACGCCGTGCGGCCATGCTCCGGAGCCATCGCCAAAGGAATGGGCAGAAGAGGGTCACTTCGTCGCCCTTGCCCGTGTCTCAAGAATGATCTTTCGCAGCTCGCTGAGAGTTGGGCCGCCTCCGGGGGTTCGCCGTCCATTCACAATCACTGAGGGCGTCCCCGACGCTCGAAGACTGCGGGCAGTCTCAATATCGTGCTCTATCCGAGGGACTGGCTCAGTGCTGTCGTTGCAGGCCGTAAACACCTCCATGTCAGGAATGCCGAGCGAATCCGCAAGCTCCACGAATGAGAGCGCCGCCAGACTGTCCTGCAAGACGAAGAGCGCGTGCTGATACTCCACGAAGCGCTCCGCAGCCCGCGCGGCTGGATACGCGAAGGGATGGGACGGCCATGGCTATCGAACTCCTCCGTAGTATCGTCCCATATCCGTCCGTGCTTTTCCAAGTATTGTCGGTCAACACACCCGG
>CBFGTB010000118.1:0-6246 GCA_965651715.1 uncultured Gemmatimonadales bacterium
GGCGTGAGTGCCTGCGATTCCTCGCCGACGTAGTCGATCGAGCCGGTGAGCCGGGCTGTGCCCAGCCACTTCGTGGCCAGTGGCGATGCCATTCTGTTGGTCGGCACCACGGCGGGCCATCTGGGCGGAAGCGCCTATTGGGCCGAACTGCTCGATTGTGTCGGCGGCTCACCACCACCGATCGATCTCGAACGCGAGCGCCAGTTGCAGCAGTTCCTGTTCGCCGTCGCCGGTGCTGGTCTGCTCCGCTCGGCGCACGACCTGAGCGACGGTGGCCTGGCTGTCGCCCTGGCCGAATGCTGCATCGGCGGTCCGTGGAACGCGCGTCCGGTCGGCGCCACGATCGACCTGTCACGTCATGCCGACGCTGTCAGCGATCACGGCTGGCTGTTCGGTGAAGATGCCGGTCGAGTGCTGCTCTCCTGCGCCCCGGAACATGTGGCGGCGATTCAGCGCGAGGCGGCCCTGCACGGTCACTCGGCGCACTATATGGGCTTGGTCGGCGACCGCGACGGCCCGGTGGTGATGGAACGCGACTCGCGACGGTGGCAGTGGCAGAGCCGCGACCTCCGTCGGATCTACTACGAAGCCATTCCCCGCCGCATGGCGGCGCCGGTGACGGCAGGAGACAACTGACACGATGTGCGGGATCTTGGGAGTATCGGGACTCGACGGGGCGGCCCGGATCAGTCAACTGGGGCTCTATGCCTTGCAACACCGCGGCCAGGAGAGCGCCGGGATTGTGGCGGTCGACACCCGAGGCCAGGCGCGGGTCCATCGCGGCATGGGGCTGGTGGCCGATGTCATTCATGAGCCCGACCTGCGCCAGCTCGAGGGCGATGTGGCAGTCGGCCATACCCGCTACTCGACGGCCGGCAGCACCGTGCTGGCCAATGCCCAACCCTATCTGGTCAACTACCACGCCGGCCCGCTGTCGATTGCCCACAACGGCAATCTCACCAACGCACGCGAGCTGCGCGACGAGCTGGTCCGGGCCGGCGCCATCTTCCAGTCGACCTCCGATACCGAGGTCTTGATTCACCTGATCGCCCGGAGCACGGCGACCAGCATCGAAGCCCAGATTCGCGAAGCGCTCGAACGGGTTGAAGGAGCCTGCACCATCATCATCGGAGTGGGACGCACGCTCTACGCGGCTGTGGACAGTCGTGGCTTCCGACCGCTGGTGTTCGGTCGGATCGGTCAGGGCGTGGTGGTCGCCAGCGAAACCTGCGCCTTGGATCTGGTCGGCGCGACCGAGGTCGAAGAATTGGCGCCGGGCGCCTTCGTGCGGATCGACGACGGCATGGTGACCCACCTGGCCCCGCTGAACGATCGGCCCACCTCACACTGCATCTTCGAACTGGTCTACTTCGCTCGCCCCGATTCCCGCATCTTCGGCACCTCGGTCGATGCGGTCCGCCGGGAGCTGGGACGCGCCCTGGCGCGTCACCACGCCGTTCCCGGTGCCGACGTGGTCTTCTCGGTGCCCGACTCCGCCAATGTCATGGCCTTGGGCTATTCCGAAGTCTCCGGCGTCAAGCTGGAACATGCCCTGATCCGCAACCACTACGTCGGACGCACCTTCATCAATCCGACCCAGAGCCTCCGGGTGGCCAAGGTCAAGATCAAGTTCAATCCGGTCCGCGAGATCATCGCGGGCAAGTCGGTGGTGGTGATCGACGACTCACTGGTGCGCGGCACCACCAGTAAGGGACTGGTGCAGATGATTCGCGCGGCCGGGGCCCGGGAAGTCCACCTGCGGCTCGGATCACCCCCGATTACCGGCCCCTGTCTCTACGGGATCGACACCCCGCGTCGGGATGAATTGATCGCTGCCACGCACTCACTCGACGGCATCAAGCAGTATCTCGGCGTCGACAGTCTCGAGTATCTCACCCTCGATGAAATGGTCGCCGCCGCCGGTCCCGATGGCGCCTGGTGCCACGCCTGCTTCTCGGGCGACTACCCCACCGCCATCCCCGATGAGGCACCGGCGCCGCAGAGCGGGGATATGCCGATGGCCATCGTGGTATGACCGAGACCTTCCAGCAGGCCGCGCTGGTGTACAGCTTCGGCCGGGGGCGCGCCGACGGCACTGCGGCGATGAAGGACCTGCTGGGAGGTAAAGGGGCCGGACTGGCCGAGATGACAAACCTGGGCATCGCCGTCCCGCCGGGATTTACCATCGCCGCCTCACTCTGCCAAACCTGGCTCGACACCGGCGCGTTTCCCGGTCGGCTGCGGCGCGACGTCGATGCCGCGCTGCAGCGGATCGAAGCCGACACCGGCAAGGAGTTCGGCGGCCACAGCAACCCGCTGCTGGTGTCGGTACGGTCCGGATCGGCAGTGTCGATGCCGGGGATGATGGACACCATTCTCAACCTGGGCCTCAACGACCTCACGGTCGAAGCCCTGGCCGACCGATCCGGTAACCCGGCCTTCGCCTGGGATTGCTATCGGCGCTTTGTCGCGATGTATGCCGGCGTGGTGCTCGAGCTGCCCAAGGCGCCATTCGACGAGCTGGCCGATGCCGCGCTCATGGCCCACGGCGTCGACAGCGTCATTGAGCTGCCGGCCGCCGCGCTCAAGGCGCTGGTCGCCCGCTTCAAGTCGCATGCCGCCGAGGCGGCGGGTCGGCCCTTCCCCGACGATCCGATGGAACAGCTCTGGGGAGCCATCGCGGCCGTGTTCGCGAGTTGGAATACCCGGCGTGCCATCGATTACCGCCGGCTTCACGATATTCCCGACACGCTCGGGACGGCTGTCAACGTCGTCGCGATGGTCTACGGGAATCGCGGCGATCACTCGGGGACCGGAGTCACCTTCTCCCGCAACCCGGCGACGGGAGAACCCGGCCTCTACGGCGAGTTCCTCGCCTATGCGCAGGGGGAAGACGTCGTCTCGGGCGCACGCACCCCCGAACCGTTGACAGTGCTGCAGCGCCAGTTGCCGACCGTCTACCAGGAACTCGAGCGCATGGCCCGCACCCTGGAGCGACACTTTCGCGACGTCCAGGACATGGAGTTCACAGTCGAGGACGGGCGACTCTACATGCTGCAAACCCGTCGCGCGCAGCGCACGGGCCACGCCGCGTTCCGGATTGCCTGTGACATGGTGCGTGAAGGACTGATCTCGGAGGAGGAAGCCGTGGCCCGCATTCCTCCCAGCGCGCTCGACCAGCTACTCCACCCCACCATCGATCCCGGCCAGACCCTGCCGCTGATCGGCTGCGGCCTGCCGGCCTCGCCCGGGGCCGCCACCGGCATCGCCGTGTTTGACGCCGACCGGGCGGTACACCGGGCCGCGGCGGGGGAGGCGGTGATCCTGGTTCGGCGCGAGACATCGCCCGACGATTTTCATGGCATGGTCGCCGCTCAGGCAATCCTCACGGCGCGCGGCGGGATGACATCGCACGCGGCGGTCGTCGCCCGCGGCATGGGCACACCCTGTGTGGTGGGTGCCGCACTCGATATTGACGACCGCGCCCAGGTGATCCGCTGGGGATCGCAGGTGCTGGCCGAAGGCGATGCGATCACACTCGACGGCAGCAGCGGACAGATCTTTGCGGGAACGGCGGCGCTCCGGATCCCGGAGATGAACGACGACTATCACCGGCTGATGGGTTGGGCCGATGCGATTCGGCCGATGCGGATTCGCGTCAACGCCGACACCGCCGCCGACGCGCATCGCGGTCGCGATTTCGGCGCCGAAGGCATTGGCCTGTGCCGCACCGAGCACATGTTTTTCGAGGGCGACCGCCTCGCTATGATGCGCGAGCTGATTGTGGCCCGCAGTGACCAGGACCGCGACCGGGTCCTGGCCCGTTTGCTGCCGATGCAGCGGGGCGACTTCGAGGCCCTGTTCCGGGCCATGGAGGGATATCCGGTCACCATCCGACTGCTGGATCCGCCGCTGCACGAGTTCCTTCCCCACGACGACGACGACATCGAGGCACTGGCCGAGCAGCTCGATCGCGAGCCGGGGCAGATCCGCGATGTCATCGCCTCGCTGCACGAACAGAACCCGATGCTGGGGCTTCGCGGCTGCCGGCTGGGCATTATTCATCCCGACATCACCCGGATGCAGGTCCGCGCCGTGTTCGAAGCCGCCTGCACCGTCGCCGCGCGCAAGGGACGGGTCCAGCCGGAGATCATGGTCCCACTGGTGGCGTCGGTGGTGGAGTTCCGGCGTCAGGCTCTGCTGGTGCGAGAGGTCGCCGAAGTGGTATTCCGCGAGCGCCAGTTGACCGTCCCTTATCTTCTCGGCACCATGATTGAATTGCCGCGCGCCGCGCTGACCGCCGACGAGATCGCCCGGGAGGCGCAGTTTTTTTCCTTCGGGACCAACGACCTCACCCAGACCACCTGGGGGCTGTCGCGCGACGACTCATCCCGCTTCCTGCCCCACTATCTCGCCAGCGGCATCATCGACCACGATCCGTTTCAGTCGCTTGACGTCGCCGGGGTGGGTCGCCTGATTCGGATGGCCGCCGAGGCCGGTCGCTCCACCCGCGCCGACCTCAAACTGGGAATCTGCGGTGAACACGGCGGCGACCCCGCCTCGATCGCTTTCTGTGAGGGATTGCACATGAACTACGTCTCGTGTTCCCCCTATCGTGTCCCGATCGCCCGATTGGCGGCCGCCCAGGCGGCGCTCGCCGACCGGGGGACAGTGGATCGCACCCGGGCAACAGTATGACGCCGTCACCGCTGGTGGGCGTGGTGATGGGCAGCGACTCTGACTGGTCGGTCATGCAGCATGCCAGTCGTCGCCTTCACGATTTCGGCGTGGCCCATGAAACCCGCGTGGTGTCGGCGCACCGCACGCCGGACCTGCTGTTCGACTACGCCGACAGCGCAGCCGAGCGCGGTCTGGCCTTCATCATTGCCGGAGCCGGCGGCGCCGCCCATCTGCCGGGCATGCTCGCCGCCCGCACCACGGTGCCGGTTCTGGGCGTACCGATCCCCAGCCGCCAGCTCAAGGGAATGGATTCGCTGCTGTCGATCGTCCAGATGCCTGCCGGCGTGCCGGTCGCCACCTTTGCGATCGGCGACGCCGGGGCCCACAATGCTGCGCTGTTCGCCATCGCGGCCCTGGCCCGCCACGACCCGCGCCTGGCCGAGGCCCTGCTCGAGTTCCGACGCGCCCAGGAGGCCCGCGTCCGCGCCGTCGTTCTCCCCGATCCCGAATGATTCTCCCCGGTGCCACGCTCGGGCTGCTCGGCGGCGGGCAGCTCGGACGCATGTTTGCCGCCGAAGCGGTACGGATGGGATTTCACGTCACGGTGATCGACCCCGATCCCCGCGCGCCGGCCGCCGTCCACGCCAGTCGGCATCTGATTCGTCAGTGGACTGACCCGGAGGCGCTGCAGGAACTTGTGGACGACACGGCCGCCATCACCACCGAGTTCGAGAACGTGCCGGCCGACACGCTGCGTGCCCTGGCGGCTCACCGACCGGTGCGTCCCGGCGCCGATGCCGTCGCGATGAGCCAGGACCGGCGTTCGGAAAAGGCCTTTCTCAATACTGCACGGGTCGCCACCGTTCCGTGGGGCGCCATCGCAACGACTGCCGACCTCGATCGCGCCTGGGCGGCTGTGGGCCAGCGGGACGCCATCCTCAAGACGGCGCGGCTGGGCTACGACGGCAAGGGCCAGCAGGCCGTGGCCAGCCGCGAGGAGCTGGACCGCGCCTTCGCCGCGCTGGGCCAGGTCCCCTGCGTGCTGGAGGCGAAGGTGTCACTCGCCCTCGAAATCTCGGTCATGGTGGCGCGCACCGTAGACGGCGAGATCGCCGCCTGGCCGATCGGCGAAAATGTCCATCGTCACGGCATTCTGCACTCGACAGTCGTCCCGGCGCGGATCGACGACCGCATGGCGGCAGCCGCCACGGCCATCGCCGCCACCATCGTCGATGCGGTGGAGTACGTCGGTGTGATGGGCGTCGAATACTTCGTGACCGACACCGGCGAGTTGCTGGTCAATGAGGTGGCGCCGCGGCCGCACAACAGTGGCCATTGGACTCTCGATGCCAGCGCCACCAGTCAGTTCGAACAGCAGGTTCGGGTCCTGGCCGGCCTGCCCCTGGGCTCCCCGACGCTGCTGCAACCGGTGGCAATGATCAACCTGCTGGGTGACCTCTGGCAGGACGGTCCGCCCCATTGGGACCGCGCTCTGAGGGTCCCGGGGGTCCGCTTGCATCTCTACGGCAAGGCCGAGGCGCGGCCCGGTCGCAAGATGGGGCATCT
>CBFGTB010000119.1:0-6230 GCA_965651715.1 uncultured Gemmatimonadales bacterium
TCACTGAGTCGACGGCGTCGTGTCTGACCTCAACCTCTCCCGGATTCGCCGCGTATGACCGGCGTGGACGACAGCGAGCTCGCCGTTCGAGCTGCCGGCGGAGACGCCGAGGCATTCGGTGAGCTGGTCACCCGACATGCGCCGATGGCGCGACGGGTAGCCCACGCGGTTCTGGGGAACGAGCAGGATGCCGACGATGCGGCGCAGGACGGATTTCTTTCGGCCTGGCAAGCGATCGATCGGTATGACCGGCGCCGGGCGTTTCGCCCGTGGTTGATGCAGATCGTCGTCAATGCGGCGCGCGATCTTCGGCGGCGTCGCAAGGTCCGCACGACCGAGCCGTTGGAGTTTGTCGCGGCGAAGTCGCGTGATGATCCGGCGCGGGAGGTCGGCGCGCTGGACCTGGGGGACCGGCTGCAGGAGGCGCTGGCCACCCTGCCTGAACGACAACGTCTGGCGGTGGTGCTGTTCGATGCCGAAGGGTATCCGCAGGCGGAGATTGCGCGGATGCTGGGAATTCCTGAGGGGACCGTGAAGTCCGATGTGTTTCATGGCCGTCGAGCCCTGCGCAAGGTGCTCGAGAGCGTCAAGGAGGAATGGGATGACTGATCTCTCGCCGCGGGATGCGGGACCGGATCCGGAGTTGGGACGGATGCTGCGTGAGGCACTGGCTGTGCCGCACGATGGCGCCTTTGCGACGCGGGTGCGTGCCTTGGTGCGGCAGCAGCGGGAGCGCGGTTGGGACGAGGTGCTGGCCGGCTGGTTCTGGCAGGGCGTTCTGGCCGCGACGCTGGCGGTGGTCGTGGGGGCGGTGACCTGGCGGGTGCTCGATCACGCGACGGCGCTGCCGTCGGGTGAGGAATCGGTCGCTGTGCAACTGCTCGACGGCGAGCGGCCGGGGGCCGACATCCTGCTGGCCGCGATGGTGGGGGACCGGTGACCGCCACGCGGACCCGGGCCATGGTGTTGTTGGGCGCGGCCTTCGTTGCCGGCCTCGGGCTGGGCAGCGCCGCGATGGCGACGGCCAATGGCGGCGGCGGGCGGGGTCGTGGATCGGAGGGTTCGGACGGTCGCGGAGTCCCCGGCTGGATGCGGGCGCTGGACCTCTCCAAGGAGGTTCGCGATTCCGTCCTGGCGCTGTACCGCTGCGACGGTGTGGAAATCGATAGCATCCATCGGACGATCCGCCCCACGATGGACTCGCTCTATTTGCGGATCAAGCCGGCGGTCGATGCCCGCCGTGCCGAAACCCGCGCGCAGGTGCGGTCACTTCTCAATCCGATCCAACAGGAAAGGTACGATTCCATTGTTCAGTCCCAAGACGACCAGCGGCGGACGTCACGCACCCGCAAGACAGCGGCCTGCGGTCATGACTAAGCTGCCCCTGGCCCTCGCGGCGGTCCTTGGCCTTGGCGTGGCCGCGGCACCGCTGGCGGCGCAGGGCGCGCCCGAGCGGATCACGCTGGCCGAAGCGCTGGCCCGCGCCGAAGCGACGACGCCGTCGATCATTCAGGCGCACGGGTCACTCCGCAGCGCCGAGTTGTCGGTCCGCACCAACAAGATGAACTACATCCCGCAGGTCACCTTCCCGCTGCGGGCCGACTACAACGTGTCGTCGGGTCAGTCGCGGCCTGATCCGGTGACCGGCGAAATCATCGGCGGCTCGGTGACCAACCCGTCCTACTCGGTGGGTGCCCGGGCCAGCATGACGCTGTTCGACGGGTTTGCCCGCGAGCGGAATCTCTCGGCGGCCTATGCCCGTGAGGATGCCGCGGCGGCGAACATCACAAACGCGATTTTCCAGAATCGTCTTACGGTGACCAACGCCTTCTTCGACGCCCTGGCGGCCGAAGAGGCGCTCCAGGTGAACGAGGCGGCGGTGACCCGCGCCGAGCAGCAGTATGCCGTCGCCTCGGCGCGGTTGCAGAGCGGCGCCGGCCAGCGGAGCGATTCGCTCACGGCGCTGGTGCAGTTGGGGCAGGCCCGGCAGCAGTTGCTCAATGCCCGCGCCACTCTCGCCACCACCCAGGCCAACCTCGGTCGTCTGGTGGGTGAAGAGGGACCGGTCGCCGCGGTCGATGATTCCAGCTTCTACGTCCAGCCGACGCTGTTCGATACCGCCAGCGTCCGGCGCGAGGCCCTGGCGGCGTCACCGACGATGAAGAGCGGTGAGGCCAATCTGATCGCCGCCCAGCAGTCACTGCGGGCCGCCAAGTCGGGGTACTGGCCGACCATCACGGCATCGGCGTCGTCGGACTGGACCGCCAACAAGCAGAACGACTACACCCTGCAGCCGCGGCGCAACCTGCTGCTCTCGATGCAGTTCTCGCCCTGGAGCAATCTGAGCCGCGAGACCCAGATCGAGAACGCGGCCATCCAGGTGGACAATCAGATCGCTGCGCTCGCCGATCAGCGACGCCAGATCTCCGCGCAGATCACCCAGCAGTTCGCCGCTCTGGGTAACGCGCGCGAGTCGATTGATGTGTCCACCCTGTCGGTCCAGGCCGCCGAAGAGAATGTTCGGGTCACCGAGCAGCGCTACACCCTCGGCGTGGCCACCATCTTCGAGCTGTTGCAGGCGCAGGAGCAACTGACCTCGGCCCAGGTCGAGGAAATCCGGGCCCGGTTCTCGTACCTGCGCGCCAAGGCGCAGATCGAAGCCCTGATCGGACGGAGGATCTAATGGCGCGTGCCATGCTGGATACCGGAGAGCGGATGGCGCTGCTGCCCAGCGATGTGCCGCGTGATGCGGTGATCGTGACCCGCAATCTCCACCGCGAATACGTCATGGGCAGCGAAGTGGTCCGGGCGCTCAACGGCGTCGACATGACCATTCGTCGCAACGAGTTCGTCGCCATCATGGGACCATCGGGCTCGGGTAAGTCGACGCTGATGAATACCATCGGCTGCCTCGACACGCCCGATGTGGGTGAGTACTGGCTCAATGGTCACCGGGTGAGCGAGCTTGACGACGATTCGCTGGCGCGGATCCGGAACAAGGAAATCGGATTCGTGTTCCAGACCTTCAACCTGCTTCCCCGCGCCTCGGCACTCGCCAACGTGGAACTGCCACTGGTGTATGCCGGAATCGGTGGGCGGGAACGGCGGGAGCGTTCCGAGGCCGCCCTGCGTGAGGTCGGCCTGGGAGAGCGGATGCACCATCGCCCGAACGAGCTGTCGGGTGGTCAGCGTCAGCGCGTTGCCGTGGCGCGGGCGTTGGTAAACCGGCCGTCGATCATTCTGGCCGACGAGCCGACCGGTAACCTCGACTCGGCGACATCGGTCGAGATCATGGCCCTGTTCGAAACCCTGCACCAGCAGGGGCAAACCATCATTCTCGTGACTCACGAGCCAGACATTGCTGAGCACGCGAAGCGCCAGATCGTCCTTCGGGATGGCAAGGTCGCGAGCGACGGCTTGACTTCGGAGATTTCCGCGTGACCCCAGTGCGTTTCGCAGTAACAGCCCTGACCGTTGGCCTCGTCGCCGCCTGCTCTCAGCCTGAGGAGGCGCTGCCGGTATACCAGGCGGTCCCGGTCGAAACCCGGAATATTTCGGTCACCGCGCAGGCGGCCGGTGCCATCCTGCCCGATACCGTCGTGGAAGTGAAGTCGAAGGCGGCCGGCGAAATCCTGTCATTCGATGTCGAAACCGGACAGCACGTCCAGCGGGGCGACCTGCTGGCCCGGATCGATCGCCGGGTGCCGCAGAATCGCTATGACCAGGCCCAGGCGCAGCTCGACGTGGCCCAGGCCCGGCTCAAGAACGCCGAGGCCCAGCTCAAGCGCTCGCAGGAACTCTACGCGGCCAAGGCGATCACCGAGCAGGAGCTGGAGACCACCACGCTCGACGTCGCCAATGCGCGGGCGGCGGTGATTTCGGCGCAGATCGAACTCGACAACGCCAAGATTTCGCTCGATGACACCGAGGTGCGGGCCCCGATCACCGGGACCATCATCGCCAAGAACGTCGAGCGCGGCGCGGTGATCACCGCCCCGGGCGGCGACGTGGGCGGCGGCACGGTGCTGGCCAAGATGGCCGACCTGTCGCTGGTGCAGGTCAAGACCTTCGTCGACGAGACCGACATCGGCAAGCTCAAGAAGGGCCTGGTGGCCAATGTCGCGGTCGAGGCCTTCCCCAATCAGCCGTTCCAGGGTGAAGTGCTCAAGATCGAGCCGCAGGCCGACACCATTCAGAACGTGACAATGTTCCCGGTGCTGGTGCGGATCAACAACCGCGACGGTCTGCTGCGCCCCGGCATGAATGCCGAGGTCAACATTGCCGTCGGCTCGGCGTCGAACGTGCTGGCGGTGCCGAATGCGGCGCTCCGGACCGATCGCGATGTGGTGAGCGCCGCGGCGGTGCTCGGCATCGACGAGCCTGATCTGCGCACCCTGCTCGAAGCGGCGGGCAACCCGACTGCCACACCGGCGCCGGGCGATACCGGCGCGGGAGCGGCACTGGCGAGCGGTGACTCGGGCGCGGCACCTGCCGCGGCGACGCCCAGCCGGGAGCAGATGCAGGCGTTGATGGCCAAGGTGCGCTCGGGGGCGACCCTGACGGCCGAGGAACAGGCCACGGTGGCCCGGATGCGGCAGAACCGCGGTGGCGGGCGCGGCGGCATGGGTCGCGGCGGCAGCCAGGGGTCGGACAACGCCATGTTCGGCGGTCGGTATATCGTGTTTACCACCCGCGGCGGCAAGCCCACGCCGGTCTATGTCCAGACCGGGATCACCGATATGGATTACAGCGAGGTCAAGAGCGGTCTCACCGCGCAGGATTCGGTGCTGCTGCTGCCGAGCGCGTCGCTGATCCAGGCCCAGGAAGGCTTGCAGCGGCGGATGAGCCGTAACTCGGGTCTGCCGGGTCAGAGCCGCTGAGTCGGCAAGGAGAGAGACGTTCATGCTGATCGGCGAAACGATACGAGTAGCCTTCGGGAGCATCCGCGCCAACAAGCTGCGGGCGATGCTCACCATGTTGGGCGTGATCATCGGTGTGGCCGCGGTGATCACGGTGGTGGCGATGGGGACCGGTGCCCAGAAGTCGGTCGAAGCGCAGATCAACGCGCTGGGCGCCAACCTGATTCAGATCAATGCGGGACAGGACCGCTTTGCCGGAGTGGCGCGCGAAGGTGGCGCGCCGCTCACCACCGATGACGCCGATGCCATCAAGCGCGATGCCAGCGATGTGATCGACGCGGTGTCGCCCGAGATCGAACGGCGCCAGCAGGTCGAACTCGGCGGCACCAACATCAACGTGAGCGTGGTCGGCACCACGCATGCGTACCTGCAGGCGCGCAACTACACCGTCACCGATGGACGGATGTTCAGCGACGGCGATGACGCGGCGCGCGAGCGCTATGCCGTGGTCGGCGCCGATGTGCCCGACATGCTGGGGCAGAACGAGCGGGCCATCATCGGCCAGACCATCGTGATTCGGAATATCCCGTTCGAGGTGATCGGGGTGCTGAGCGCCAAGGGGGCCTCGGGATTCCAGAATCCCGATGAGCAGATCCTCATTCCGCTCAACACCGCGCGCTACCGGGTCAACGGGACCGATCGGTTGCGGACCATCTCGGTGACGCTCCGGCCCGGTGTCACCCGGGAACGGGCTCTTGTCGATCTCGAGCGCATCATGCGACGGGAGCATCGGATTCGTCCCGGCGAGGGCAACGATTTCAGCATGCGCAGTCCGAGTGACTTCCTGGCCACGGCCGAGGAAACCACAAAGACGTTCAGCGCCCTGCTGCTTTCGATCGCCGCTGTGTCGCTGCTGGTGGGCGGTATCGGCATCATGAACATCATGCTGGTGTCGGTCACCGAGCGGACCAAGGAGATCGGTATTCGGAAGGCCCTCGGGGCCACCCGGCTCACCGTGATGAGCCAGTTCCTGATCGAGGCTCTGGCGCTCTGCCTGACCGGAGGAATGTTGGGCATTCTGATCGGGATCGGAACATCCCGATTGGTCGCAGCCCGCTTCGGCTGGGCGACGCAGGTGTCACCGATTGCCGTGTTCGTGGCCTTCGGCTTCTCGGCAGTGGTGGGTCTGTTCTTCGGGATGTGGCCGGCCCGTCGGGCGGCGCGCCTCGATCCGATTCAGTCGCTGCGCTACGAGTAACGTGATCGCTCTGTTCCCCGGAAGCGGCGCCCCGTCAGGACGCCGCTTCCGTGCGTTCCGGGATGGCGTTGTCTGTCCCCCCTCTTCACCGCTTTGCCGGACGCCCTGATGCG
>CBFGTB010000120.1:0-6076 GCA_965651715.1 uncultured Gemmatimonadales bacterium
GCTGGCCGGGGCGGCCTACGATGTTACGGTGCGCGATGAGCGTACTGCCCAGATTCGGGCGCTGGCCGGGTCGGGCCGGGGCGGCGCGGCGGGCGGCACCGTCAAGGCACCCATGCCGGGGTTAGTGGTCCGGGTGCTGGTGACGCCGGGGGAGGTGGTCGAGGCCGGCCAGAGTCTGGTCGTGCTTGAGGCCATGAAGATGGAGAACGAACTCAAGGCACCGGCGGCAGGCGTGGTCGAGAGTGTCACAGCGACCCCCGGTCAGGCCGTGGAAAAAGGCGCCGCGCTGGTGGTCATCGGCGAGCCGACCGACGGCTGAGTCCGGCCCAGTAGCATTCTCGCTCAGGACACACTAGGCTCCGCATTGCTCTTGTGGTTCCCCCATCATCCTGAACCTGGGATTCTCGATATGCAACGCACAGCTTCCGCCCACTGGTCGGGCGATCTTCAGTCGGGCACCGGCACTGTCGCCCTCGGCAGCGGCGCCTTCAGCGGCCCCTATTCCTTCAATTCCCGCTTTGAGCAGGGCAGTGGGACCAATCCCGAAGAACTGCTCGGCGCGGCCCATGCGGGTTGCTTCTCGATGGCCCTGGCTCTGGCGGCCGCCAATGCCGGCCACGTGGCCAGTGCCGTCGACACCACGGCCACCGTCCATCTGGGCAAGGTCGATGGCGGCATGTCGATCACCCGGATCGACCTGGCCACCAGTGCCACCATCCCGGGCATGAGCGCTGCCGATTTCCAGCGCCTGGCCGAGGAGACCAAGTCCGGCTGCATCATCTCCCGGGCCCTGGCCTCGGTCCCGATGACAGTCACCGCCACCTTGAACGGTTGAGCCGACCGCCGGGCGGATTGACGGGGGACGGCCCCAGTACCTATCTTTGGGGTCTGTGTCCGAATTGACGTTCAGCCGCCAGTTGAGGCAGGAAGATCAGGAATGAAGACGTTTACCGCCCGGCCGACCGACATCAGCCACGAGTGGTATGTGGTCGACGCCGCCGATGTCCCGCTTGGTCGTCTCGCAAGCGCCGTGGCGCAGCTTATCCGGGGCAAGCACAAGCCGACCTTCACGCCCCATATGGACGGCGGCGATTTTGTGGTGGTGCTCAACGCGTCAAAGGTGCGGCTGACCGGCGACAAGCTCACCAAGAAGACCTATTTCAAGCACACCGGCTACATGGGCCATGAGTCCCACACGCCGGCCGGCGATCTGCTGGCGGAGCATCCCGACCGTGTGATTGAGAAGGCCGTCTTCGGGATGCTGCCCAAGAATTCGCTGGCGCGCCAGAAGCTGCGCACCAAGCTCAAGGTGTACGGCGGGGCGGACCATCCGCACGCGGCGCAGCAGCCGAAGCCGTACGTGATTGCAACCGCGAAGGCCGAGGCATGAGTACCCTGAACGAGTTCCGGTGGCAGGCGATTGGCCGCCGCAAGACCAGCGTCGCCCGGGTGTATTTGACTCCCGGCACCGGCAAGTGGGATATCAACGGCCGGACGCTTGGCGATTACTTCCCGCGGCCGTCGCTGGTGCAGCACATCCAGCAGTCCTTCACCGCCACCGACACGCTGGGCGCCTTCGATGTGCGGGCCCACGTCGATGGGGGTGGCGTGTCCGGTCAGGCGGGTGCCCTGCGCCACGCCATTGCCCGGGCCCTGGTCAAGGCCGATGAACTGCACCGGACCAAGCTGCGCGGCGCCGGCCTGCTGACCCGCGATCCGCGGGCGGTGGAGCGCAAGAAGCCGGGCCGCGCCGGAGCGCGGAAGCGGTTCCAGTTCAGTAAGCGCTGAGTGACCGGCGGCGCCCCGACGCGTGTCGGCGGCGCCGCTTGCGGGAGAGATCCCGCCCCCCGGGATCGGCCGGGATCAGCAGGCCGCCGATCGCAGTTCACCCTGCCGCCATGGGGGCGGCGGGAGTCGCACGTCATCAGATGCCGCTGGCGGGTGCCCCTCACGGGGTGTCAGCGGCAAACGACGATGGCGGACGCGTTAACCGCATGGGTAAGGAGCAGGACGCTGTGGCTACACCATCTCTGCAGGATCTGCTGGAAGCCGGGACGCACTTCGGGCATCAGACCCGTCGGTGGAACCCCAAGATGCGCCGCTTCATCTTCGCCGAGCGCTCGGGGATCTACCTGATCGATTTGCAGAAGACATTGGCGCAGTTGACCAAGGCGGCCGATCTGCTGCGCAACGTCGCGCTCCGCGGCGAGAACGTGCTCTTCGTCTGCACCAAGCGGCAGCTCAAGGCGGTGGTCGAGGCCGAGGCGCGCAATGCGGGCGCCCATTGGGTGACCGAGCGCTGGCTGGGCGGCACGCTGACCAACTTCCAGACCATCAAGAAGCAGATCCGGCGGCTGCGTGACCTGGAGCAGGGTGCCAGCGAGGGCGACTTCGAGAATTACACCAAGAAGGAGCAGTTGCTCTTCGCCCGGGAGCGGGAAAAGCTCTCCCGTAATCTCGAGGGCATCAAGAACATGGCGCGCCTGCCGGGGGCGATGTTTGTGGTCGACGCCAAGAAGGAAAAGATTGCCATTCAGGAGGCCCGCCGTCTCGGGATTCCGGTGGTGGCGATCTGCGATACCAACGCCGATCCCGATCCAATCACCGTCCCGATTCCGGGGAACGACGATGCGATTCGATCGGTCTCGCTGCTGACCGCGGCGCTGGGCGATGCGATCCGGGAAGCCCGGGCGCAGATGCCGGTGCGTGAGGCCGGGGCCGACGACGACGCCGAGACCTATTCGGCCGGTGAGGGCGACGGGGCCAGCGACGACGATCGGCGCAAGCGCCGGCCGCGGCGCAAGCGGAAGGCGCGCCCGGAGATGATTGCGGCTCGCCTCAAGACCGACAGTCCGTCGGGCGACGAGGGCGACGCGGCCGCGAGCTGATTCGACGCGGGCTCCCAGTCGGGTGCCGATTCGCCGCCGCCCGCTGGCCTTGCGCCTCGGGCGGCGGTGTCACACTGTGAACCTGTCTTTCCTATTTCAGAACGGATGTCCAGCACGATGAGCACGACGATCACGACCAAGGCGATTGCCGAACTGCGCGCCCGCACCGGCGCCGGCATGATGGACTGCAAGAAGGCGCTCGAGGAGGCCGACGGCGACATGGAGCGCGCCGGCGAGATTCTGCGCAAGAAGGGCATCGCCAAAGCCGAGAAGCGGGCCAGCCGCGACGCGGCCGAAGGCACTATCGTCATCGAGGTGTCGGCCGATGGCGCGGCCATGGTCGAACTCAACTCGGAGACCGATTTCGTCGCGCGCAACGAGAGCTTCCAGGCGCTGGCCCGGCGGTTGGCCGAACACGCCCTGACGGTGTCGCCGGTCGGCGTCACCCGCGAGGCATTCCTCGCCGAAACCATGGCCGATGGCAAGACGGTCGAGGCCACGGTCAAGGAGGTTTCCGGAACCATCGGCGAAGCGATGACCGTCAAGCGCGTCGCCCGCTTCGGCGGCGCGGTGGGCGAGTATCGCCACTTCAATTCCCAGGTCGGCGTGCTGGTCGAGATCGACGGAGCGCTGGGTGATGAGGCCCGCGCTGTGGCCCGGGAGATTGCGCTCCACGTGGCGTCGGCCGATCCGCTGGCCGTGACCACCGACGACATTCCGGCCGAGCTGATCGACCGGGAACGGCGGATCGCCGAAGAGCAGGTGGCGGCCGAGGGGAAGCCCGAAGCCATCCGCGGCAAGATCGTCGAGGGCAAGGTCCGCAAGTTTGCCGCGGAGCGGGCGCTGATGGAGCAGCCGTTCATCAAGGACGAGTCGAAGACTGTGGCTCAGCTTCTGGCCGGCGTCCCTGGAGCGCGCGTGGTGCGCTTCGTCCGCTTCAAGGTCGGCGAAGCCTGATGGCGGGCTACCGGCGTGCACTGCTCAAGCTCTCCGGCGAAGCGCTCGCCGGAGAGCAGGGCGCAGGGCTCGATTACGGCGTGATCGAGTCACTCGCCAGTCAGATCAAGGAAGTGCACGCCAGTGGCGTCACGCTGGGCCTGGTGCTGGGCGGCGGCAACATCGTCCGCGGGGCGACAGCCTCGAAGTTGGGACTCGACCGGGTGTCGGCCGATTACATGGGGATGCTGGCCACCGTCATCAACGCTCTCGCCATGCAGAATGTGCTCGAAGCTCTCGATGTCGAGACGCGGGTGTTGACGGCGATCCGCATGGAGTCACTGGCGGAGCCGTATATTCGGCGTCGGATGATGCGTCACCTCGAAAAGGGCCGCCTGGTTCTCTTCGCCGGCGGCACCGGTAATCCCTTCTTCTCGACCGATACCGCGGCAGTGCTCCGCGCCCTCGAGATGGAGGCGGAGGTGGTGCTCAAGGCGACAAATGTCGACGGCGTCTTCACCGCCGATCCGCGCAAGGATCCCGCCGCTCAGCATATTCCGGAGTTGTCGTTCCAGGAGGCACTGGTCAAGGGCTATGCGGTGATGGATGCCAACGCCTTTGGGCTGTGTCAGGCCAACCGCCTGCCGATCGTGGTTCTTAACATCAATCAGCCCGGCGCGATTGCGCGCGCCCTCGCCGGCGAACGGGTTGGGACATTGGTTCAATGACACTAGCCGAGATTCTCCAGGCCGCCGAGAGCGGGATGCAGAAGGCGATTGACAATACCCGCCGGGAACTGAGTGGGATTCGCAGCGCCAAGGCGTCGCCCCAGTTGCTCGACACCGTGCGGGTCGACGCCTATGGCTCGGCGATGCCGCTCAACCAGGTGGCCATGGTGTCGGCCCCGGAACCGCGGATGCTGGTGGTCCAGCCCTTCGACAAGAATCTGGCGCCGGCGATTGAGAAGGCGATTCGCGACGGCGGCCTCGGCCTCAATCCCGCCAGCCAGGGCGCCCTGATTCGGGTGCCGTTGCCGATGCTCTCCGAAGAACGCCGCCGCGATCTCGTCAAGATCTGCGGCAAGCTGACCGAAGAGGGGCGGGTCGCGGTGCGGCAGGCGCGCAGCGACGCCATGGGACGGATCAAGAAGGTCGAAGGGGTGTCCGACGACGAGAAGGACCGTGCCGAGAAGGATGTCCAAAAGCTGACAGATGAGGCGGTCCGGAAGGTCGATGAGCTGTTCCGGGCAAAGGAAGCCGAAGTCCTCGAGGTGTGACCATGGATGCCGCCGGCCCACTCGAGGCACTCCGCCGCGGCGGAGCCGTCCCCCGCCATGTGGCCATCATCATGGATGGCAATGGTCGCTGGGCGGGCGAGCGGGGTCTGGCCCGCTCGGCCGGGCATCAGGCCGGCGCTCCGGCGGTGCGCGAGGCGGTTGAAGGTGCTCTCGCCGCCGGGGTCGAGGTGCTCACCCTGTTCGCGTTCTCCGACGAAAACTGGCAACGACCTGCCGCCGAAATTGACGCGCTCATGGCGCTGCTCGAGGAGTATATCGCGCGCGAGTCAGCCGAGTTGCGGGCCCAGGGGGTGGCGGTGCGGATGCTGGGAGATCTGGATCGCCTGTCGCAGTCATCGCGCGCGGCGGTCGCCGGAATCGAAACCCACACCGGCGGCGGAGACCGGCTGGCGCTCAACATCTGTCTCTCCTACGGCGCGCGAGCGGAGATCGTGCGGGCAGCCCGCACGCTGGCCAGCCGCGTGGCCGACGGGACACTGAGCGTCGATCAGATCGACGAGGCCCGGTTTGCGGCCGAGTTGTACACCGCCCCGTGGCCCGATCCCGATCTGCTGATCCGCACCAGCGGCGAGATGCGGATCTCCAACTTCCTGCTGTGGCAGGTGGCCTATGCCGAGCTGTATGTGACGCCGGTGCTCTGGCCTGACTTCGGGCGTGATGATCTCTACGCGGCAATTCTCGACTACCAGCGTCGCGAGCGCCGTTTCGGCCGCGTCACAGCGTGAGGGTGTAATGGACGCCAACATGTCGCGTCGGATTGCCGTCGCCGCCGTCGCGATTCCGCTGGCGGTGGTGGTGGTGTGGTGGGGAGGGTGGCCGCTGGCGGCGCTGGTCGCGCTGATTGCCGCCGGCGGTGTCGCCGAAGTGGCGGATCTCGCGGCGCGGCAGAACCTGCGAGTGTTTCGGCGGACCGGGATGGTTGGAGCCGCGCTGCTGGTGCTGCTGGTGCAGGCGG
>CBFGTB010000121.1:0-6055 GCA_965651715.1 uncultured Gemmatimonadales bacterium
CGGCCGCGGCATTCCGGTGGATATCCATCCGGTCGAAGGCATCCCCGGCGTGGAACTGGCGCTCACGGTGCTGCACGCCGGCGGCAAGTTCGACAAGAACTCCTACAAGGTCTCCGGCGGCCTGCACGGGGTCGGCGTCTCGGTGGTCAACGCGCTCTCTGAGCGGCTGACCGTGACGGTCGACCTGCACGGTGCCCGCCACCAGATGTCCTTCGTGCGCGGGATCACGACCCAGAAGCTCACAGTGATCGGCATGGCCGACGGCACCGGCACCACTGTCACCTTCAAGCCCGATCCCGAGATCTTCTCGGTGCTCGACTTCGACTGGGCCACCCTCGCCGACCGGCTCCGTCAGCTCGCCTTCCTCAATGGCGGCCTGACCATCACCCTGACCGATGAGCGCGGCGAGACGGCCCGGTCGGAGACCTTCCTCTACAAGGGTGGTCTGATCGAGTTCGTCCAGTATCTCAACCGCAGCAAGAAGCCGCTCCATCCCAAGCCGGTCCACTTTACCGCCACCCGCGACGATGTCGATGTCGATGTGGCGATCCAGTGGGAGGATGGCTACAACGAGAACACCTTCACCTTCGTGAACAACATCAACACCCACGAAGGCGGCACCCATCTCACCGGGTTCAAGTCGGCGCTCACGCGCACCATCAACGACATCGCCAAGAAGGGCAACTTCCTCAAGAAGGCCGACTTCACCCTGAGCGGCGACGACGCCCGCGAGGGGATGACCTGCGTGCTGCACGTCAAGGTGCGCGAGCCGCAGTTCGAAGGGCAGACCAAGACCAAGCTGGGCAACGGCGAGGTCGAGGGCATCGTGCGTGCCCTGGTGAACGAGCATCTGGCCCAGTTCCTCGACGAGAATCCGTCGGTGGCCCGCGCCATCATCGAGAAGGCCGTCAGCGCCGCCCGCGCCCGCGAAGCCGCCCGCAAGGCCCGCGAACTGGTGCGCAAGAAGTCCGGCCTCGAACATGCCGTGCTGCCCGGCAAGCTGGCCGATTGCTCGGTCGATGATCCCAGTCTGTCCGAGCTGTATCTGGTCGAGGGCGATTCGGCCGGCGGATCGGCCAAGCAGGGGCGGAACCGCCAGTTCCAGGCCATCCTGCCGCTCCGCGGCAAGATCCTCAACGTCGAGCGCGCCCGGATCGATCGCATCCTGGGCAACGCCGAGATCCGCGCCATCATCACCGCCATCGGCACCGGCATCCGCGAGGATTTCAAGCTTGATGATGCCCGCTATCACAAGATCATCATCATGACCGACGCCGACGTCGACGGCGCCCATATCCGGACTCTGCTGCTGACCTTCTTCTTCCGCCAGATGCCGGAGCTGATCGAGTCGGGCTACATCTACATCGCCCAGCCGCCGCTCTATCGGGTCGCACGCGGCCGGGAGGAGTACTACGCCTACGACGAAGACGAGCGGGCCGAGTTTGCCAAGCGCCTCGAAGAAAAGGGCGGCCGCGGCGCACTCAGCATCCAGCGCTACAAGGGTCTCGGTGAGATGAATCCCGAACAGCTCTGGAAGACGACAATGGACCCCGAGACCCGGACCATTCTGCGCGTCACCCTCGACGATGCAGTCGAAGCCTCGAAACTGTTCGACGAACTCATGGGCGACGACGTGGAGCCCCGACGCGAGTTCATCGAGTCCAACGCCCAATACGTCAGCGTGCTCGACGTCTGATCAGATCGGCGCCTTGCCGGGACTAGAAGATTCCCGGCAAGGCGCTCTGCCCGGCCCCCGGGCCCCAGTCATCATCATCGTTCTCGAAGGCGTCGTGAATCGGCCGCGCCTCGGGATCGGCAGCCAGTTCCCGCTCGGCCAGCTCCAGCTCATCGAGATCGGTGGGGGTATCAATATCGTCTTCGGGCGCCACCACCGGCTCGCGGCGACCGAATCCCACCAGCCAGCACAGAAAGGCGACAGCGGCAGCGACACCGATCAGAGCCATCATGAATACACTCCGGGCCGGGGGGCGAGGGGAGGATCAGCGATCCGCTCGATCAGGAGCGGCAGCGGCGCGAGCGGCGCATCCCACGCCGCCGCGATCAGGGTACGGAGTCGAGCGGCGGCACGTTGAGCCTGGGGGCCGCTGCGGGCGTGGATCCGGATCACTTCGTCGTCGGGTTCAACCGCGACACCAACCGGCGCTGCAATCACCAGCCCCACCGCCGGATCGATCGCCGCATCGCGCTCGGCCCGTCCGCCACCCAGGTCCACAACCACCTCGCCCAGTTCCCGGGGTGGCAGGGCCGGCATGATGCCGGCACGACCGGCCGGAACCACGAACTCCACCGCCGCGCGCGGCAGCAGGTCGGGCGTGTCGAGTACCGCAGGATCACCGCCCTGGGCCGCAATCAACGCCCCGAACGTCTCAATCGCACGCCCGCTCTCGATCGCCGCACTGAGCAGTGCGTCGGCCTCCGACTCGGTCGACGCCCGGCCGGCCAGTCGGAGCATGTCAGCGGCAAGGGCGCGGGTCACGTCCATCAGGGCGCCGTCCTGCTCGCCCCGCAGCGCGGCGATCGCCTGGCGCACTTCCAGGGCATTGCCGATCGCCGCGCCCAGGGGACGGTCCATCGCGGTCAGTCGCGCCACTGTCGGACAGCCGGCGCGACGCCCGAGCTGCATCATCGTCGCCGCCAGCTCACGGGCAGCCGCCGTCGTCGTCAGAAACGCCCCAGGCCCCACCTTGATGTCCAACACCAGGCCATCGAGCCCCTCGGCCAGCTTCTTGGACATGATGCTGGCGGCGATCAGCCCGCTCGACGGCACGGTACCTGTCACGTCCCGCAGGGCGTAGAGCCGCCGGTCGGCCGGAGCGATCTGGTCGGTCTGGCCGAACATGACAACTCCGATCCGATCGAGCTGACGGGCCGCTTCGTCGAGCGACAGCTCGGTCCGAAACCCGGGAATGCTCTCCAGTTTGTCGAGTGTCCCGCCGGTATGCCCCAGGCCGCGGCCGGACATCATCGGCACCGCCACGCCACAGCTCGCCAATAACGGCGCCAGCACCAGTGATGTCGTGTCGCCCACTCCACCGGTGGAGTGCTTGTCGATCCGCGGCGGACCGCCCGCCGACCGCGGCAGCGTCGCCCCCGAGTCGCGCATGGCGTCGGTCAACGCGGCGAGTTCGTCGCTGTTGAGACCACGAAAGACCACCGCCATCGCCAGGGCCGCCATCTGATAGTCGGGCACCTCGCCGGCGACGTAGCTCACGATCAGCTCACGCCACTCCTCGGGGCGGAGTGCGTCGCCGTCGCGCTTGCGCTCAATCAGACGCGGAATGACCATTCGTCATCGGACCAGGTAGAAGGGACAGGCGAATAGTACGCCCGCCCGTGCCGCACAGCGACCCCGACCCGAGACCGTCCCGGTACGGAGTGAGATGATGAGCGACGACATCGACCGCGAACTTCGCGCCCTGCGGGACGAGCTTGATCAGGCAAATCGCGCCTACTACGAGCTCGACGCCCCGCAGCTCAGTGACGACGAATACGATCGGATCTTCCGCCGATTGGTCGCGCTCGAGGCCGCCCACCCCGATCGGGTCACTGTCGACTCCCCCACCCGCCGCGTCGGCGGCGCGCCGGCGACATCCTTGCCCAAGGCCGAGCACGCGGTGGCGATGCTCTCGCTCGACAACGCCTTCGACGCTGCCGAACTGCGGGCCTGGCATGAACGCATGGTTCGGGTCGATTCCCGCGCGGCCGCGGCGGCGCTCACCCTCGAAGTCAAAATCGATGGGGCCGCCCTGTCGCTCAGCTACGAGAACGGTGTTCTGGTGCGCGGCGTCACCCGCGGCAACGGCGTCGTGGGCGAGGACATCACCGGCAACGTCAGAGCGATCCAGGACATCCCGCTGCAATTGCGGCCCGGCAACTGGCCCGCCCGCATGGAGGTGCGCGGCGAGGTGTACATCCCCCGCGCAGCCCTTGCCCGAGTGAACGCCCACCGCGCCGATCAGGGACTCGACCCGCTCCAGAACCCCCGCAACGCCGCGGCCGGGGCGCTCCGCGCGCTCGATCCCGGCGAGGCCCGGCGGCGTCGGCTGGCGTTCTACGCCTATCAGGTGGTCACCCTGACCGGCGACCGGCCGGTGGCGCGCCACAGCGAGATGCTCAGCGCGCTCGCGGCGTGGGGCTTCCCGGTGGAACCCCATCATCAGACCCTGCCCGACATTGCCGCCGTGGTCGCCGCCACCGACCGATGGAGTACCGACATTCGGACCCTGCCCTTCGACGCCGATGGCATCGTGATCAAAGTCGACGACCTGGCCCTCCAGGAGGAACTCGGCACGGTCTCCAACCGCATCCCACGCTGGGCGATTGCGCGCAAGTACCCCGCCGAAGCCGCCTTCACCCGGCTGCTCGACATCGAGGTCAACATCGGCCGAACCGGTGCGCTGGCCCCCACGGCGATTCTCGAGCCGGTCCGAATCGGCGGTGTCACGGTAACCCGGGCCACTCTCCACAACGAGGAGATCATCGCCTCGCGCGATGTCCGGATCGGCGACGTGGTCGAGGTGATCCGCTCGGGGGATGTCATCCCCAAGGTCATCGGGCCCGACCGCTCGCGGCGCAGCGGCGAGGAGCAGCCCTGGACACCGCCCACCACGTGCCCCTACTGCCACAGTCCACTGGTGCGGCCCGAGGGCGAGGTGGCGCGCTACTGTGTCAACGTCGCCTGCCCCGGCCGGGCCTACGAGGGCCTCGTCCACTTCGTCTCCAAGGCCGGGCTGGACATCGACGGACTGGGACCCGAGCGGCTGCGTCAGTTGCTCGACGCCGGGCTGATCCGCGACGCTGCCGATCTGTTCCAACTCACCACCGAGCAGTTGCTCCAGCTCGACGGCTTCGCCGAGCAGTCCGCCGCGGCGCTGATCACTGCCATCGATGCGGCCCGGGGTCGGCCGCTGCGGGCGCTGTTGAGTGGCCTCGGCATTCGCTATGTCGGAGCTGTCGCGGCCAAGGCACTGGCCCGCCGCTTCGGCAGCCTGGCGCGGGTCCGCACCGCCACGGCGGAAGAGGTCGAGTCGATCGATGGGCTGGGGCCGGCGGTGAGCGGGGCCTTGGCTGAGTATCTCGCCAGTCCTGACAATGCCCGGCTGCTGGATCGGTTGAGCGAGGCCGGAGTCGCCCAGCGTGAAGACACGGCCGGGGAGACCGGTGGTGCCCTGCCGCTGGCCGGCCAGATCTTCGTGCTGACCGGCACGCTTCCCACCCTCAGCCGCCGCGAGGCCACCGCCCTGATCGAAGCGGCGGGCGGAGTTGTCAAATCGGCGGTCTCGAAGCGCACCACAGCCGTGGTCGCGGGTGACGAGGCGGGCGACAAGCTCGCCAAGGCCGCCGCGCTCAACATTACGGTGATCGACGAAGCCGAACTCTTGCGGCTGCTGGACGGCGCGGCGTAGTTTCGCGGCCCATGCCCGACTTCCGGATCTCTGCCACCAGCCTGCATGCGCTCCGACGCCGTCTGAGCGCCACAGCCGCCGATGCCGCCGCGCTGCTCAGCGAAGCCGGTGCGGCCACCGGGCACGCCCTGGCGCGTCGCTGGGCCGCCCAGGTCGAATCCACCACCGGACTTGACCGGATCGGCGACCTCGACCATCGCTGGCTCGAACCGCTGCTGAGTGAGTTCCTCGTCACGGTGGGCTGGGGCCGGATCACCATCGAACCGCTGGCCGGGATCGCCCTGCTGGTCCATCATCCCGACTGCCCCGAAGCCGATCCCGCCGGCAGCGATGTCCCCGTGTGCCATTTCACGGCCGGGGCCCTGGCGGCATTGCTCTCCGACATCGCCGGCGCACCGCTGGCCGTGATTGAAGTGGCATGCGGCGCCTGGGGCGAGCCCGACTGTCAGTTCCTTGTGGGCTCGCCCGATCTGGTCGGCGCCGCCGGCGATCTGTTGAGCGCCGGCGGGCGCTGGCGCGACATCGTGAGCGCGTCCTGAGCCTCAGTCAGCGCCGCGGCCTCAATCCCAGGGCAGTACTATCGTTTTGTCGGTTTCGAAGGCGACAAAATCGGGCTGATACGACCCGGT
>CBFGTB010000122.1:0-6000 GCA_965651715.1 uncultured Gemmatimonadales bacterium
CCCCAGCGCCACCGGCAGGGTGCCGGTCGAGGCCCGCCAGGCGTCGCTGGCCAACAGCTCGCGCAGGGTGACCATCCGGGGATGCGGGTTGGGAATCTCGACCCCCACGGCACCGCGACCCGGGATCGGCGCAACCCGCAGCGACTGCGCCCGCATGGTGATGGCCAGGTCGTCGGCCAGCGCCACAATCCGCCCCGCCTTGACCCCCGCCGCCGGGACGACCTCAAACTGACTGACGGTGGGGCCGCTAGTGATGCCGGCCAGGTTGCCCTTGACCTTGAATGTTTCGAGAGTGTGAAGCAGCAACTCGCCCAGTCGGCGCAGTTCGGCCTCATCGGCTGTGGCATCGGCAGCCGCCGCGGGCGTGAGCAGTTCCAGCGGCGGAACGGCGTCGTCGGCCACCGCCGGTGGCGGAGCGTCATCATCATCGACCAGGTCCAGCGCCGGAGTCGGCCGACGCGGCTGCCGGGTGCGCGGCGCCGGAGCAACCGGATCGGTCGCGGCGACCTGATCGGCAATCCGCACCACCGGCTCGGTCGGCGCGGCGGCGGCCGCGGCTGAATCGGTCGACCGGCGATCCCCCTCAAGCCGCTGGAGCGGATGCCAGGCAACAGTCGCCAGGGTGACGGCGGTGATCGCCACGAATCCGGCGATCAGGCCGCCCGCGACGCCGATCGAGTCGAGCGCACCGCGCGCCAGAAATCCCGGCAACCACCCCACCGCCCGCGCGGTGAGCCGCCAGTCGCCCAGCGGCGCCAGAAAATCACCCTGAGTCACCCCGCCGATCACTCCGATCAGGAAGGGGATCAGCAGCGCGTTGGCGGCGATGAGTATCGCGACCCGCTTCTGATCAAGTCGCCCCAGGCGACCGAAACCGGCCCAACCCACGGCCCCGAAGAAGACCGGGACGCCCAGCGCACCGACTCCCAGCGCCCGCCACAGCGCCGGGCCCACCGCGGCACCCACCGGGCCGGTCAGCGGCAGCGGCAACAGCGCCAACAGGAAGAACACCCCCACCGCCAGCGCGGCGGTGGCGCCGAGTCGGCGTCGGTCGGGCAACGTCATCGCGACGGCGCGATCCCGGCGGTCCGGGTGACCCGCCGTTCGTGGAAGACCGGAACAAAGTCGAACATGTCGATCTGGGCGGCGAAGCGAACATCCTCACCCAGTCCATGCGCCACCAGCGCGCGGCCGGCCCGCGACAGCGCCAGCACGCGATCGAGACGATCGCCGTAGCAGCGCACCAGATCCATGGCCGCAATGGCACTGTCGCCCAGACCCTTGCGGGTCCGCCGCCCACCCAGCGCCGCGCGAACCAGACAGCCGGCGATGTAGGTGTCGTCAAGTCCGAAACCGGTCTCACGACCGGCGCAGAGAATCAACAGATTGCCGCTCTCCTGATAGAGGGCATGCGCCTGCGCGCCGGCGGCAGCGAGATTGACGCCCGCCGCCACGATCACCTGCCGCGCCCCGGCCGTCGCCAACAACGCGCCGGTGCCATTGGTTGTCATCAGAATCAACGCCTTGCCCGCCACCCGATCGGCGGTCATCTCGCGCGGCGAGTTGCCCGCCTGAAACCCCGGGATCGGTTCGAGCAGTTGCTCACCCGCCAGGACCACGTTGGCCCGGCCGATCGACCGCGCCAGCCGCAGCGCCTCGTCGGCGTCACGGACCGGGATGACTTCGCGCGCCCCACTGGCCAGAGCCGCGCAGATGGTCGTGGTCGCCCGCAAGACATCGATCACCACCACCGCTCGGCCGGCAACGTCCCGCGCGGCGACGTCGTTCGGCGCGAACGCGACGTCGATCATGCGACCGGGTCCGACTCGGGCTTGAGTAGCTGGGGCTCGCGTTCGAGGAACTTGGTGTCAACCCGCCCCGCCACAAAGTCGGGATGGCGCATCACCCGCGCCAGGAACGGAATGGTGGTCGTCACACCCTCAAGAATGAACGAGTCGAGCGCCTGACCCATCCGCGCCAGGGCCTCAGCCCGATCCCGCCCATGCACAATCAGCTTGGCCAGCAGCGAGTCATAGTAGGGCGGCACGGTGTAGCCGGCGTAGACATGAGTGTCGACTCGGACGCCCGGCCCGCCCGGCGGATGGTAGGCGGTGATCAATCCCGGACTGGGCTGGAAGTTGCGATACGGGTCCTCGGCATTGATCCGGACCTCGATGCTGTGCCCGGTGAGATGGACCGGCTCGACCGGCAGCGGCTCGCCCGCCGCGACCCGGACCTGCTCCTTGACCAGGTCCCAGCCGGTCACCATCTCGGTGACCGGATGCTCCACCTGGATCCGGGTGTTCATCTCCATGAAGTAGAACGAACCGTCCTCATCGAGCAGGAATTCGACAGTGCCCGCCCCGACGTAGTCAATCGCCGACGCCAACTGAACGGCCGCCGAGCCCATCGCCTCGCGCAACTCGGGCGTCAGCGCCGGTGAGGGCGATTCCTCAATCAACTTCTGATGCCGCCGCTGTACCGAGCAGTCGCGCTCCCCCAGATGGATCACCCGCCCATGGCGGTCACCCAGCACCTGAATCTCGACGTGACGCGGCCGCGCCAGGTAGCGCTCGACGTAGACATCGCCGTTGCCGAAGGCGGAGAGCGCCTCGTTCTGCGCCAGCGAAAAGAGCTGACTGAACTCGTCGGCCGACCGGGCAATCCGCATCCCCTTGCCGCCGCCACCGGCCGTGGCCTTGATGATGACCGGAAAGCCGATCTCGGTCGCCACCTCAAGCGCCTGATCGGGATCGGTCATCACCCCCGGCGATCCCGGGACGGTGGGCACGCCGGCCTCGTGGGCCAGACGGCGCGCCGACGCCTTATCGCCCATGGCGCGGATCTGATCACCGGTCGGTCCGATGAAGGCGATCCCCGACGCGGCGCAGGTGTCAGCGAACTCGGCGTTTTCCGCCAGGAAGCCGTAGCCGGGATGAATCGCGTCGGCCCCGGTCACCTCGGCGGCCGCGATCAGATGCGGGATGCGCAGATAGGACTGGCGCCCCGGCGGCGGGCCGATGCAGACATCGTCATCGGCAAAACGGACATGCAGCGATTCGCGATCGGCCTCGCTGAACACCGCCACCGTCTCGACGCCGAGTTCGCGGCAGGCACGAATCACCCGCAACGCGATTTCGCCGCGATTGGCAATCATGACTTTGCGGAACATTATTGCCGACCCTTCGGACCCAGATCATCGAAGGTCCGGTCACTTGAGGCGCTGATCCCCGAGACCCGCAGCGCGAACTCGCTCGGATGGGTCGCGTGGAAGATCGCGTCGTCGTAGCTGATGACGCCCTCGGTGTACCAGCGCATCAGCGACTGGTCGAACGACTGCATGCCGTAGGTGGTGCCGCCTTCGGCAATCAGTTCCGGAATCGAGAGTGCCTTCTGCGTGTCGCGCATGTTGTCGGCCACCGCCGCGGTATTGACCAGCACCTCCGCCGCCGGCACCCGGCCGTGCCCGTCGGCGCGCGGCACCAGGCGCTGCGAGACGATCGCCGCCAGGGCGGTCGACAACAGCATCCGGATTTCGGCGTGCTGATGGGGCGGATAAAATGACAGAATCCGCGAAATGGTCTGGGTCGCATCGGTGGTATGAATCGTCGACAACACCAGATGCCCGGTATCGGCCGCCTTGAGTGCGGTGTCCATCGTATCCTTGTCGCGGATTTCGCCGATCAGAATCACGTCAGGATCCTGACGCAGCACGTGCCGGAGTGCGTGATCGAACGACAACGTATCGCTGCCCACTTCGCGCTGCGACACGTTGGAGTTCTGGTCGCGGTGGAGGAACTCGATCGGATCCTCGATCGTGATCACGTTGACGTGGCGATGCCGGTTGATATGCTCGATCATCCCCGCCAGCGTCGTCGACTTGCCACTGCCGGTGATGCCGGTCACCAACACCAGGCCGCGCGGCCGCATCGCGATCTCTTCCAGCACCGGCGGCAGCAGCAACTCCTCGATGGTGCGCACTTCGTACGGAATGCCGCGGAAGGCGAAGGCCACGGTGCCGCGCTGCTGATAGACATTGGTCCGGAACCGACCGATGCCCGGCACGCCGATACCGAAATCGGCTTCCTTGGTCTCGGTGAACTCGCGGATCTGCCGCGGCGTCATCAACGACTCGGCCAACAGCTTGAGTTCCTCGGGCTTGAGCGGCGGCTGATCCAGCATCGCCAACGTGCCGCTGACCCGGATGGTGGGCGGCCGCCCGGCCTTGAGCAACAGGTCGGACGCGCCCCGACGCACCATCTCGACGATCGTGGCGCGAAATTGAAAGGCCGGTCCCGAAGCGGCATCACCGCTCGGGGTCAGACCGGTCTCAGCCATTGGGGTCGACCCGGTAGAGAACCTGGCCGTACTCCACCGGTGAGGCGTCCTCGACGCAGATCTCGCGGACCACGCCCGAGACCTCGGCTTCGATCTCGTTCATGATCTTCATCGCTTCGATGATGCAGACCGTCTCGCCCTGACTCACCCGCGAGCCCACCCGCACGTAGGGATCGGCGCCCGGTTCCGGCTGAGCGTAGAAGGTGCCCACCATCGGCGACTTGATCTCCTTGAGATGCGCCGTCGCGGGAGCAGCCGCCGCCGGAGCGGCCTCGGGGGCCGGTGCTGCGGCCGCCGGAGCCGCCAGCGGCACGGTGGTCGGCGGCGGCGGGCCGGGCAGCCAGGCGGGAGCCGCCGTGCTGTGGCTGGTCCGGGTGATCACCACCCCGGTCCCGAAGAATCCCTTCAACTCGATCGAACCGAGTTCCGGGTGATCGTGAAGCAACTGCGCCAGACGGCGCACGTCGCGCAGGTCGATGCCCTTGAGCCCCGGCACCTTTTCGAGGGCACGGGCGAGGTCGGTCATTTCGTCGGGTGTCATACGCGGGTCAGATACTTGTCGTCGCGGCGATCGACCCGGATCACCGTCCCGGGTTCAATGAACAACGGCACCTGCACGACGGCGCCGGTCTCCAGACGGGCGGGCTTGGTGCCCCCCGTCGCGGTGTCGCCCCGAATGCCGGGATCGGTCTCGACGATCTCCAGCTCGACAAAATTGGGAAGCTCGACGGTGAGCGCGGTCTCATCCTGCATCAGCACAGTGCACTCCATCCCTTCCTTGAGATACTTGAGCTGATCGTCCCCGATCAGGGTCGCGGTCAGCATCACGTCGTCAAAGGTTTCGAGGTCCATGAAGTGATAAAAGTCGCCATCCCGGTAGGAATAGGTCATCTGACGGTGCATCAGATCGACCACCTCCAACCGCTCGCCCGAGGGGAAGGTCCGGTCCAGCACGGCCCCGGTCCGCACATCGCGCAGCTTGGTCCGGACAAAGGCGCTGCCCTTCCCCGGCTTGACGTGCTGGAAGTAGGTGATCTGGGTGAGGCGCCCGTCGAGGGCAATCACCAGTCCATTACGAATATCTGCCGTGGTGGCCAAGCGTGCTCCCGCCTTCAGGTGTCGAGTTCGACCAGGTCGGTCCGTCCATCGCTGATCAGCTCGGCGCCCTCGGCGCCGAGCAGGACATCATCCTCGAGGCGGACCCCGCCCCATCCCGGAAGATAGATTCCCGGCTCCACCGTGACCACCGCACCCACCGGAAGCGACTCTTCGGCGGTCTGCGCCAGCCGCGGCCCCTCATGGACATCGAGCCCGATGCCGTGGCCGAGCGAGTGGCCGAATTCCTCACCAAAACCGCCGGCTGCAATGATCTCCCGGGCCAGTGCATCGGCCTCGCGACCGGTCATGCCGGCGCGCACCCCCTCCCGAGCGACCCGCTGAGCGTCGTGAACCAGTTGATAGATGGTCCGCTGGCGATCGTCGGCCGGACCGATCACCACGGTGCGGGTGATGTCGGAACAGTAGCCGCCGACCCGAGCGCCGAAGTCGATAAGCAGCAGGTCGCCGCGGGCGAGCTGTCGGGTCGAACTGCGGGCATGGGGCAGCGCCGCGCGTGGACCGGAGGCGACGATGGTCTCGAACGGGTGCCATTCACTGCCCCGG
>CBFGTB010000123.1:0-5951 GCA_965651715.1 uncultured Gemmatimonadales bacterium
GCCGTTGTGTACCAGGAACACGCCCAGTTGCTCGGGCACCTTGGCGCCGGTGGAATCGACAAGCGGCTGGCTCACCAGCGAATCACCGCTCGGCGTGCGGGCGCGGGAGGTGAGCGCAATGATCGGAATGCTGAGCACCTGATGCCGCACATCGGTGATGATTCGGGCGGTCATCGACAGATCGGGGCGGACATCGGCCGGCGGATTGGCGAGGGTCACCTCGACTTCGAAGTCAACAGCCCGATCACTGCCCTGGGTGGTCGTGGTGGTGGTCGCGGCGCTGTTGGCGATCTTTGTGACTTCGCCGACGAATGTGGTGTCGGGGAAGGCGTCGATTTCGACCGAGACCGAATCGCCAAGGGCCAGCCGCACCACGTCGGTTTCATCGACCTTGACTGTGGCCTGAATCACCGACAGATCGGCGATTCGCATCAGCAGGCCGACATCACGGGAGAAGGTACCGGTCTGTGCCACTTCGCCCTCTTCGACCGCCAGGCGCACCACCCGGCCCGAGATCGGCGCATACAGCTTGGTGCGGGCCAGGTTGTCCTGGGCTTCCTTGAGCGATGCCTCGCTCTGCTGGACCTGGGCCTGACTGGAGAGGTAGACCGCGTCGGCCACGTCGGCCTGCTGCTGCGCGGTCTCGACTTCCTCGTCGGAGATCAGCGTCGGCGTGGTGCGCTTCAGCTCGAGGGCGCGGTCGAGGGCGCGGTGAGCCTGGTCGCGATTGGCGCGGGCCTGCACCTCGGAGGCACGCTGCGAGGTGAGCGCGGCGGTGGCGCGATCCACCGCGCCCTTGAATTGCACCTGATCCAGTTCGATCAGGAGCTGACCGCGGGTCACCAGGTCGCCCTCCTGGACATGGATCTTGAGAATCCGGGCCGTCACTTCCGATTGGACATCGACCTGGCTCTTGGCTTCGATGTTGCCGCTGGCCGTGACGGCGGAGACGAGATCGCGCTTCTGGACCGCTTCGAGGCGGACCTCGACCTCGCCCTTGCCGCGGCGACTGCCGATGGCGCTCAGAACGCCCACGATCACGACGAGCGCACCGATGGCAATACCGATCTTGGTTCCACGAGACATCTGCTGGTCCTCTCCCGGTCAGCGAATGGGACGGCCGACGTCGGCTTCGAGGCCAACGACAGCGGTGTGATAGTCATACACGGCGGCGACGTAATCGAACTCCGCCTGGGTCACGGCATTCTGGGCATCGGCGACTTCGAGCGCGGTGCCGTTGCCCACCTCGTAGCGCTGCTGCGCCAGCAGCAGGCGGTCGGCGGCGGCCGAACGATTGCTGTCGGCGATGCTGGCGGCCTGCCAGGCGGTCTGCACCGCCAGCAGGTCGGACTGAATCTGGCCGTCGACTTCCAGGCGGCGGGCGCGGACGGCCTCGCGGGCGTCGTCTTCGGCGGCGCGGGCCGCCGACACACTCTGGGCCCGGCGGAAGCCGTCGAACAGCGGCAACGACACGCCGAACGAGATGCCCCACGGTTGCCGGGTGAAGCCGAACGGCCAGCCGGTGTTGCTGTCGCGGATCCGCTGGGTGATGTCCGACTGGAGCATGGTGCCGGTGGCATCGAGGCCGGCGTAGCTGTTGCAATCGGGGATGATGCCACCATTGGGCGCCGGATGGGGCGAGGTCAACCGCTCGAGAATGGCGTTCTGGAAGGCGCAATTCTGGGCCTGTGACTGAGCGCCGGCCAAGGCATTGGCCAGCAGCGGCTCGACCCGGGTGGACTGCTGCGTGAAGCCGTGCAGTCCGGTGCTGATCGAGAAGCTGGGCAGATATTCGGCTTTGGCCGCCGTGACCCCGATCCGCGCCGCATCCTGCTGCGCGTCGGCGGCACGGATCTGGGGGTTCTCCTGGTGGGCCTGCGCGATCAGCGCGTCGAGGGTCCAATGGGGCTCGGTCAGGCTGAAGGTGTCGGTCAGCTCCAGGCTGGCGATGTCGCTGCCGGCCGGCAGACCGATCCGGCGCATCAACTCGATCCGCGCACTGGTCGCCGCCTGGCGCGCCCGGAGCAACTGGACGTCGGAGGCCGACTTGGCCACCTCGGCCTGGCGCACCTCGACCATGTTGCCGCGCCCGACCTGGAAGCGCGCCTGAGTCTGCTGCAGGAAGGCCTGGTTGCGGCTGACCTGCTGCTCGACCACCGCGACATTGGCTTCGGCCCGGAGGACAGCCAGATACTGACTGCTGACGTCGGCCACCAGATTCACTTCGGCCAGCGCGATATTCTCTTCGGTGACCCGCGCCTGGGCCTTGCTCCGCTGAGGCGCCAGGAACTGGCCGTAGCTGATGCCGAGTGAGGCATTAATACTGTAGCTCGAGCCGAGCTGGGCCGAGTTCTGGAAGATCTGATTGGCCAGCGTCTGGCGCCCGGCGCGGGTGTAGTTGATCCCCATACTGCTGCTGATGTTGGGCAGCAGGCCGCCCCAGGCGGCGCGCACGGCGGCCGCGGCCGGCCCTTCATCGTTGAGCGTCTGGCGATAGCCGGGATTGTTTTCCCGGGCCAGACGAATGGCCTCGGTGAGCGACAGCCGACTGGGTACGGCCTGGGCCGCACCGCCGACCGGGAAGCTCGCGCCCACCACCAGCGCGGCAAGAACAGCTACAATTCGACTCCGCATGGTCCGCCCTTCAGGTCCGTCAGGATCAGGAAAGCACTGCACTGTGGTGATATACGACCGCCCCGATGGGAAGTTTCAAGGTGGGACATCCCGACGCCAGCCGGTGGCCACGGTCTGGTGGGGACTGGGGGTGCTGGCGCTGATGGCGGGCGAGGCCGCCTTCCAGCCGAGCGGTCCGATTCTGCTGGTGACGGGACTTGTGGCGTGGGCACTGGCGGTCTGGGTCTGGCGGGACGGTTCGCGGATCCGGCTGGCGTTGGCGTTGGCACTGGGCAGTTTCGGTCTGCTGGCGCTGTTGGCGGCGCGGGCGAGCTGGCGGGTGCGGGCGGCCCCCGAGCGGACCCGGATTGAGGCGGTGGCTGTCGCCAACGCGGCGCGTGACAGGATGCTGGCCACGGCCATAGCCGGCGGACGCCAGGTGGCTCGCTACGCGTTGTTGCGGGCTGCCGATATCGCGCCGGGCCGGGTCCCCGACCTGACCGACCTGCTCTCGAGTGGTGAGCTGGAGCAGGGGGTCGTGGTGTTGGGCGGCGATACTGTCGTGGCGCTCGCGGGTCCGCTGCGGGTGCGACCGCTCGACGGATCAACGGCGGCGGCGCTGCAACAGACGCCCTTTGCCCGGACATTGACAGTGGTGGAATCGCGCGCCGGGCGTCGCGCCCAGGTCACCCTGTTGCTCGACCGCACTGCGGCGTTGCCGGCGCCGGGGCCGTCGTTGGCGGAGCGCTCGCGCGGGTGGGGGCGGGTGCAGTGGCAGTGGTCGTTGAGCGACAGTGTGCTGCGTTTCGATTCGGCAGACGGCGCGGCCGGGCGGATCCGCGGGGCGATGACGGCGGTGGCGGCGGCGCCCGAGGCGTTCGTGGCGCACCGGGATCTGATTGCCCGCTGGCAGATCGTGATCGGGCTGAGCATCGTCGCGATCGTGGTGCTGACCGGTGGGCCGCCGCTGGTGAGGGTGGCGGCGTTGCTGCTGCCGATCTGGGTGATCGATCGCGCCGGATTGGCGCCGCCGGCCATCGGTGCAGTGGCGCTCAAGGCGGCCCTGCTCGCCGCCGCGCTGCTGCTGCTTGCCATCGTCCTGTGGCGCCGTCCGGCGCGGCGCAGTCCGGTCGGATTGATCGGCGCCGGCATTCTGCTGGCGGTGGCGCCGCTGTTGGTGGCGCTGGCGTCGACGCGGCTCGCCCCGCCGGCCGAACCCGATTCGATAGTGATCTGGTTCGGGTGGCAGGCGATGCTGGCCTGGGCGACTGCGGCTTACCTGCTGCTGGCGTCGGCGCCACTGCGATCGACTGATGACGCGCTCAGCAGCGGGCGCTGGGGCTGGACCGCGACCGGCGCGGCGGTGGTGGTCGGGGGCATCGGGATTGTGGCGTGGGCGCCGTCGGGCTGGCCCGGGTGGTATTTGCCGCTCTGGCTGATTCCGTTTGCGGCCCTGCTGCCGGTGACCTCGCCCTTTGCGCGGCGGATCGGCGTGATCACGTCGGCGGCGATTCTGGCGGCGCTGGCGGCGTGGGGTGCCTCACTCGATCAGCGCATGAGCACGGCGAACGCCGATCTTGCTGATCTCGCGGCGCCGCGGGACAGCAGCATCATCGCACCGCTGGAGCAGTTCGGTGCGGCGGTGCGGGCCCACAATGCGACCCGGCTTCCGGCGCTGTACGCCGCGTGGCACGCATCACCGCTCTACCGGATCGGGGCGCCGACCCAACTTGCCGTGTGGTCCGACACCACGGTGACCGACTGGGTGGCGCTGGATCAACTCTCGGCCAGTTGGGACGATCTCAAGGCGCTGGTCCGCGATCCTGGTCCGGGCCGCATCGTCCCGCTGGCGCGCGGACCGGGCCGTCACTACGCCATGGTGGTTCCCCTGAGCGGCGATACTGCCGCCACAGTGTTGATCGGGCCGCGATCGCGCCTGGTGCGGCCGACCCGGTTCGGGCGGCTTGTGGATTGGCGCTCGCCGGCGGAGCCGGCCTATCAACTCGAAGCGATGGCCAGCATCCCGGCGGCGTCGGTGGAGCAGTTCACCCGGCGGGGACGCTTTGTGCGAACGACCCATGTGGTGAGTGCCGGTGCGGCGCCGCTGGCCGTCCGGGCGACGATAACGATGTCGACGCCGCGCCCGTTCATTGTGCGGGCCGCGCTCACTGTCATCCTCGATGTGGTGCTGGTGTTGGTGGCGTGGACCGTGCTCCAGCGGATGATCGGCGCGTCGCCGCGCCAGCGGGGGAGCGGTACCATGTTCCGCCGCTCCTACCGTCGGACCATTGCCGCCGCGTTGATGGCCTTCTTCGTGGTGCCGGCCGCATTTTTTACCCTCTGGTCGGCCCTGCGGCTGCGACAGGACGTGGGCCGTGACCGCGCCGCCGATGTGGCCCGGGCGCTCGACGGTGTGATGGGCGACGAGGCGTTTGACGAGCAGGTCGCCGGACCACCGACGTCAGTTGATCTGGCCTTGATCGCGGAGCGGGCGGGAGCCGAGTTCGGGCTGTACCGGGGCGGTCGTCTGGTGGCAGCGAGCCTCGATCTGTTGGCGGAGCTGGGCGTGTTGCCGCCGGTGTTGGATCCCGAGATGGTGGGGACGCCGGGCAGCGATCCGGCTCCGGTGGGCCGACCGATTCCGGCGGCCGATGTGCGGGCCAGCGCGGCGTTGGTCGGGTCCGATGTCGGAGTGGCGGCGGTGCTGCCGGGCGTGGACGTCCAATTGGCCCGGGACCAGATCGATTTGGGGCTGCTGCTGTTGCTGGCGTCGCTGGGCGGGACCCTGGCGGCGATTGCCGTCGCCACGGCGGTGGCACGGGCGTTGGGGCAGCCGATCGAGCAACTGCGGCGGCGGGCGATCGCGATCGGGCGACGCGAGGCCGCGCCACCGCTGTGGCATCCGCCGGCGGAGTTTGAGCCGGTGTTCACCGCGATCGATCAGATGGAACGCGACTTGGGGGAGAGTGAGGCGCGGCTCGAGGACGAGACGGCGCGAACGGCGCGGATTGTGGCCTGGGGCGAAATGGCGCGTCAGGTGGCCCATGAGATCAAGAATCCGCTGACACCGATGCGGCTGGGCTTGCAGCATCTTCGGCGCCTGGGGGCCGACGGGCGCGCCGATCTGCCGGCCCAGGTCGATGCCACAGTGGAGCGGGTCCTGGCCGAGATCGACAGACTCGATCGGATTGCGCGATCGTTTGCCCGCTATGGGGCACCACCGGAGCGGACGGCCGGACCGCTGGAGTCGATTGACCTGGCCGAGGTGACGGGTGAGCTGGCTGAGCTGTTCCGCCTGGCGGCCACCTCGCCGCGGGTCGAGGTGACCGGCAGGGCAC
>CBFGTB010000124.1:0-5783 GCA_965651715.1 uncultured Gemmatimonadales bacterium
GATTGCGCTCGCCTGCGGGACACCGGCGCCGGCACCGACTACCGCCACTCCCATCCCGCTGACGGCATTCCGCGACCGTTTTGTGCTGCTCGACAGCATCCGGTTGGACACAGCCCGGGAGCGCAGCATCCTGCGATTCTCCGGCTTCGCCGTCAACAGTTCGGACGGCACCTTCTGGATCGCCGATGCGTCCGAGTCGCGGGTGGTCCATTTCGGTCGTGACGGCCGTGCCCTCGCAGTCCTGGGAAACCGAGGCGAAGGACCGGGCGAGTTCATTGAACCCCGCTTCCTCTCATTGCGCGGCGATTCGTTGTGGGTGGGTGAAGGAGGCGGACGAGTTCAACTCTTTGTCGGCGATTCCTTTGTTACGAGCGTGCGGCTTGACTCGACATCCTTCATCTCGTCGCTGAGCGCGATCGACGATTCGACGCTGGTCGGAACATCACTGCCTGCCGATCGTGGCGCCTTGATGAGCTGGGGGACCGATGGCCACCTGCGGAGTCGGGCCTTGGTCCAGGAGACTCCGCCGGCACCGCGGGATCCGGCAAATCCGTACTGGCGCAATACGCTGCAGTACTGGAGCGTCCCCGACCGGCGCACTGGCACATCGATCGTGGCGATGGCCACCATCTCGGACTCGCTGTGGCAGAGTTCACACGATCTCTCGACCATGAGCAGTCTTGCCATTCGACCGGTCGGATATCGCACCATGGAAATCCCGACCAACATCCATGGCCCCAAAGAACTGGTCCAATGGGGGAAGCAGTTTGACGTTGCAGTCGCGCTGTTTTCATCGAGCACGCTGCTGGGCTACTCATTGGTACGCGGCGTCCTGTATTACGGCGATCCGCATGTTCTGATGCTCTCACCCCGCCCCGGCGAATGGCTCGCGTTGAGCGGCGGTCCACCGGTGCTCGGCGCAAGCGGCGACACGTTGTATGCCTTGGTCGACACTGGCGACGAATCGGGGAGCTTTGCGATCGGGCGATTTGTGCCGCGGGGCGGAATGGAATAGTGCTAACGAGCGTCACCACTCCATCCGCAGCGCGGCCGGCGGAATCAGGTGAGGCCGTCGGCCCGCTCGAATGCTGCGACCCCCCAGGCCATGAAGATGGCCTCAGGTCAACTTGAAGATGGCCTCACGGCGCCGGGGCCGTCACTATCGAATCTGCACTCCAAGCGCGAACTGCACCGCCGTCTCACGGCGGCTGGCGACAGGCTGGTCGTGGAGTGTGAGAGACGCGTGGATGCCCCATCCCGGCGCGACGTCCTGCTCAAGGATCAGCCCTGACTGCGACGCCAGCCCTGAACTCACCTGGTCGGCTCGGGCGTCCTCCTCGGGGAGCAGCGCCACAACGGGTCGGCTGAAACGGGAATATCCCAGCCCGAGGAAGATGTGAGCCCGAGTCGCGGACCGCGCCGGGCCCAGGCTCAGAAACACCACCGGCGCAATGCCCCAGTGCGTCGCGCCGTGGTCAGCGCCCGCGGGGCGGGCACCCCGGGCCACGAACGCCCGCCCACCCAGCGACAGATCGCGACCGCCGATCCGCCCCAGCGGCAGCGGGCTCGACTGCGCGGCCACACCGTAGAGCGAGCCAGCCGCGACGTGATCGTACATGCCAGCCATGCTCAGCGTGGCGGGGCGTTGTGCGGCAAGGGGAGCAACCATCGCGATGGCGGTCGCTGCAGCGAGACCGAGGCTCCAAACCCGTGGCGTGCGGCGCATCGTGACGTTCTCCGGGGAGGGGATGTTTCCGAATCAACAGACCCCCGTCCGGCAGGTCAAGCGTGCCGCTGAGCGGCGGCCGGAGCGCCCCCGCCCCCCGCCCTCAGGCAGTGAGCCGCTCGAGCGCCTCGCGGGTCCGCTGATCCGTGAATCCGCGCCGGGCAAAGAACGCCGCCAGACGCCGCTGGCGGGTCAGCGGGGGCAGCTCCCGCATCGCGGCGGCGCGGCGCTCCGCCTGGGCCAGCGTCCGCTGCCACGGATCGACTTCCCCACTGGTGAGGCACCGCTCCAGCGTGGCGCTCACCACGCCGGAGTCGATCCCCAGCGCACCGAGGTCGCGCCGCAGCCGAGCCGGCCCCCGCCCCTGGGCGGCGCGCGCCACGACATACTGTTCGGCGAACGCCACGTCGTCGATCAATCCCAGCCGCTCGAGTCGGCGCAGCGCCGCCTCGCCCGCCGCATCACTGTGGCCGCGACGGGAGAGCTTGCGCTCCAGTTCGGCGCGGGAGTGGGCCCGGCGCTCCAGCAGCCGCAAAGCAGCCCGCACCGCCCCCTCCTCTTCCGCCGCCGCATCGAGACGATCGGCGGCACCGGCGGGCAGCCGTTCACCTGCTCGGAGACCCAGCTCACTGACGACCTGGTTGGGCACCGTCCACGCCAGCCGACCCTGCACCGTGATCCGGGTACTCTCCCGGCGGCGCGGATCGGGCGTCATCCCGTCGATAATCACTCGTCGTCGGCCTCGCTGTCGGCCATGACCGGCTCCGCCCCAATCCCCAGGACCTCCTTCACCTTCACCTCGACCTCGGCCATGAGCGCCGGGTTGTCCTTGAGGAACAACTTGGCGTTCTCACGGCCCTGACCGATCCGCTGATCGCCGTAGGAATACCAGGCTCCCGACTTCTGAATGATCCCGGCCTCGCTGGCGAGATCGACCAGCAGACCGGTGTGCGAGATGCCCTCATCGAACATCACATCGAACTCGGCCTGCTTGAACGGCGGCGCCACCTTGTTCTTGACCACCTTGACCCGGACATGCGACCCGATCACCGCGTCGCGCTCCTTGACCGGGCCGGTGCGGCGAATGTCGAACCGCATTGAGGCGTAGAACTTGAGCGCCTTGCCGCCGGTGGTGGTCTCGGGGTTGCCGAACATGACCCCGATCTTCTCGCGCAACTGATTGATGAACACCACAGCGCACTGGGTCCGGTTGATCGCCCCGGTCAGCTTGCGCAGCGCCTGGCTCATCAGCCGAGCCTGCAAGCCGACGTGACTGTCGCCCATCTCACCCTCGATTTCGGCCCGGGGCACCAGCGCCGCCACCGAGTCGACCACCACCAGCTCGACCGCCCCGGAACGAACCAGAATCTCGACGATCTCGAGCGCCTGTTCGCCGGTGTCGGGCTGCGACACCAGCAGGTTGTCGACATCGACGCCCAGCTTGCGGGCGTATTCGATGTCGAGCGCATGCTCGGCGTCGACATAGGCCGCCACACCGCCGGCCTTCTGCACGTTGGCCACCAGGTGGAGACAGAGGGTGGTCTTACCCGACGACTCCGGGCCGTAGATCTCGGTGATCCGCCCGCGCGGGATCCCGCCGATCCCCGATGCCGCGTCGAGATTGAGGGCGCCCGTCGAGATCGCCCCGACCTTGACCCGGGGACCGTCACTGCCCATCCGCATGATGGTGCCCTTGCCGAGCTGCTTCTCGATCTGGGCGATGGCGAGGGAAAGAGCCTTCTTGCGGTCGCTGTCGGTGGCCATGATTGCTCCAGAAAAGGCGCGCGATGTCGCCGGTCATTGTGGATACGCCGGCCCGATGCCGGCCAGTGATCAGTTGACGCTCAACATGGAGCAAAACGCTCCACCTACCGAATACACCCCAAAGATACCCCCGAATCCTTCCCGAATCAAGCCCGCCGGTGTGTCGCGTTTCGCTCCACATCGAGACTCCCGTCACCGCCACCCCGGTCGCCATGCGTCTTCGACGTGTTCCACCCGACCGCTGCCATCGGCCCGGTCGAGCGAGATGACATCGAACCGGTAGCGCTCAGCCGAGCGGCCGTGGAGCAGGATCCAGCTCCAGGCGGTGCGTTCGATCGCGGCGCGCTTGCGCAGCCCGACGGCCTCGACCCCGGTGCCGCAGCGGGCGGTGTGGCGCAGTTTGACCTCGACGAAGGCGACGACGTCGGCGCGGCGGGCGATCAGATCGATATCGTGGCGTCCCATGGACCAGCGATGGGCCTCGATCCGCCAGCCGCGATCTGCCAGCCAGCGCCCTGCCGCTTCTTCGGCCTCGAAGCCGAGGCGGTGGCGGCGATCGGTCCATTCGGCCGGGTCACGGCGCATCGGGCGCACTCGCTGAAGAGTTCATGCAGCAAGCTGGCGGGAGTCGCCCGGCGCCGGGTCACAGTTCAGCGCATGGCGGCACGATTCAGCGCGTCACGCGACGGCCGCTCGGTCGGCTTGTGTGGTCGGCGGATCGGGTTGACCATTCACACAATCACCGACTGCCCATTCACCCGACCAGGGGAACTCCCGATATGCCGATCAAAGCCTATGGCGCTCACGCCAGTGACAGTCAGTTGCAACCGCTCACCATCAGCCATCGGGAGCCGGGGCCCGACGACGTTCAGATTGACATCGCCTACTGCGGGATCTGTCATTCCGATCTGCACCAGGTGCGATCGGAGTGGGCCGGCACCCGGTATCCCTGTGTTCCCGGTCATGAAATCGTCGGGCGCGTCAGGGCGACCGGCGCTGCCGTCACCGAGTTCGCGCCGGGTGACCTGGTGGGGATCGGCTGCATCGTGGACAGTTGCCGCAGTTGCGACGATTGCGCCGCCGGGTTGGAGAACTACTGCGACGCGATGGTCGGCACCTACAACGGCGTCACCGCCGACGCGCCGGGGCACACCCTGGGAGGATACTCCGCCGGCATCGTAGTGGACCGGCGCTATGTCCTCAGGATCCGTCACCCGGAGCAGCAGCTTGCGGCAGTGGCACCGCTGCTCTGCGCCGGCATCACGACCTGGTCGCCGCTGCGTCACTGGCAGGTCGGCCCGGGCTCGGCTGTCGGTGTGGTGGGCATCGGTGGTCTGGGGCACATGGCGATCAAGCTGGCCCATGCCCTGGGGGCGCGGGTGGTGGCCTTCACCACCTCGGAGTCCAAGCGCGAGGCGGCGACGGTGTTGGGCGCCGACCAGGTGGTCGTCTCCCGCAACACGGCCGAGATGGCCGCTCATGTCGCCAGCCTGGACTTCATTGTGAACACTGTCGCCGCGCCGCACGACCTCGACCAATTCCTCAATGTGCTGCGGCGTGACGGCACGATGACCCTGGTGGGCGCGCCGGCGACGCCGCACCCCTCACCCCAGGTGTTCGGTCTGATTGCCAAGCGGCGCAGCCTGGCGGGGTCGCTGATCGGGGGCATCGCCGAGACGCAGGAGATGTTGGACTTCTGCGCCGAGCGGGGCATCGTGGCGGACATTGAGCTGATTCGGGCGGAGCAGATCAACGACGCCTATGAGCGGATGTTGCGGGGTGACGTCAAGTACCGTTTCGTGATCGACAACGCCACACTCTGAGACCCCGTCCCGGGAGGCCGTCATGATCGGAGCCATTGCAGATCGCGGAGTCATCGGCCCCTGGTGGCGCCGAGCCTTGCTGGTTGCCGCCGTGGCGGTGCTCGGCTGTTCGGACGCACCGCCGGCGGTGCTGCCTCCGCCTCCTCCGCCGCCCGCGCCGCCGCCACCACCGCCGCCGCCGCCGCCGCCGGGCGTTCCCGACACGGTGTCGCGGTTGGGCGAGTGGCGACTGGTGCTCGACCGTCCGATCACCACCAAGTATGAAGGGATGGTCTTCCCCGACCCGCAGCACGGCTGGCTGATCTCGGACCAGGGCGACATCCTCGCCAGCGATGACGGCGGGCTGCACTGGGAGCTGCAGGCCAGCGGGATGGGGTATCTCCGCAGCCTCGACTTCGCCTCGGCGAGCGAGGGCTACGCCGGCACGCTGGACGGCACCATGTACCGCACCGACGACGGCGGGGCGACCT
>CBFGTB010000125.1:0-5772 GCA_965651715.1 uncultured Gemmatimonadales bacterium
AACTCCTGGCGGGCGGTTACCAGCGCGCCCAGATCGTCGAACAGCGCATCCAGACGGGCGGTATCGACCCGGACCACGGCCTCGCGCCGGGGAGCGGTATCGCCCGGCGCCATGCCATCTTCGGCCGCAATGACCGCATCGGCCTCCAGCGTGATGTCATCGAGTTCCCGGCCGAGTTCACTCAGCCAGTCGACCGCGACCTGACGTTCGCCGGCGCGGACCGCCGCCAGGCCGGTCTCGGCGGCGTGAACCCGGGTGACCAGGTCATCGAAGCCGAGCGACGCTGCCATACCCTTCACGGTATGGAGCACGCGGAAAATCTCATCGGCATGGGAAAGGTCGTCGGGCGCATCGAGCCAGGCCGCCACCGATCGACGCCCTCCCGCCAGCAACGATCGCGACTCAGCCGCAAACAGCGCGACGTATCGGGCCCGCCGATCGTCGGCCATCAGCCCAGCACGCGCGTGACCGCTTCGAGCACCCGTGCCGCTTGAAAAGGCTTCACCACGAAATCCTTGGCGCCCGCCTGGACCGCCTCGACCACCAGCGCCTGCTGGCCCATGGCACTGCACATCAGGATCTTGGCGGCCGGATCGATCGCGATGATCGCCTTGACCGCATCGATGCCCCCCATGTCGGGCATCACGATATCCATGGTGACCAGATCCGGCTGGAGCGCCTTGTAGCGCTCCACCGCCTGCAACCCACTCTCCGCCTCGCCGGCAATCTCGTAGCCGGCCCCGGTGAGAATGTCGGCGATCATCGTCCGCATGAAGATCGCGTCATCACAAATCAGAATTCGCTGCGCCACCCGCTGCCTCCGCTCAGGTTGGTGGGCCGAACACCGCGTCGGCCACGCGTTCCAGCTCCAGTGTTGCAAGCCCCGTGCGCGCTTCGTGGGCGAGTTCGATGACCGCCTCGACACCCAGGGCGAAGCGGCGGCCCCGGGCCTCGACCACCACCACATCCCAACCCTCGGCGGTCGGTCCCGCCAGTTCCAGGGCACGGATCGGGTCGGCCACCGTCAGCACCCGGCCGCGATGATTCACCAGCCCGAGAATCGCCGGCGGGGCGGCGGGGATCCGCGCGATCACCGGGCGTCTGAGGACTTCGACCACCCCGGCCAGCGGCACGAACCAGCGTCGGGCCGCCGAGCGGACCACCAGGCCCGTGGCTTTGGGGCGGCTGTCAGCGGTCTCGGTCATGGAACCCCAACTGGTCGAGCGGGTCGTCCTGCCAGGGAGTCTCGGCGAGCTGCACCGCCTCCAACAGGGGGGTCAGGTCGGCCGGCCAGCGCGAGCGGAGGCGCAGCGGCACACCGCTGATCGGGTGGCGGAACGCCAGACTTGCGGCATGGAGTGCCTGACGTGGCGCCAGGGCATCGAGGCGCCGGGCCCAGCCGCGCATCTCGCCGCTGATCCGACGGGCCCCACCGCCGCCGTACACCGGATCGCCGACGACCGGGTGTCCGATCGACTCAAGATGGAGCCGGATCTGGTGAGTCCGCCCGGTGTGCAGCTCGAGCCGGACCAGGTCGACCGGCCCCAAGCGGGCGATGACAAAGACGTCGGTCCGCGCCGGCCGCCCCTCCGGGATCACCGCCATCCGCTGACGGTCGGTCCGATGCCGGGCAATCGGCGCGTCAATGGTGGTGTCCTCGCTGAGATGTCCCCACGCCAGCGCGGCGTACACCCGCCGGATCCGCCGCGCGGCCAACAGCGCCCCCAGGCGACGATGCGCCAGGTCGGTTTTGGCAATCACCATCAGGCCGCTGGTGTCGCGATCGAGGCGGTGCACGATGCCGGGACGCCCGGCCGCCCCGCCGGCCAGGGTCGTGCCGCGCGCGACCAGTGCATTGACCAGCGTATCGTGCCAATGTCCCGGTGCCGGATGAACCACCAGACCCGGTGGCTTGTCGATCACGGCGAGGGCATCGTCCTCGTACACGATCTGCAGCGCGAGCGGATACGGCGTCAGGCGTCGCGGTGGCTCATCCTGCGGCAGCGTCACTGTGATGAGCGCACCGCGGGTCACCTGCCGCGACGCCCGGGTCGGTTCGCCATCGACCACCACGTGGCCGCCGGCCACCAGGCGGGCCGCCTGGGTCCGCGACAGGTCGAGTTGGTCGGCCAGGAAGCGGTCGATCCGTTCGGTGAGCGTCACAGTCACGCTCAGCACGACCGGATCGGAGCAATCAGTCGCTGGCGGCGTGTCGTCGCGCGGCATCTTCCCGCCAGAGCGAAATGGCCAGTGCCACCGCGCCACACGACACTGCCATATCCGCCACGTTGAATGTCGGCCAGCGCCAGCCTGTCGCACTGAGGCCGACATCCAGAAAATCGATCACCCCGCGCGACGAGATCACCCGGTCGATCAAGTTGCCCACCGCGCCGCCCGCGACAAAGCCGAGCGCGTACTGCCGCAGCCGGTCACCCGCCGGGGATTCCTGGCTCATGCGCCACAGCAGTGCAACAGCCAGAATCGCGACGGCCATGAAAATCCAGCGCGAGGCCGGACCGATCGTCGACCCGAGGCCGAAGGCCGCCCCCGGGTTATGGATCAGGCGCAGCCGGATGATGTCGCCCACCACCTGCACCGGGCCGTGCAGCAGATCGCGCTCGGCGATCACCTTGGTCACGCGATCAATGATGACCGTCCCGGCCACGAGCAGCCAGAAGGGACGTCGATCACTGCCGCTTGGCATCCTCTTCCTTTTCCTTGCAACTGATGCACAGGCGGGCGTGCGGCAGCGCATCGAGTCGGTCGAGATCAATCGCCTGGCCACACTGATGACACTTGCCGAACGTGGCCGGCGAGTTATACAGCCGCCGCAGCGCCTCGTTCAGATGCCAGAGATAGCGTCCTTCCTTCGAGGCCATCAGGAACTGCTTCTCGCGCTCCATGGCGTCGGTCCCCTGATCGGCCATGTGGTACGAGTATGACGACAGATCGCCATCCGATGATTGCAGCGTGGCATTGAATGACTCGCCGTAGTAGCCGAGTTCCTTCATCACCCGTGCGCGCTCTTCGAGCAGACGGCCTTCCAGATGCTTCAGTTGTGCCTTTTTCACGCGTCGCCTGCCTCCGCGGAACCGGAGCCGCTCCGGTCACCTGAAAATCGCCGTACAGCCAGTACGGCGGTGTGGTCGTCAATGTCGACCGTCTCGGCGCGGTCGACGGATCCTGCCAACGGCCCGATCACCAGTTCTCGGGCCAGAACCTCACCTGCAATCCATTCCCGATGGGCCTGCACGGCTTCCGCCAGCAGCCCGTCGGTCGCCACAGCCACCACAATCCGGGTGGTTACCTCGTATCCGGCATCGCGTCGCAACCGCTGCACCCGGCTGACAACTTCCCGGGCCAGGCCTTCGAGCCGAAGCGCCGGGCTGATGGTCGGATCCAGCGCGGCCACGAACGGACCATCGCTGGCCAGCGGCCAGTCGGTGACCACGTCCCGCACCACCACGACGTCTTCGGGTTCGAGCGGATAGGGCGCCGTGAGGCTGCCCCCCTGCTCCAGGATCCGCAACGCCTCGGTCCCCAGTCCGGCAATGGCCTTGGCGACCGCCGGCACCTCCGCGCCGAAGCGCTTCCCCAGGCTGCGGAAGTTGGCCGTGCCCCGGAGACGCACCAGCTCAGCGTCCGACGACACTACCTCGATCGCCTTGACGTTCGTTTCAGCCGCCAACAGCGCGAGCAGCGCATCGAACTGTGGGCCGCGGGCTTCGTCGCTCAGGGCGATCTTGAGCGTGGCCAGCGGCTGACGCACCCGAATGCCGGCCTGCTCCCGCGCCGCGCGACCGAGTGAAGCCAGGCGGCGCACCGCATCCATCGCCCGATCGAGTTCGGCGACGTCGCGGTCGCCCGCGACCGGGAAGTCCGCCAGATGCACTGAGGTTCCGGTCAGAGCACGGTGGAGCCAGTCGGCGGCGAACGGGGCCGCCGGGGCCAGCAAGCGCGCCACGGTGACCAGTGCCTCGTGCAGAGTCGCGACCGCGGCCGGATCGGCCCGGCCGTCGGCGGCCCAGAATCGGTCGCGATTCAGACGGACATACCAGTTCGACAGATCGTCAACCACGAAGCTCACGAGTTGGCGCAAGCCGGTGGTGACATCGTAGCCGTCGAAGGCGGTCCGCATCGCCGCCACGGTGCGATCGAGGCGTCCCAGAATCCAGCGATCGGCCAGCGGGCGTTCCGCCGCGTCGGGGGCGGGACCCAGCTCACCCGCGTAGAGCGCAAAAAAGCGATAGGTCGCCCGCAGCGTGGTCAGGAATCCCCCGGCCACGTCGGCGATCTGCTCGGCATCGAACCGCTTGGGCTGCCACACCTGGCTGGAGAGCAACAGATACAACCGGGCGGCATCGGCGCCATGACGCGCCACCAGATCCCACGGACTGACCACGTTGCCCCGCGACTTGGACATCTTCTGTCCCTTGTCGTCGAGCACCAGTTCGTTGACTATCACATGGCGGAACGGGGCGGCATCGAACGCGGCGGTTCCGATCGCCAGCATTGAGTAGAACCAGCCGCGCGTCTGGTCGATGCCCTCGCAGATGAAATCGGCCGGGAAATGCGCCGCCTGCTCGTCCTGATGCTCGAACGGCCAGTGCCACTGAGCCCACGGCATCGACCCGGAATCGAACCAGGTGTCGATCACGTCGCTGACCCGGCGATAGGTGCCGCCGTTCGGGGCGGGCCATGTCACCTGATCGATCCAGGGCTTGTGCAGCGCCAGGTCGCCCGCGCCCATCGGTCCGGCGACGGCTTCGAGTTCGGCAATCGAGCCGATCACGACGCGGTCCTCAGGATCGCTGTCATTGACCCAGACCGGCAGCGGTGTGCCCCAGTAGCGATCGCGCGACAGGGCCCAATCGACGTTGTTGTTCAACCATTCGCCGAACCGGCCGCTGCCGACCTCGGCCGGGTGCCAGTCGATGGTGGCGTTGAGCTCCGCCATCCGCTGCTTGACCGCCGACGTCCGCACAAACCACGAATCGCGGGCGTAGTAGATCAGCTTGCTCCGGCAGCGCCAGCAATGCGGGTAGGAATGATCGTAGGCCTCGGTCCGCAGGTGACGACCGCGGGCCTTGAGACGCCGAATGATCAGATCATTGGTCTCCGTCTCGGTGACCAGCCGGTGCTCCAGTTCGTCGTCGGTTGTGCCGACAAAGCGGCCGTCGTTGCCGACCGGACGCAGCAGCGCCAGCCCATGCGCCTGCCCGGCGGCAAAGTCATCGGCCCCGAAAGCGGGAGCCAGGTGGACCAGCCCCGAGCCATCGGTCGCTGTGACGAAATCACCCGCCACCACGACTTCGGCCTGCCCCTCCGGCGGCAGGTCCACCACATCGAGCGGCCGATGATAGCGGGCACCCACCAGCTCCTGCCCCGCAAAGGTCCGTACCACCTCAACCGTTCCACCCACCAGGGTCGCCAGCATCTCGGCGCGCGCTTCGGCCATGATGAAGGTCCGCCCCGGCGCCGCATCGCTCCGCAGTTCGGCGTAGCTCAGTTCCGGATGGACGGCAATCGCCACATTGCTGGGGAGGGTCCATGGCGTGGTGGTCCAAATCACCAGCTCGCGCCCCGAGCCATCGCGCAGCGGCGCCGTGACATACACCGCCTTGTCCCGGACGTCCTGGTAGCCCAGCGCCAGCTCATGGGAGGACAACACAGTGCCGCAGCGGGGACAGTAGGGCAGCACCCGGTGCCCACGCGTCAGCATCTCGCGCTGATACAGCCGCTGCAGCACATGCAACACCGACTCGACTTAAT
>CBFGTB010000126.1:0-5683 GCA_965651715.1 uncultured Gemmatimonadales bacterium
GAGTTGAAGATGCAGTGCCAATACTGCCACTACTCGGTGGGGGCATCGTCGGAGCCGGGGATCCCCAGCATGCAGACCTGTATGGGCTGCCATGCGTTGGTGGCCGGGCGGGATTCGACCGACAAGGCCGAGATCGTCAAGCTCCGGGAAGCGTGGGCGGCCGGGACCCCGATTGAGTGGGTCCGGATTCACAATGTCGCCCGCCACGTCCATTTCCCGCACATGCGCCACATCAAGGCACTCGGCAACAATTCCTGCGCGACCTGCCATGGCAACATCGCCCGGATGCCCCAGGTGTACGAGGTCAACAACGTGAACAACATGGGCTTCTGCATTAACTGTCATCTCGAGCGGAACGTCACTCGAGACTGCACCGCCTGTCACTTCTGATATGACCATGCCAACAGACGAACCACGCGCGCCCGAGACCGATCGCCCCGACGGCGTCGATCGCCGCCAGTTCCTGAAGGTCCTCGGGGTGTCGGGAGTGGGGGCGGCCGCCATGACCGGCTGCTCGACCGATCGGATCACCAAGCTGGTGCCTTACATGATCCAGTCGGAGCAGCAGGTGCCGGGGATCCCGACCCTGTATGCCTCCACCTGCGCCGAATGCAGTGTCGGATGCGGTCTGCGGGTCACCACCCGCGAGGGTCGCGCGATCAAGCTCGAGGGCAATCCCGAGCATCCGGTCAACGCCGGCACGCTCTGCAGCCGCGGTCAGGCCGGGCTCCAGGCGCTGTACAATCCCGATCGGATCGGGACACCGCTGGCGCGCAATGCCGCCGGCGGGTTTGACGAGATTACCTGGGACGACGCCATCGCCCGCCTGGCCGCCAAGCTCAGCACCGCCAACGGGCGAGTGGTGGCGATCAACGGCGCAGGGCCATCGACCTTCTCCACCCTGCTTGACGACATGGTGAGCGCGCTGGGGGGACGGTCGGTGAGCTGGGAGGCGTTCGGGCGCGAGGCGGAGTTGAGCGCCAACGAGCGGACCTTCGGCCGACGGGAGCTGGCCCGCTACGATTTCGGCGCCGCTGACTACATCGTCTCATTCGGGGCCGACTTCCTCGAGACGTGGGGCGCGACGGTGGAGCAGCAGCGCGGGTTCGCCGCGTCGCACGGCTTCCATGACGGCGCGATGGCCAAGCATGTCTACGTCGGACCGCGGATGAACCTGACCGGCGCCAATGCCGACGAATGGCTCGAAGCGCCGGCCGGCACCGAGGCATGGGTGGCTCTCTGTCTGGCGCGGGCGGCGGCCGAAGCCCACGGCTCGCCTCTGGCGGCCGACCTGGCGGCATACACCGTGGCGGCCGCGGCCGAGGCGACCGGGCTGCCGGCCGAGCGGATCGCGGCGGTGGCCACGGAATTCGCGGCGGCGTCGGCGGCATTGGCGGTGGCCGGCGGGATCGCGGCGCAGCATCGCGGTGCTATCGATCTGTGTCACGCCGCCAATCTGGCAAATGCTGCGGCCGGATCGGTGGGGCGGACTGTTCACTTCGGTGAGGGATTGGCCGCCAGCGGTGGCTACGGCGAGGCGCAGGAAGCCTTCGCCGCAATGGGACGGGGCGAGGTGGCTGTGGTGCTGGTGCACGACGCCAATCCGCTCTATGCCCTGCCGCAGTCGGGTGGGTTCGCGGCGGCCTTCGACAAGGTCCCGTTCACTGTCTCGACCGCCAATGTGCTGGATGAGACGGCCATGGCCGCCGACCTGGTGCTGCCCGACCTGCACGCGCTGGAGCGCTGGGATGACCGCCGGCCCCGGGCCGGTGTTCACGGGCTGATGCAGCCGGTCATGGAACCGGTCAAACCGGGTCGCCACACCGGCGACGTCCTGCTTCAGGCGGCGCATGCCGTGGGCGGGGCGTTGGCAGCGTTCACCGCGCCGGACTTCGAGACGCATCTGCGCGGAGTCTGGGCCGGCATCGCGGCGGAGCAGGGGGCGGCGGACGCCGAAGAGTACTGGCGCGATTCACTGCAGCACGGCGGCCGGTACGCGGCGCCGGCGGCCGGACCCGCCGTCGCGGTGGTCTCCAGCGCGGTCGACGGCTTGACCGCACCGCGCTTCGATGGCGACGGCGCGTTCACCTTCGTGCCCTATCCCTCGATCATGTATCACGATGGTCGCGGGGCCAACAAGCCGTGGCTGCTTGAGAACCCCGACCCGATGACCAAGATCACCTGGCAGTCGTGGGTCGAGCTGCACCCCGATACGGCTCGCGAGGTCGATGTGCGCGAAGGTGAGATCGTGGTACTGACTTCACCGCATGGATCGATTCGGGCCCAGGTCTACGTCTTCCCGGGCATCCGGCGCGACACCATCGCGATGCCGCTCGGACTGGGCCATACAGCCTACGGACGCTATGCCAGCGGTCGCGGTGTCAATGCTGTCGATCTGCTCGGCGCCACCGATGGCCAGGGGTTCCTGCCGTATGTGGCGACCCGGGTCTCGATCACCAAGACTCACGACTATCGCCAGGTCGCCAAGACCGAAGGCACCACCCGCCAGCTCGGGCGGGGCATCATCGAGGCGATGCCGCTGGTGCATGCGGCGGCCGGGATGACGCCGGAACAGTCGATGACCGCCGTGGGGCACCCGCCGCACGAGGTTAACACCGAGGCCGAGCGCGAGGCGATTGACGGCTGGTATGAATCGCAGACCGAGCGGTGGAAGCAGGGCGACTACGCCCGCGATGAGCTGCCCAAGTGGGGCATGGCTGTCGACCTGTCGCGCTGCACCGGCTGCTCCGCCTGCGTCACCGCCTGCTACGCCGAAAACAACATCGCGACGGTGGGCGAGGAGCAGATCTTCCGCGGCCGGGAGATGAGCTGGATGCGGATCGAGCGCTACTGGGAGGGCGGCGAGGATGGCGAGCCGCTCGAGGCCCGCGTGGCGCCGGTCATGTGCCAGCACTGTGACAATGCGCCCTGCGAGCCGGTCTGTCCGGTCTACGCCTCGTATCACACCGCCGACGGCCTCAACGGTCAGGTGTACAACCGCTGCGTCGGCACGCGCTATTGCAGCAACAACTGTCCGTTCAAGGTTCGCTACTTCAACTGGCTCAAGTACAACGAGTCGGCCTGGCCGGAGCCGCTGAATCTGCAGCTCAACCCCGAGGTCACCACCCGGGCGCGCGGCGTGATGGAGAAGTGCACCTTCTGTGTCCAGCGGATCCGCGGGGCCCAGCACCAGGCGCGGCTCGAAGATCGCCAGCTCCGCGACGGTGACGTGGTCACGGCCTGTCAGCAGGCCTGCCCCTCCGGCGCCATCGCCTTCGGGAACGTCAAGGATCCGGAGGCCGCCGTGGTCAAATGGAAGCGGGACCCACGCGGCTACACCATGCTGGAGGAGACCAATGTCATGCCAGCGGTGACCTATCTGGCCAAGGTCCGCGCGGTGCCACCGGTTGGCCACGACGCGGCGATGCCTGCCGGGGAGGCGCACTGAGATGGCCGTGATCGCTCACGATCCTTCGCGCCCCACCCTGTCGCAGGCGGAGGTCACCCGCGACATCGTTCGGACCATCACCGACGCGCCGACCCGCGGCTACTACATCCTGGTCGCCGTCATGGCGCTGCTGGTGATGGTGCTGGTCGGCACCGTCGTCGCCGAGCTGAAGTACGGCATCGGACTCGCGGGATACGCCCCGCCGATCATGTGGTCGGTCTACATCACCACCTTCGTCTTCTGGGTCGGCATCGGTCACGCGGGGACGCTGATTTCGGCGATTCTGTTCCTGTTCCGCTCGCCTTGGCGCACCGCAGTCTATCGCGCCACCGAGGCGATGACGGTCTTCGCAGTGCTCACCGCGGCGCTGTTCCCGATTCTGCACATCGGACGGGAGTGGCTCTTCTACTGGCTGATTCCCTATCCCAACCAGCGCTACCTGTGGCCCAACTTCAAGTCGCCGCTGATGTGGGACGTCTTCGCGATCTCGACCTACCTCACGGTGTCGACCGCCTTCCTGATGGTCGGTCTGGTGCCCGACCTGGCGGCGGTGCGCGATAACGTCAGCGGCTGGAAGAAGAAGGTCTACGCCGCCTTCTCGCTCGGCTGGACCGGTGCCGACTCGGAATGGCGCCATTACTCACGCGCCTATCTCTACCTCGCCGCGCTCTGCACCCCGCTGGTGCTGTCGGTGCACTCGGTGGTGAGTTGGGACTTCGCCAGCTCGATCGTGCCGGGCTGGCACGGGACCATCTTCGCGCCCTACTTCGTGGCCGGCGCGATCTACTCCGGCATCGGCATGGTGCTGACGCTGATGATCCCGCTGCGCAAGGCGCTCAAGCTCGAGAAGCTGATCACCGACTACCACTTCGACAATCTGTCGAAGCTGACGCTGCTGACCGGGACGATTCTCTTCTACGCCTACGCGATGGAGTACTTCATCGCCTGGTACAGTGGCAGCACCTTCGAGCAGACCACCTTCTTCCGGCGCGCGCTCGGCCCCAACTGGTGGGCCGGCTGGACGATGATCATCTGTAATGCCTTCGTGTCCCAGTTGCTCTGGTTCAAGAAGATCCGGACCAATCTGACCTCGCTGTTCGTGATCTCGATCTTCATCAACCTCGGAATGTGGTTCGAGCGCTATGTGATCGTGGTCAGCTCGCTGGCCAACGACTACGTCCCCTACGCCTGGGGCCAGCTCAATCCGACCTGGGCCGATTGGTGCCTGCTGGCGGGGTCGTTCGGCTGGTTCGGTATCTGGTTCACGTTGTTCTACAAGAACTTCCCGATCGTGGCGATCCAGGAGATCAAGGAGATGATCCCGATGCCGCGCCGGGCCCGAGCGACCAGCGCGGGAGGGCATTGAGATGGCGACGCGTACCGTCCCCGGGGTGCTGGGACACTTTGAGCATGTCGATGGCGCCTGTGATGCCATTCGGGAACTCAAGTCGAGCGGGTTCGCCGACCTCACGGTGTACACTGCTCATCCCAATCACGAGATCGAAGAGGCCATCGGTGATCCGATTTCACCGCTGCGCTGGTTCACGCTGATCGGCGGCCTGACCGGCTGTGCGGCCGGCTTCGGCCTGACCATCTGGATGGCGCGCGACTGGCCGCTGCTGGTGGGCGGCAAGGCGATCGCCGCGATCCCCGCCTTCGTCGTGATCGGCTTCGAGTTGACCATTCTGGTCGGCTCGCTGTCGTCGATCGCCGCCATCTGGATCCTGGCCAAGCGCAAATCCCTCAAGGGGCGACCGTATCACCCGGCCTTCAGCGACGACCGGATCGGCGTGTTCGTTCCCTGTGACGCCGGGCGGGCCAACGATGCGCAGGCGACTCTGGAAAAGCATGGCTCGGTGGAGGTGTCCCGTGACGCGTAAGCTGTTGCTGACCCTGGCCCTGCTGGGGACCACCGCCGGCTGCAATTTCTGGTACAACGAGGTCCCGTCGCCCGATGACGTGATGCACGCGGTACCGTGGTTCGATCACATGATCGTATCCAAGGCGGTGCATCCCTACGAGACAGCGGCCATTCCCCGCAATACCCCGGCCGGCATCGTGCCGATCACCGGTGGGGAACCCGACTGGGGCACTCCCGATTTCAGCAACGCGATACCGATTTACGGCTTCGATACCACCCGGGCCAACCGGACGGTTCGGCCGGCCGGCATGACGCCGCTGCCGGCGGCGCGGGGTGAGGAGCTGTTCATCACCTACTGTGCCATGTGCCACGGC
>CBFGTB010000127.1:0-5648 GCA_965651715.1 uncultured Gemmatimonadales bacterium
GTGGGCGCCACGACCCTCGACGAATACCGTCAGCATGTTGAGAAGGATGCGGCGCTGGAGCGGCGATTCCAGCCGGTCACGGTGGGCGAGCCCAGCGTGGAGGATACCATCGCCATCCTGCGGGGGCTGAAGGAAAAGTATGAGGTGCATCACGGCGTGCGGATCACCGACGACGCCCTGGTTGCTGCCGCGACGCTCTCCGATCGCTACATCGGTGACCGCTTCCTGCCGGATAAGGCGATCGATCTCGTGGACGAGGCCGCGTCGCGGCTGCGGATCGAGATCGATTCACTGCCGCAGGAGATTGACGAGGTGGAGCGGCGGTTGCTGCAACTGGAAATCGAGCGGCAGTCGTTGCTGCGCGAGACCGCCAAGGCGGCCGTCGAGCGCCGGACCGCATTGGAGCAGGAGATTGCCGAGCTGAAGGAAACCAGTGCCGGGATGAAGGCGCAGTGGCAGAACGAGAAGGGAGCGATCGAGACCTTGCAGGCGGCCAAGGCCGAGGTGGAGCGTCTGCGCACCGAAGTCGATCAGGCCAGTCGCAGTGGTGACCTGCAGCGGGCAGCCGAGCTGCGTTACGGACGGATTCCTGAGCTGGAGCGGCAGATCGCGGCCGACGAGGCCCAGATGGACGGCAACGGGCGCTATCTCCGCGAAGAGGTCGGCACCGACGACATCGCCCAGGTGGTGGCGAAGTGGACCGGGATCCCGGTCACCCGCATGCTGGAATCGGAGCGGGAGCGGCTGGCCCATCTCGAAGACGAGCTGGGGCGCCGGGTGATCGGACAGCATCCCGCGCTGGCGGCGGTGGCGAATGCGGTGCGGCGGGCGCGGGCCGGCTTGCAGGATCAGTCGCGCCCCACCGGATCGTTCATCTTCCTCGGGCCGACCGGCGTGGGCAAGACCGAAACGGCTCGCGCGCTGGCGGAGTTTCTGTTCGATGACGAGCGGGCCATGGTCCGGCTCGACATGTCGGAGTACATGGAGAAGCATGCTGTCGCGCGGATGATTGGTGCACCGCCGGGCTATGTCGGGTACGACGAGGGCGGTCAACTGACCGAGGCGATTCGGCGCCGTCCGTACGCTGTGATTCTGCTCGATGAGATCGAGAAGGCGCATCCCGACGTCTTCAACATCCTGCTGCAAGTGCTCGACGACGGACGCCTGACGGATTCCCAGGGCCGGGTGGTCGATTTCCGGAACACGGTGGTGATCATGACCAGCAACATCGGCTCGCAGCACATCCTCGACGCCGCCGGACACGACGCCAGTGACTGGCCGCAGGTCGAAGCGCAGGTGCTGGAGGCGTTGCGGGCGCATTTCCGACCCGAATTCCTCAACCGGGTAGACGACGTGGTGGTCTTCCGACCGCTCAGTCGTGAGGACCTCGAAGGGGTCGTGGCGCTTCAGGTGGCGATTCTGCGGCAACTGCTGGCGGCCAAGGGCCTGGTGTTGGATATCACGCCGCAGGCGCTCGAGTGGTTGGGGCAACAGGGCTACGATCCCCTCTACGGGGCTCGGCCGCTCAAGCGGGTGATTCAGCGCGAGTTGCAGAATCCGATCGCCCTGGCCCTGCTGGAGGGGGACTACAGCGAAGGTGACACGCTGCGAGTCGACCATCGGCCCGACGCCGACGGGCTGGATATTCGGCGGGCCTTCACGGCGTGACAGCTCCCCGGTGGCGACCGGCCGACGAGGCCGGCATGCGCCTGGCGTTGACCGAAGCGGCGGCGGCGGCCGCCGCCGGCGAGGTCCCGGTCGGGGCGGTGGTCGTGGGACCGTCCGGGGTGCTCGCGACCGGACAGAACACCATGCGGCGCGACGGTGACCCCACCGCCCACGCGGAGGTGGCGGCGATCCGGCGCGCCGTGGCAGCACATTCCGGCCGACTGACCGAGGCCACGCTGTACGTCACGTTGGAGCCCTGCGCCCAGTGCGCCGGTGCGGCAGTGCTGGCCAAGGTCGGCCGGGTTGTCTTCGGAGCGTGGGATCCCAAGGCGGGGATGGCGGGATCGGTCGGCGACCTGGTGCGTCATCCGCGGCTCAATCACCGGCTGGAGGTGCTGGGCGGAGTACTTGAAGCCGAGTGCAGTACATTGTTGCAGCAGTTTTTTCGCGCCCGGCGCTGAGCGGCGTCGGGCGAGGTCGTGTCCCGTCGCACCTCCCCGAGTCCCGGAGCCTGTCGATGCCGTCCCGGTCCCTGTTGTGCGCTGTGTTGTCGTGCGTTGTGCTGCCGCTCGCGGCTCAGACGACAGCCCTCCCTCCCGATCTGGCCGACTATGTCACCGGTGTCATGGCCGACTACGAGGTGCCCGGCCTGACACTGGCGATAGTCAAGGACGGCCAGGTGCTGATGACCCGAGGTTTCGGGGTGCGCCACCTGGGCGACCCGACGCCGGTCGACGAGCACACGCTGTTCGGCATCGCGTCGAACACCAAGGCGTTTACTGCCACGGCGCTGGGGTTGCTGGTCGACCGCGGTCAGCTCGCCTGGGAGGCGCCGGTGATCGACTATCTGCCGTGGTTTCGGCTGAGCGATCCGTGGGTGACAGCGCATCTCACGGTCCGCGATCTGCTGGTGCACCGCAGCGGGCTGGGGTTGGGGGCCGGCGATCTGCTGTGGTGGCCGGGATCGACATACAACCGCCGCGAGATCGCCGAGCGGTTGCGATATCTGCCACTGGAGACCTCGTTCCGGTCGGCCTACGCCTACGACAACGTGCTCTACCTGGTGGCCGGTGAGCTGATCGAAGCGGTGTCGGGCGAGACCTGGGAAGAGTTTATCCAGCGCCACATCCTCACGCCGATCGGAATGACCGATTCGCGGGCGCGCCATCCGGATATCACCCAGGTTGCGAATGCGTCGGGAACTCATGCACGGGTCGACGGCGTGGTGCGCGCCGTGGCGCCCTTCACCAGCGACAACACCAATCCGGCCGGCGGCATCAATGCCAGTGCTGTCGACATGGCGAAATGGCTCATGGTGCAGCTCGATTCCGGGCGGGTCGCCGGGCGCGAGCGGCTCTTCCCGGCGGCGCTCACCCGCGAACTCTGGCGCATCGTCACGCCGATGCGCGAGATCCGGGCGGCTCCGGCACTGGCGCCGCTCAGCACCGCCATCAACGGCTATGCGCTCGGCTTCAATATCCGGACCTATCGCGGGCATCAGGTGGTGACCCACACCGGCGGACTGCCGGGCTTCATTTCGCGGGTGACCATGGTGCCCGATCTCCGCTTGGGGATCGCCGTGCTGACCAACATGGAGTCGTCGGCGATGGAGCCGATCACCTGGCGGATCGTCGATCACTTCCTCGGGGCGACTCACGATTGGCGGACGGCCTACCGCGAGGCGACGGCCAATGCCGACGCCCAACGGGCCGCCGCCGAGGCGACCCAGGCTGCCGCACGCGACAGTACCGCACGTCCGGCCCTGCCGCTGAACGCCTACGCCGGTCAGTACCGCGACGATTGGTACGGTACTGTGTCGATCACTGCCGAACCCACCGGATTGGTGATGCGTTTTGACCATACCCCGGTGTTGGTGGGCGATCTGGTGCCCTGGCAGTACGAGACGTTTCTGGTGCGGTGGCGGGACCGGGCACTGCGCGCGGATGCCTTTGTCACGTTCGAGTTGGATCCGAACGGTCGGGTCGCGACGGCCCGAATGGCACCGGCCAGTCCCGCCGTGGATTTTTCCTACGACTTCGCCGACTTGCACCTGCGCCACGTCACAGCGCCGTGACGACGACGTCGCGCCGAGTGGCGTTGCTGACCGACCCGGCCCATCCCACGCTGGTCGCCGATGATGCCCCGCTCAGGGAGGCCTTCACGGCGGCGGGCTGGGATGCTCAGCCGGTCCAGTGGCGTACCCCGGAGGACGGATTCGATCTGGTGGTGGTCCGTTCCTGCTGGGACTATGTCGCCCACGTGGGCGAGTTCGTCACTGCGTTGGAGCAGTGGTCGCGTCGGGCGCGACTCGTCAACCCGCTCGAGACACTGCGCTGGAACCTCGATAAGCATTACCTGCTCGAACTTCAGCAGCTCGGCATGCCGCTGCCGGCGACCGCCGTGGTGGCGGCGGACAGTCCCGACTCGCTGGCCGAGGTCATGAGCACGCTCGACGCTGATCGGGTGGTGGTCAAGCCGGTGATTGGCGCGGCGGGTCGTGCGACCTGGCTGACTGCCGAGCCAGCCGATCCGCGGTGGTCCAGTCGCGGGCCGGGAGACTGGCTGGTCCAGCAGTACCTCGACGAAGTGGTGACCGAGGGCGAATGGTCATTCGTGTATTTCGGGGGGCGTTATTCACACGCGGCGCTCAAGCGGGCCCGACCGGGCGAGTTTCGGGTGCAGACCGACCACGGCGGCACAGTGGCCACCGCCGTGACGCCCCCGGCCGGGGTGATCAGCCAGATCGATGACTGGTTGCAGCGGGTGCCGGTGCCGTGGTCCTATGCCCGGGTTGACGGAGTCATGCGGGCGGGAACCTTCATGCTGATGGAGCTGGAGCTGATCGAGCCGGAGTTGTTCTTTCGGGGCAATGTGGATCACGCCGCTCGGCTGGTGGCCACTGTGGACCGGGTGCTCGTCTGATCCTCAGGCCGACCTGTCGGCCGGGCGCGCCACGTCATCGGGGACGAATACCTCGACAGCCAACGCGAAATGCCGCAGCTCATCGGGCGGCAGCGCACCGACGCCGACCACATGGCGGGCGACCTCCTCGCCGTTCTGATTGGTAATCGAGACCACCACCGAGTATTCCCACGATTCACCGCCCGCGGTATGGCGAACTGTCCCCTCGATGCGGAGCGGCTGAACCGTGGCCTGCTCCTTTTGGCGGGTCTGAGCTGTCGGATCGAAACGCAGGTAGTGACGGCACGACGGGCACATCGTCGCGCTCTCGAGGATGGTACTGCGACAGTGCGGACAGGTCCGCGTCGTGCCGGCACTACTGCGCGGTTTGGGACTCATGCGGCTGACGAGTTCTCCACGGCCATGGTCGGCCGGCTGCTGCCGAGAGCCTTGTCATCCCAGCCGAACTCGACCTGACCCCGCATCCGCGAACCGGCCGCCACGGTGAGCAGGCCCGACTTGACGTCGCCGGTGAGCACGCCACTCGACAGCAGCTCGACCCGCGCCGCCTGCTCCACATTGCCTTCGAGTTCGCCGGCGATGGTGACCGCGTTGGCGCGAATGCCGCCGGTGACCTTGGCGCCGGCTTCGATGGTGACGTCGCCCTTGACGTGGACGTCGCCGGTGAAGCGCCCGGCGATCCTGACGTGGCCCGATCCCTGAATGGTGCCTTCGATGGCCAGCTCGGCCGCAATGATCGATTCCTTGGAGGCGCGGTCGGTGGTCCGGGGAGCCAAATCGTCGCGGATCGGAGTGGCGGTGGTCATGCTGGCGTCCTTTCGGGGCGGTTCCGGGGCGGGAGGTGGTGGGGAGTCCTTCCGGGGGGCGGCTTGGTCTTTCCAGAGAGCCATCGCGTGTGCTCCAGTGGTGGTGGCCGGAATCCGGCGGCTTGATTGAAGAGGGGCAGCGGGGCGTCGGGGTGCCCCGGGGGAGCGATGCTGCGACTGGCGGGCTCAGGGGCCCGTCCGTCCGGCTGTCGCTACCTGATATGCGCTCCGAAGTATCGACTGGTTCGCCAC
>CBFGTB010000128.1:0-5600 GCA_965651715.1 uncultured Gemmatimonadales bacterium
CTGCTCACCGGCTGTTACGTCCTGGGCCTGGCGCTGGTCTACGCCTGCCTCGGGTTGATCGCGGCACTCAGTGGCACCCTGTTCGGCAGCATCTCGAGCAATCCGTGGGCCTACTTCGTCTTCGGTAATGTCCTGTTGCTGGCCGCGCTGGCCATGTTCGATGTCTTCACCGTGCAGGCGCCGGGGCGCGTGGTCGCCTGGGCCGCGGCACTGGGTGGTCGATCGCCCGGTGCCGCGTTGCTGCTCGGCGCGACCTCGGGATTGGTCGCGGCGCCCTGCGGTGCACCCGCCTTCGCTGCGGTGCTCACCTGGGTCGCTACCACCCGGAGCGCGGTGTGGGGCTTTGTCTATCTATTCGTCTTTTCCCTCGGCATGTCGGCACTGCTGGTTGTGGTCGGTCTCGCCTCGGGGACGGTGGCGGCGCTGCCGCGCGCCGGACGGTGGATGCTCTGGGTCAAGCGCGCGGGTGGGGTGCTGCTGCTGGCCATGGCCGAGTATTACTTCCTGAAGATGGGGATGGTATGGTACTGAAGAACGTCATTCGCTCCGGCCTGCTCGGGCTGAGTGTGATTGTCGCCGCAGCGGCGCCGCTTGCGGCGCAGGCGGTGGGCAGTCGCGCGACGCCGATCACTGTCACCGCGCTCGACGGCACGGCGGTGACGCTGGATGCCAAGGCCGCCGGCCGCCCGATGCTGCTGGAGTTCTGGGCCACCTGGTGCGAAGTCTGTGCAGCGCTGATGCCCACCATGCGTGATGCTCACGCCCGCTATGGTCAGGCCGTCGATTTTGTCGGAGTCAACGTCACTGTGAACGAATCGAAGCGCCGGGTCAGGGCCTGGGTGACGCGGGAGAAGCCGCCCTACCAGGTCATCTACGACGAGAGTGGCGCGGCGGTGCGAGCCTATCACGCGCCGGCCACATCGTATGTGGTAATCGTCGACTCGACCGGCATCATCCGCTACACCGGCAGCGGATCGGACCAGGATCTCAACGCCGCGCTGGCGCAGGTGGTGGCGCCATGATGCGGCGCTGGAGCGGCGGTCTCGCCCTGGTGCTGCTCGCGGGGGTCTCGCCCGCCGCCGCCCAGGATGGGGCGCCGCTCGGCATTCGCCTGCGGGTGGCCGACGATCTGCGGGTGGGACATCAGGCGCCGGAGGTTGTGCTGCCCTACGCCACCCGCAACGGTCCGGGGCCGGTCGACCAGCCGTTCGATCTGCGCAAGGAACTGGGTCGGGTGGTGGTGCTGGTGTTCTATCCCGGCGACTTCACTCCCGGCTGCACCGCCGAGTGGCAGGCGCTGCGGGATCGGGCCGGCAGTCTCTTCGGTGATCAGGTCGTGGTGGCCGGCATCTCGGTCGACACCATCGCGCGGCACGTGCAGTTCGCCGCGGAGTATGAGTTGCCGTTCAAGCTGCTCAGCGATCCGGATCTCACGGTGGTGCGGCGCTATGACGCGGTGGACGGCACGCGGGCTCGGCGGATGGTGGTGGTGATTGGTCGCGATGGCCAGGTGCGCTATATCGACCGGGCCTTTGCGGCACTGGATCCTGAGAGTTACGCCCATCTCGGTCAGGCCGTCGCCGAGGCGACCGGCCAATGACCGGGCTGCGCCGCTGGCTGGGGCTGCTCGTTGCGGCGGTGGCGGTGGCGGGACCGGCGACATCCCGGCTGGTAGGGCAGGACAATCCGCCCGAGTGGCGCTGGGTCGATGCCCGGGGCAGCTTCTGCATCTGGTACCTCTCCGATCCCGCCCTGGCGCCGGCGCTGCTGCCTGAGGGTGTCGCTCCGCGCCCGGCCTCCGCCACCGCCGATCTGCCCGACCATCTGCGCCGCATCATTCAGGATGAACCGCGCTTTGCCACCTGGATCCCCGGGCTGGTCTGCGTCGGTCGCTACCAGGTCGTGGCGGCGAACGGTGTTCCGATCGCCCATCTCGATGACAAGGGCAAGCCGGTGCTGTTCACTCTCAGTGCTCTGGCGGCTCAGGCCGGGGACGGGGCCGAGTGGCAGATCGGCGAGTTGGGGCTGGACGCCGGCCGGCTCGACCAGGTGGGTGAGGACCTGCAGATCGCCTCGGAGGACCGCGAACTGTGGGTCAGGCGGGGTCTGGCGGGGGAGGGAGAACAGTGGACGCTGCGACTCGACGGGGCTGAACTGATCTGGTGGGGCGAGCCGCTGCGGGAATCCCGTGTCGGAGTGACACGCACGATGTCGTTTGGATACACCGGCGAGCGGGATTCGCGTTGGACGGTGGACCTGCGCTGGGCTCCGGCCGCGGAGCAGCGCCAGATCGGCTCGTTGCGGGTGGCCGGCAAGGGCCCCCTTGCCCAGGCACTTAAGTCCTCACCAGTACGCAACTTAAGCGGATATGAGACGGGTGGTGAGGCGCTGATCACCTTCAGATTGCGCCCGGCCGAATCGAACTGAGGCGCTCCCGATCGATTTGTGCACGGTCCTTGCCTTGGGGAAGGCCGGCATCGTGTGCCCGTGACCGTGGCCCCGTGGGGCAGCGGGAGGTACCGAGCCGGCTGGCGAGTGTGCAAGTCGTTGTGGGGCAGGGAATTGACCCAACGGGTGTCGCTCAATAGCTTCTGGTGCTGGCCCCGGTTGTCGTCCGCCGCAGGGTGGGTGGGCGTCGCGAGGGTGTCGGAACGACGCGGACTCGGGGTACGTCGTCGTGACGTGTTCACTTGAGCCCCGGCCTCGCCCGAACGACTGAGTTCTGGTCACGGGCTGCACGCAGGACCGCAGGATTGCAGGGTAGGATCGGTATCTCATCGGGTCTGGAAGGTCCGGGCCCACATCATCACCCATTGGGGGAATGAATGAAGCTCTATCGCAACTTCCTGATGGCGGGTGTCGTCGCTCTGGGCCTCTCGGCCTGCGGCGATGACCTGACCATCACCGACGCGCCGCCGCCCGCGACGACTGAGAACATCCAGTCGTTCAGCGTGTCGCCGGCGTCGGCCACCATCGCGCCGGGCAACTTTGTCCAGGCGTCGGCCAACCTGGTGACTGCCGAAGGCGTCACCGGCTCGGTCGCGTGGTCGAGCAGCAATCCTGCGGTCGCCACAGTCGACGCCAACGGCCGGATCGACGCGGTCGCCGAGGGCACCTCGGTTGTGACCGCCACCGCCACGGCGGGTGGCCAGACTGCCACCGCCGCTGTCGGCGTCACCGTGCGCCCGATTGAGCCGGCGCAGATCTCGATCCAGAGCGTCACCACTGGTGCGACCGACACCCCGGTCAACATCAGCAATGTCGCCGGTCAGATCGAAATCAACATGAACTTCAACCCGGGCGAAGAGCTGGTTGACTCGATCGCCGTCTTCATCGGCAGCAAGCGTGCGGCGAAGCAGGTGTATGTCACCTCGCCGTCGGCTGGCCCGGTGAGCCTCTCGGTCAACACCGCCAACTACGTCAAGAACGTGGATGCCGGCACCGCGACCGTTGACTTCCCGAATGGTGCGACCACCATCTCGGCTGCGGTCTACCCGCGTGGTGGCGCCGCGACGGCGACCAACACCATCCAGATCGTGCTGAACAACGCCGACGGCTGGGCTGCTGATCTGACCAAGCCGAGCCGCAGCGCTGCTGACGCCGATGGCGTCACCTTCTGGGGTGGCCCGGGCGACGATGGCGTGGCCACGGTGACCCTCTACCCGGTCATCTACACCCCGGGTCGGATGATCACCGAGGTGAACTACCGCATCGGCCATATCGGCTTCGCGGGCTGCCCGACCGTCACTCAGACCGAGATGCCGTTCCGGGCGACGTTCGGCTACGACGATGTCGCCGACCAGGACTGCACCGGCTACGAGTGGCCCGACGGTGGCTTCGGCGGCCAGCGGGACAACGTGGTCTTCATGGGCGGGCTCGACAATCAGAGCACCCCGTTCCCGATGTACATGCCGTTGATCTCCAACAGCGTGGTCCTGGGTTCGACCCCGGACTCGGCCCGGTTCGACTGGAAGGGCCCCGAGGTCGACACGCCGTCGATCACCCAGATTGCTCCGAAGGAGACGGGCTGGGTCAATGCGTCCTACAGCTTCGTCAACTACTCGTCGGACGATGACGGTGTTGGCCTGAAGGCGACTCGCGATCGTAAGACCTTCTATAACGCCCCGAACTGCGGCGACACTGAAGGCACCGCGATGCCGACCGGAACCGGCGCTGACATCCCCGAGTGCGCGACCAACAGCATTGGTGGCGCGCCTGGCTTGGCCGGCACCGCTCCGTACACCGTGTATGGCACCGAGTCCGATCGGCTCGGAAACGTCGGAACGTCGGATGCGACGGATACCTTCGGCGTTGACAAGACCGCTCCGACGATTCGGTGGGGCAACGACGCTGATCCGGCGTACGCAGCTGAGATCCAGGTGCTGGCGGACTCAGTGTTCACTACGAAGCCTCTCGCAGCTGACGTCTTCCGCGCCGAGTACATCGACGCGAACGCAGCCACCAACGTGGTTTCGGGCTTCACGGCTGTCGGTCAGAGCCATGCTCTGTCGACTGCTGGGCACGTCAACAACGCCGGCGCCTGCGTCATTGGTAGCGGCGTGATTGGTGCCGCCTTCGTGACGGCTCCGGCCTGCACGATGGCCACCGCGACCCCTGGCACGTTGCGTCTCGACGGCTGGCAGGGTGGTGAGTCGGTTCCTGGTGCCACCGCGTGGGCTGCGGAAGGTTACTGGGGCTATTCGACCAAGGTGACCGACCGGGCGGGCAACGAGTCGCAGGTGCTGTTCCATAAGGTCGTTGTGAGCACCGAGTCGCCGTTCGCGACCGGCCTTACGGTTCCGGCTACGTTGACGTCGACGGCCTTCGCCTTCGGCCCGACGTTCGCCGACTCGACCGAGATTGTCGGTCAGTCGTTGCAGATCGCATATCCGCAGTTGGCGGGTCTTGGTGCTGACTCGGTCCGCTACAGCCGGGCCGCGATTGGCATGATGTTCGACGACGCCATCACGTCGCCGTACCTCTCGTCGATCTCGCCGACCACTGGTGCGCCTTACATGCGCCATGTCGAGGCTGTGGGCGCTGGTGTCTACCCGGCACCCAACGTTCAGGCGGGTCCGATTACTGACGGCAAGCCGATCAACGTTGTGGCCTGGTCCTGGAATCCGGGTGGAGTGGACGCCGCGGCCCCGCCGCCGGCTCCCGGTCGCTCGTCGATCATTGCCATTCCGCCGCTCCTGGTGGAAGACGGTGTCGACTTTGTCGACTTCAATACTGGCAACGTGACGAACCCGGTGAACCACTTCCGGATCATCGCGACGGTTGCCAATACCGATCAGTTCGGCTCGGATGCGCCGCTTCGGGCCCAGGCGATTTCGCCGACCAATACGCCGAACTCTCCGTTCGCGCGGGTTGATTTCTACCGGTTGGAGAACGATGGTACCAGCGACTACTGGAGCTACCTCGGTAGCACCAGTGGCTCCGCCGCCATCGCGACCGACAACGGCACGGAACGCTCGTGGATTTACGAGGCTCCCGCGACGTTCGTGAATGCCTGGAATGGCACCGATGCGCAGGTTGCTGTCGCCTCGGGTGATGACATCATGGCGATTGGTGTGACCGCGGCCGGCGACGGCCTCGCG
>CBFGTB010000129.1:0-5558 GCA_965651715.1 uncultured Gemmatimonadales bacterium
TCCCGGGCGCTTTAGCTCCCGCTCTTGCCGAGCCGTGGCTTTAGCCACGGGCCAAGCCGCGAGTCGCTAATCTGCCGCCGACAGCCGGTACAGCTCGACCAGCGGTTCGCCCAGGTCGCCGCGCACCAGTGCCACCAGGTGATCGGCCCGAATCTGTCGGACGTCGAGCGCGCTGGGCACGCGCGCCACGCCCAGCAGTCGACCTGTCGCATCGAAGATGTCCCAGGTCGCCGCGGTCAGGGTGTCGGGAAAGACCCGGGCCCAGAGCCGCCCGGTGTCGTCGCGCAGCAGCCGATCATAACCCGGCATCGAATCGGGATAGGGCATCCAGTCAAAGATCGGCCGGCGTTCCTCCCGGTACTCATCACCCTCGGCCGCGATGCCCTGCGCGCCGGCGCGCTCACGATCGGCGGCGGTGACGGCTCGCCGTTCCCGCATGGTGCGAATCAATCGGCGGGTCCGGCCGGTCCAGTCCCGCTCGACAATCTCGAACTGGTCGCCGACCACCCGGTACCATGCCGAGTCGGCGAAGGCATCGGCCGCGTGAGGTGCATAGGGAAGCGGACCGAACCAACTGGTGCCGCTGGCCGTCTCGTAAATCCAGTCGACATTTTGCGGATAGGTCGCCAGCGCCGTCGGCGCGCCGAGCGAATCCAGCAGCCAATACGCAGCGCTGTCGTGATACACCCCGGTCGGCGGGTTGAATCGGGTGGTTGCCCCGGTGGTGGCGACATAGCGGCCATCGGCCAGGCGGAAGCGCGGCAGCGGTGAGATGACAATCTGCATGTTGGCGACCACACGGCGCTCCCCCGGCGGGAACGTCACCACATCCACCAGCGTCCCGGTGGAATCGACCCGGGTCATCCGGTTCAGCGTCCGATCCCAGATGGCCAGGGTATCGCTGTCGGTCGCGACAAACCAGAGGCCGCGCCGCAGATCCCCCGGACCTTCACCCTTGCGCCCGAACTGGTGACGAACCTGCCCGGCAAAATCGAAGATCGTCATCCGGGCGTTGTCGTCATCGAGAACGGCGACGGCATCGGCCAGCAGCCGAACGCGGACAGTGCGACCGAACTGCTGCGCCGCCGGCGCATCGAGCTGGTCGAGCCGGAGCAGCAGCTCAGTCGAGAGATGGAGCGGGAGATCTGTCGCGGTAGCGGGGGCCGGGTTCTCGATCACCTCAATCCCGGCGCTGTCGCGCAGCGCGGCGGCGGGCGGTACCGGCGCGGAGCGGCAGCCGGCCCCACCGACGGCGATCAGCAGCAAGCCGCCACTGATCGCCGGGTGGTACATCATCGCAGCAAGCCGCTCAGCCACACTCGCTGAAGCCGCAGACATGACACTTCATGCAGCCTTCGGCGAACTCCAGCCCGGAGCCGCAGTCAGGACAGGCGCCGGTCAGAGTTTCGGCCATGCCGCTGAGCATCATCTGCTGGTTGGCGCGAGTCACCGGCATGGCCGCTGAGGGTGTCGCCGAACCAACTGTCGATTCGCTCGGTCCCAGCAGGTCCTGCTGGATGCCCTGCTTGTCGGCCATGTAGCGCTCCAGCGCGATGCCCACAGCATCGGGCACCGAGAGCACCTTGTTGGTGCCGAACCCGATCGCCCGATCTGACGAGATGCCGCGCAGTTGGCGGTAGACTTCGGCCATCGGAATGCCGGAGCGCAGCGCCAGCGACACCAGACGGGCCATCGCTTCGACATCGGCCATCAGGGCGCCGCCGACCTTGCCCAGCGACATGAAGATCTCGAACGGCTGTCCCTTGTCGTCTTCGGTGATGTTGACGTAGAGATCACCGAGCGGTGTCTGGAGCCGCCGGGTACTGCCCTTGAGCACCTCCGGACGCGACCGCTTCTGGCGCCGCTGCAGGTTCTCACTCTCCAACTCGTGGACCAACTGCTTGAGCCGGGCAATTTCGGCTTCGGCGCCGGCCAGTTCACCGGCAGCATCGGCGGCGACGGCGCGGGCGTCCTCGACCGTGGTGGCGGCCTCGGCGGCGCGCAACACATCGAGATCGGCCCGGGCCTCCGAGCGGCCGCTGCGGGTGGCATCTTCGGCCACCTTCTTGGCGGTGCTGCCGGTCGACAACACCTGGAAGTCGCGCGATCCGTCGCGATACACCGTGACACCCTTGCAGCCGAGCTGGTAGGCCATCCGATAGATCTGCTCGACATCGTTGCGGCTGGCACTGTTGGCGAAGTTCACCGTCTTGCTGATCGCCGAATCATTGTGCTCCTGGAAGGCGGCCTGCATCCGGACATGCCACTCGGGGGCAATCTGGTTGGCCGTCACGAACACGGCCTGCCACCGCTCCGGCACCTCGGGCTGATTGATGTGTCCCTCGGAGGCGATCCGGGACATCAGTTCCTCGGTGTACCAGCCTTCACGCCGCGCGATCGCGACGAAATCGCCGTTGACATCGGGCATCAGCACGCCGGCCTGATTGCGCATGAACGCCACAGCGAACAACGGCTCAATCCCTGAGCTGCATCCGGCGATAATCGAGATCGTGCCGGTGGGCGCCACCGTGGTGACATTGCAGTTGCGCAGCTTGCGCATCGGCCGGATCCGCTGCCCCGAGGCATCGCGGGCACAGGTGGCGTCGGGCCCCCAGATGCTCCGCTCCCACTCCGGAAAAACGCCCCGGATGGTGGCCAGCCGCTCCGACTCATTCTTGGCTTCGTCGTCGACGAACTGCTGAATGGTGCGCCCCAGCTCAACCGCCTCGGTCGAGTCGTAGGGAATCCCCAGCCTGATGAACAGATCGGCCAACCCCATCACGCCCAGACCGATCCGACGAATCCGCTGCGCCAGATCGGTGATCTCCGGCAGGGGATAGTTGTTGGCGTCGATCACGTTCTCGAGGAAGTGAGTGGTCAGATGGACCACCCGCCGCAGATGATCCCAGTCGATCGCGCCGTCGACCACGAACGCGCCGAGATTGATCGACCCGAGATTGCAGACATCGTAGGCGAGCAGCGGCTGCTCCCCGCAGGGATTTGTCGCCTCGTAGGAACCGAGGTGCGGCACCGGATTGAAGTGATTGGCGCGATCGATGAAGAACACGCCCGGCTCACCGGTCTTCCAGGCCCCCTGAATGATCAACTCCCAGATGGTCCGCGCCTGCTGCTCGGCCACCACCGCGCCCGTGCGCGGGTCGATCAGGTCATAGCTGCCGTCGGCCTCGAGCGCCCGCATGAAGGCGTCGGTCACACCCACCGAGATGTTGAAGTTGGTGATCTGGGTGGTGTCGTCCTTGCAGGTGATGAAATCGAGGATGTCCGGGTGATCAACCCGCAGGATCCCCATGTTCGCCCCGCGACGGGTGCCACCCTGCTTGACCACGTCGGTCGAGGAATCGTAAAGCGACATGAACGACACCGGCCCCGATGCCACGCCCATGGTCGACCTGACGATGTCGTTACGAGGCCGCAGCCGCGAGAAGGAGAACCCGGTGCCGCCGCCCGACTGATGCACCAGCGCCATCGCGCGGAGCGTGTCGTAGATGCCGTCGCGCCCGTTCGAGAGGGTGTCCTCCACCGGCAACACGAAACAGGCCGACAACTGCCCCAGCGGCCGCCCGGCATTCATCAGCGTCGGCGAGTTCGGCATGAACAGCCGCTTCGCCATCACGTCGTAGAAGGCATCGGCCAGCGCCTCGACCGCCCCGGCCGAGGCACCATAACGGGCGTCGGGAGCGGCGATGGTCGTGGCGACCCGATTGAACAGATCCTCGGCGCGCTCCGCCGGCTGACCGGCGTCATCCTTGATCAGATAGCGCTTCTCGAGCACCGTGACGGCATTGGGAGACAGATCAACGGCCCCCCGTGGCGGAGTGGCATCCATGGAACCTCGCCCGATGTACTTGAATGATGACCTGGAGGTGACGCCGGTTCGCGCCGGCGGGACCGCGAGTCCCGCCGTGCCGGGGTCCGGGAGCCGCCGTCAGAAGACAGCCGCCGGGACGTCACCGCGGGATAGCAAACTAGGAAACGCAACCAGCCTCGGCAATATGTCGGCAACCCCAGCAGCCGAGCGGAAGAATACTTTCAACGTCACAAATATACCATGTCGTCACGTTTTCCACACCCGCCAGGACCTACGCCCCCTCGCTGCGCCACATCGCCCGGTGCCGCGCCATTTGCCGGACATAGTGCTGCCATGTGGCCTCGCGCCGCGCCGCCAGCTCGGGATCCAGCCGACGGACCAGCCGAGCCGGAGTGCCTACCACCAGCGTGTCGGGCTCGATCACCTGGCCCTCGCGCACCAGCGCACCGGCACCGACCACCGCGCCGGCACCGATCACCGCCCCGTTCAGCACGATGGCACCCATGCCGATCAGCGCGCCGTCACCGATGGTGCAGCCGTGCAGGATCACCCGATGTCCGGCACTCACCCGCGACCCAATCAGGCAGGGCACTCCCTCATCGACATGGACCATGCTGAGATCCTGGATGTTGCAGTCCTCACCGATCACGATCCGATCGGCATCGCCCCGGGCGACGCACTGATACCAGATCGAACTGCGGCGACCGATGGTGACATCGGCAAGGACTGTGGCGTTGGGGGCGACCCAGGCCTCAGGGTGAATGGTCGGCATGTGTCCTCGCTGAGGGTGACAGTCCCGCCGCCGGTCGCGGTTCCGATCGATGGCTAGCGTCGTACATCGATCGCCCGCTCCCGCATGACCCGGCGGTCGCCGTCACTCAGGCTGAGCGTCAAGCGGTAAATGCCCGGTTCCAGTCCCGCCAGGGCGATGGCGCGATGGACCGGCGTGATCGCCTCGGGGCCGGCCCGCAGCGTTTCCTGCAACGAGAGGGTGGTGGCCCATCGTCCGAAGATACCCGCGAGCCCGCTCCGTCGCCGCTCCACTTGCAGCGTCATCAGCAGCGGCTGACCGGGCGATGCGCCATGCAGTTCGGCATAGACCGAGACAGTGTCGCCCGGGTGGTAGATGCTGCCGGCATCGAACCACGTGGTATCCTGAGGCGTCACCGCCCACGACAGCGAGGCGTGTTGCCGCCCCACCAGCATGGCCGAAAGTTGCAGTTGTTCGGTGTGGCGAGGCAGCGCGCGAATCGAGTCCAGCGGGAAGACCACACCGGTGCTGTCATTGAGTTCCAGGCCGAGCCGCATCCGCACCCGCCCCGGCCGGACCGGCAATTCGGCGCGGGCCGCGATATAGCGGGCGGTGGCCGAGAGGCGTCCGAAGCGCTGCAAGGTGTCGAGCGTGGTGAGGACGGCGCCGTCGGGCGTCAGCGCCGAGGCCCGAAGCCGCACGGGCACCGTGCCATCGGGCGAGCGTCGGGCAGCGGCGCGCAAGGCATCTCCGTCAATGGCATAGACCACCTGCAGCAGCGGCTGACCATCGCGTTCTCCCACCGCGAACCACTGGACCCGCGCATCGAGTCGCTGGCGATATTCGCGTCGCCACGAGTCGGTTTCGGTAGCAATGGCGATGGCCGTCAGGGCACGACTGCGCACGGCTTCACCGATCCATCCAGCCGAGACCTCGGTGGTGCCCAGCAACCGGGCAATGTCGCGGAACTCATGAGCG
>CBFGTB010000130.1:0-5539 GCA_965651715.1 uncultured Gemmatimonadales bacterium
CTCCAGGTCGCGATGGGTGGCCGCGATCACTCGCACGTCGATCGGCACCGGCCGCGCATCGCCGACTCTCACGATCACCCCTTCCTGCAGCGCCCGAAGAATCTTCGCTTGGGCGCCCAGCGCCAGATCGCCGATCTCATCGAGGAAGAGGGTCCCGCCGTCGGCGGCATCGAACTTTCCGGTCTGATTAGCGATCGCGCCGGTGAAGGCTCCCTTGACGTGACCGAACAATTCGCTTTCCACCAGCTCACTGGGAATGGCGGCGCAGTTGACCTCGACGAAGGCGGCATCGTGGCGCGGTGAGGCGGCGTGAATGGCGCGCGCCACCAACTCCTTGCCGCTGCCGTTCTCGCCGGTGATCAGGACGCGGGCATTGGTCGGGCCGATCCGCGCGACCAGATCCCGAATCGCCGTCAACGCCGCACTCTCCCCCACCATGGCCGAGTGTTGATCCGTTGCGCGGGCCAGGCCTTCGCGCAGACGGGCGTTTTCACCCGCGAGGCGGCGATGCTCCAGCGCCCGCTGGACAGTGACCAGCAAGCGATCGGTGTCGAGCGGCTTCTCCAGAAAGTCGAAGGCACCCTGCTTGACGGCCTGCACCGCTGTGCCGATGGTGCCGTGGCCCGAGATCATCACCACCCGGACATCACCATCCTGTTGCCGGAGCTGGGTCAGCGTGTCGAGCCCATCGATGCCCTGCATCTTGACGTCGAGCAGGATCAGATCGGCCGGTTGCTCGCGGTGGCGGGTCAGGGCTTCCCCACCCGAGGCGGCCGAGCTGACGTCGTACCCCTCATAGCTCAGGACCTGGGTCAGGATGTCGCGGATCGATCGTTCGTCGTCCACCACCAGAATCCGTCCGGTCATGGTGCCGCCCCGCGATACACCGCGACGCCTTCGGGCCGGACCCGGAACCCTTCGACATCGGCCGGCAGTTTCAGGGTCAGGCGGCCATCACTCTGCTGACCGCTCACCGTGCCAATCAGTCGCGCGACCACACTGGACGGCAGCGGCACACCGCGAACGATCACCCGTTCAAGCTGCCACTCGGCGACTCCCGGACGGGCCGGTGCCAGCGGGCCCTCGGCGATGACCTCTTCGAACGGTTCGGGGGTGCCGGGAATCAGATCGACGTAGCGGCGCGGCAGCAGATCGGTATCGAGCATGGCCCGGACCCGGACCCGTCGGTCGCCCAACTCCACAGTGATCGAGTCAATGCCCGGCACGCCGAGCAGGTTACCTTGCTGGCTGAGCAGCGAGGCCAGCTCGCCAGCCGACAGCAGCACCGAATCGCGCTGCTCGCTGACGAGGACATCGATCTTATCTGTCGCGTTGCTGAGGCCATCGCTCGAGGGGGAACCGGTTCGGCGCGCCACCGACATCGGATCGACGATGCCGCGCACGTAGCGGGTGATTTCGGTACGATAGAGCCAGCCTGCCGCCAGCAGGATCGCGAGCAGGGCCAGAGCGACAAGGCGACCGAGACAGCGCATGGTTCAGCCGGTCGAGGGCGATCGGCGGCAGGGTCGGGGGAGCCCCCCGGTCAGGAGAGAGACCATGGTCAAAGCTAACTACCCGATCGGCGGTGAGCCCGTCCTCAGCCGGTCAGGCATCACCGCTTCCCGATGACCACCACCGAGCCCCTCCGGATCACCGCCGCCCTGCGGCTGCCGCGCGAAGAGATCATCATGCGCGCCAGCCGGAGCAGCGGACCGGGTGGTCAACACGTCAACACCAGCAGCACCCGCATCGAACTGACCTGGGACATTGCCGCGTCCGAGGTCCTGAGCGACGCCCAGCGGGCCCGGCTGCTTGAACAACTCGCTCCGCGCCTGGCGGGCGGCAGCGTGCTGCGGATCGTGGCCCAGGAGGAGCGCAGCCAGCTCCGCAACCGGGAGGCGGCTCTGGCCCGCTTGCAGCAGATCGTCGCGGCCGCCCTGGTGGTGCCGCGGCCGCGGCGTGCGACCCGACCGACCGCGGCGTCGCGCGAACGCCGCCTCAAGGACAAGAAGGCGCGCAGCGAGAGGAAGCGGGACCGCCAGCGGCGCGACGACGACTAGCTCGACTGGTCGTCGGTCCGACTGGCGACCAGCACCTCGTGGACCTTCCGCCCCAGCGATTCCATGGTGAAGGGCTTTTGCAGGAAGGGTACCTCGCCATCGAGGATCCGGTGGCGGACCACCGCATCCCCCGCCCAGCCTGAGACAAACAGCGCCGGCACCCCCGGCTGCATCCGGCGGAGCCGTTCCCAGAGTTCCATCCCGTTCATCCCCGGCATGACCATGTCGGTCACCAGCAGATCGATACCGTCGGCAATACTGCGTGCCATGTCGAGTGCCGCCTCGCCGGTGGCGGCAGCGTGGACCGTATATCCCAGCATGCCCAGCAGGCGTTCGCCGATCCGACGGATGGCCGGGTCGTCTTCGGCCAGCAGAATCGTGGCGTTGCCGAGCGGCACCACCTCGGGTTCGGCCGCCTCGACCACTGTCGCCTCCTCATTGGTCTCGGGGAAATAGACCTTGACTGTCGTCCCCTTGCCGGGCTCGCTGTACAGCCAGATATGCCCGCCGGACTGGCGGACGATGCCGTACACCGTCGACAGGCCCAGTCCGGTCCCCTGCCCCACCGGCTTGGTGGTGTAGAACGGTTCAAACACCTGCCGGCGGGTGGCCTCATCCATGCCGACGCCGGTGTCGCTGACGGCCAACATGACGAAGCGGCCCGGGGCGATGCCCTCGTGCCGTTCACAGAACTCGCGCGACAGGACCACCGGCTGAGTTTCGACGGTGAGCGACCCTCCCTCCGGCATGGCATCGCGCGAGTTCACTGCCAGATTGATCAGCACCTGTTCGAGCTGGCTGCGGTCGACCCGCACCATACTGTCACGGCTGTCGAGCGCCAGATGAAGTTCAACCGACTCCGGCAGTACCCGCTTGAGCAACTTCGAGGCCGAGCGCACCACGCCGTCCAACTCGACAATTTCCGGGGCCAGCACCTGCTGGCGCCCGAAGGCGAGCAGTTGGTGGGTCAATTCGGCGGCCCGAACTCCCGCCTCATGAATCTCCTCCAGATCGCGCTTGAGCGGTGACTCATCAGGAAGGGATGCGGCGGCGAGTTCTGCGGGGACGAGGATGGCGGTGAGCAGATTATTGAAGTCGTGGGCAATACCTCCCGCCAGGCGACCGATGGCGTCGAGCCGCTGGGCCTGCCGCAGTTCTTCTTCCTTGCGGCGGAGTCGCTCTTCGAACACCCGGCGATCGGTGGTGTCGGTGTAGGTCCCGACCCACTCGTCGATCGCCCCCGAGGGGCCGAGCACCGGGACGGCGCGGGCAAGGAACCAACGGTATTCACCGTCGTGGCGCCGGATGCGATACTCGGTCTCGTACAGGCTGCGATGTTCGATCGCCTCGGTCCAGATCCGGACCGCGCGACCGGCGTCTTCCGGATGCACGGCGGTGACCCAGCCGGATCCCGAGGCCGATTCGGCATCCTGGCCAGTGAACGCCTGCCAGGCCGGCGACGGATCGCGCACCTGCCCCTCGGCGTCGGTCCACCAGACGATCTGCGCCGTGGCAGTGATCAGTGAACGGAAGCGCTGCTCCTTGGCCTCGAGAGTCGCGATCTGGTTGGTGTTGACATCGACCATCTGATTGAATGCCGATGCCACTTCAACCAGTTCGGGATGCCCGACCGCTGCCACTCGGCGCCCGAAATCGCCGCGGCGGATGGCCACTGCCGCATCGCGCAGCGATCGCAGCGGCAAGGTGATGCCCCGTCCCAGATGCCAGGCGGCGACGGTGACCAGCACCACCAGCACTGCCGCGATCAGAATCAGCTTGATCAGAATGGAGCCGGTCGCGGCCAGCGTACTGGCTTCGGGCAGCTCCACCGCCATGATCCACGGTGATCCCGGGATCGCCCGGGCGACGCCGAACTGGGTCGCGCCGTTGCGCTGGTACCGCACCGGGCGGGCGGCGCCGATGGCCGCATCGGGCAGCGGCGGGATCCGGGCGGTGAGATCGGTCCAGATGCCGTTTGTGGAACCGAGCAACAGGGTGCCGGCGTCGCCGAGCAGGGCGGCCAGAGTCGCCTCTGACTCCGCACTGGCGACCAGCCGCGAGCGGCGTTGCAGGAAGCCCACCAGCCGGCGTCCGTCGCGGACCGGGCTGACCACATCGTATCGCACTGCGCTGTCGGCGTCGATGACGAAGGGCATCACCTGAGCGGAATCGACAAGCTCGGGGGCCGTCAGCCAGGCGGGCATGGCGCCGGAGTCGCCCGCGACATAGGCGACCACCGGAAGCTGCTCCAGGTCCCAGAGCACCACAGCAGAGAGGGAGTCGTGGGCTCCGATCGCGCGGGCCAATTGTTCCGCCACGCCGGCGGTATCGACCGATGCCCGATCGGTCAGCAGGCGGACCACTGTGGAATCGGCACTGGCGCGGCGCATCAGTTCGAGGCTGCGCGGCACCGAGGCGGCGGTATTCGCGCTGAGGCGGTCCATCACATTGGTCAGCCGGGTGGTGGCCAGGGTGCGGGCCTGACGGCGAATCTCATGGTGGGCCACGGCGGTGAGCGCGGCCGCGAGCACTATCAACAGGATGGCAGCGGCGATCGGCAATTGCGATTGCAGCGACATTCCAGGTCGATCACGCATGGCGGCTCCTCGGCGGAGACCAACGGGTTGTGGGAGTGCGCCCAACATAATGCCCCGATCCGGCGTCGCCTAGACCCACCCGGCGGGGGGGCTGGCGCAGTCCGGATTCGGCGGTACTCTCTGCTGTTGTCCCACCCCAACTGGAGCTGGCCATGATCACGCGACGCGATTTTCTCGGTACGATGGGTGCAACGGCGTTACTGCCCGGCGTGGTCAGTGCGCTACCACATACTTCCCCGCTCGCGGCGCCCGGCGACTGGGATATGTCCTGGCTGGGCCGGATCACCGGGCGCCATCGGGCGGTCTTCGACGCGCCCGAGTTGGCGCAGGGTCTGCCGGTGATCCGCGCCGGTCTCTGGGCGAGCCAATGCGTCGAGGCATACGGCGCCGCTGCGGATCTCACCAGCGGCGTGCTGGTGTTGCGGCACCATGCCTTCGTCTATGCCATGGACGATGCCACCTGGGATCGATTTGGTCTGGCGGCTCGCAACCAGCTCAGCCTCATCACCGGCCCGGTCCCGCGCGGCAACCCGGTCCGCGCCGCCCGCGCCGAGGTGCCAGCGATGTTCCGCGACCTGACGCTGGAACAGTTCCAGCAGGACGGCGGGATCGTGCTGGGCTGCAACCTGGCCTTCATGCTCGATGTCGTGCCGCTGTTCCAAACCGATGGGGTCACCGCCGAGGCGGCGCTGGCCGACGCCCTGACACACTTGTTACCCGGTGTGATTCTGATGCCGTCGGGATTCTTCGCCGTCTCCGCCGCCCAGGATGCCGGCTGCGCCTATGTGCCGGTGAGCTGAGGAGGCCTTGTCCACGAATGAACGCGAAGGGACGCGAATGGATACGATGGGTACTCCCACCCCCATTCGCGTTCATTAGCGT
>CBFGTB010000131.1:0-5444 GCA_965651715.1 uncultured Gemmatimonadales bacterium
ACCGGCGGCGCCGGCGGCACCCGCCGCCGCTCCCGCGCCGGCCGCTGCGCCTGTCGCCCCACCACCGGCTCCTGCCGCCCCGGCCGCTCCCGCCGCTCCCGCCGCTCCGCCGGCTGAGCCGGGAACTGCCGAAGAGCGGCTGCAACAGAAGTCGACCCCGCTGGTGCGACGCATGGTGGCGGAACACGGCCTCGATCTCGGCGCCATTCCCGGCACCGGGACCGCCGGCCGGGTGACCAAGCAGGATGTGCTTGACTACCTCGATCAGGCGGCAGCCGCGCCCGGTGTCCCGGCGACGCCGGCTCCCGCGGCGCCTGCCGCTGCTCCGACACCTGCCGCTCCGGCCGCCGCTCCGGCTCCGGCCGCCGCGCCGACTCGGCTGCCGACCGCGCCGCAGGTTGAGGCCTGGGAAGGCGATCGGGTCGAGCCGTGGAGCAAGATCCGCAAGCTGACGGCTGAGCACATGATTCTCTCACGGCGGGTCTCGGCCCACGTGAACTCGCTGATGGAGATCGACTACAGCCATGTCGCCCGGATCCGGCGGGCGCTCAAGGGTGAGTTCGCCGAACGCGGGGTGAAGCTGACCTATCTGGCCTTCATCGTGAAGGCGGTGGCCGAGAACCTGCGCAAGCATCCGGTGATCAACGCGGCGGTGTCCGGCGACAACACGGTGTATCGCCGTGACATCAACATCGGCATCGCCGTGGCGCTGGATTGGGGTTTGATCGTGCCGGTGATCCGTCACGCCGACGAACTGTCGCTGCTGGGTGTGGCCCGGGCGATTCAGGATCTGGCCGACCGCGCCCGCAGCAAGAAGCTGGCGCCTGAGGACGTCCAGAAGGGCACCTTCACCATCACCAATCCGGGCGGATTCGGGACCTGGGTCGGGACGCCGATCATCAATCAGCCCCAGTCGGCCATTCTGGCGATTGGTGCGATCGAGAAGCGACCGGCAGTGGTGACCATGCCCGACGGCAGCGATGCTTTGGGGATTCGTACCACCGGCATGTGGTGCCTGGCCTACGATCACCGGATCGTCGATGGAGCCGACGGCGATCGGTTCCTGGCCGACGTGCGCACCACGCTGCACGAGTTCCCCGAGCCGACCGGCTGAGGTGGCGCGGACGCTGCGTCTGGCCCGGGCCCTGGTCGCCCCGGCGGAGCGATCCGCCTATCGGGCGGCCGTGGCCCGGTGGGCGGTCGAGCGGGCCGCCCAGGGAGAACATCTCTGGCTGTTCGAGTCCCGCAGCACGCCCGGGCTGTTTCTCGAATGCCACGAGCGCGATGCCGCTGCCCCCGAGGACCAGGCCTCGTGGGCGCGACTGGCGGAGCTGGCGCAGTATCAGGCCGGCTCCACCGACCAATGGGATGAGGTGCGCCTCACCAGCGATCGGAAGGAGTGAGCCGATGCCGCGACGTATCACCGCGACCGACGGAACAGTGTGGGATGTCTCTCTGAGCGGGCGGCGAACGCAGTACAGCCGCGAAGAGGTGTCATTGGAATTCGCGCCGGTTGACCCGCTCGACGGTGCCCACCGCTATGCGCGCTTCGCACCGCGCGGGGCCAAGTCGGCCGAGCGCGCCTACGAGGAAGTGAGTGACCAGCGGCTCCGGCGGCTGCTCGATATCGCGCAGCCCGGCTGGACGTCGCCCGATGGAGCCTACCGTCGCGCGGAATGATCTGATGATCGATCTGCACTGCCACTCGACCGCCTCCGACGGGACGCAGCCGCCGGAGGCGGTGGTGGCCTATGCCGCTGCGAAACAGCTCAGCGCCATCGCGCTGACCGATCACGATACCGTGGCCGGCCTTGCGGCAGCATTCAGTGCCGGCGAGCGGCTGGGGGTGCGGGTGATCGGCGGCTGCGAGTTTTCGGTGGCCGCGCCATGGGGTGAACTGCACCTGCTGGGCTACTTTCTGCGGCCCGACTCGCCCCGATTGTTGGAGTTCCTCGACGCCGCACGCGCGATGCGATACGACCGGGCTCTGGCCATGGTGAATGCGCTGCACGGCGCCGGTATCCGGATCACCATGGCCGATGTCACTCACGAGGCCGCCGGGGCGACGCTCGGCCGCCCCCATGTGGCGCGGGCACTGCTCCGATTGGGGCATGTGCCCACCTTGCAGGCCGGCTTCGATCGCTGGCTCGGTCCGGGCCGACCGGCCTATGTCGCCAAGCAGTTGCCCACGCTGGCCGACGTCGCGTCGCTGGTACACCGCGACGGCGGCGTGGTATCGGCGGCACACCTCAGGCGCGAAGGAACCCGCGACCATCTGGCTCAGCTCCAGCGCGACGGCCTCGACGCCGTCGAAGTGCGCCATCCCCGCCACGACGGCGAACGGATCGCGATCCTGACTGAGGCCGCGAGCGCGCTGGGCCTGGCGCGAACCGGCGGATCGGACTGGCATGGTGATGCGGCCGGTGGCGGTCACGCCGATCTGGGGTCGCAGCGGGTGCCGCTTGAATGGTTGACGGCGCTCGAAGCCCGTCGCCCGGCGGCGGCGTGAGCCGCCCGCTCGCCGGGCGGGTGGCGCTGGTCACGGGCGGTGCCCGCCGCCTGGGACGGGCGTTTGCGTTGGCCCTTGCCGACAAGGGCATGCACCTGGCCGTGCACTATGGCCACGCTGCGACAGCCGCCGAGGAGGTGGTGGCGGAGATCACCGCAGCGGGTGGTCAGGCTCATGCCTTCGGGGCCGATCTCACCGACGCCGCCGCCGCCATCGCCCTGCCGGCCCGGATCGCCGATCACTTCGGCGGGTTGGACCTCCTTGTCAACAGCGCCGCCGTGATGGAACGGGTTCCGCTGGACCAGGTCAGCGTGGCCGACTGGAGTGGCCAGATCGACCTCAATCTGCGGGCGCCGTTTTTCCTTGCGCAGCAGGCGGCGCCGCTGCTGCGCCAGCGCCGCGGCATGATTGTGAACATCGCCGATCTGTCGGCCTTCCAGCCGTGGCGGCAGTATCCGGTCCATGCCATCAGCAAGGCCGGTCTTGTGATGCTGACCAAGGTCCTGGCCGTGGCCCTGGCTCCGGAGGTGACAGTCAATGCCATCGCGCCGGGAACCGTGCTGCTGCCCGAAAGCTACGATGCTGAGCACCGCGCCTTCCTGGCGGAGAGTACCCCGTTGGGACGGCTGGGCGAAGCTGACGATGCGGTGCAGGCACTGCTCTATCTGGTGGAGCACGGCGGCTTTGTGACCGGCGAGACCCTGGTGGTCGACGGGGGACGGTTGCTGCGATGACGCTCCACCTGGCCGAAGTCGTCATTGTCGGCGGCGGCTGTTACGGCAGCTTCTACCTGCAGCAACTGCTGCGCGCTCGCGAGCGGGGCGCACTTGATTGGCAGACGGTGCGGGTGGTCGATCAGGCGGCGGACTGCGCTGTGGCGACCGCGATACCGGAGGCAGCCGACGTGGTGCTGGAACAGGCGGAGTGGCAGGAGTTCTTCTCGCGGTGGCTCGACTCCGATCGCCGCAGCGTCGACGATCGGATTGTGCCGTCGCCGCTGATGCCCCACCTGTTTGCCGACTGGCTGGCGGCCGTGGCGGCCCGGCGCTGGCCGGACCATCGGGTCGAGCGATTGGCGGTGGATGAACCGATGGGGACTCCGTTCGATATGCGGCATCCCCACGATGGCAACCGCTATGTCTCCCACGCCGACTGGCTCTGTCCGGTGCATTGCATTGAGCCGGCGCGCTGCCCGATGATTGCGGCGCCGCGGAGCTGGGAGATGGCCGACACTGTGCGGCGCTGGGCCGCCGCCACCGGACGCTCGGCGGCGGTGTTTGTCTGCCGCCACGTCAGCCACGGCGTCGGTATGATCGACGCTCAGCCGATCCTCGATGCCCGGGTCGCGATGGATCAGGAGATTGCCCGGCACGGTCGGGCCGAGTGGGCGGTGGGGTCGGTCTCCTCCTGTCACGGCGCGCTGGGGCTGATTCGGATCGCGCCGGCCGACCGGGCCGCACGGGAACTCGCGATCGAGCCACGCGTTTAACCAGCAGGAAACTTTCTTACCGGGAAGGCGGAGTATCACGCGATGGATGAGGTCACTGACAACGGCGCGGAACTTGTCGCCATCATCGGATCGGGCCCCGCGGCATGGACCGCTGCGATTTATGCCGCCCGCGCCAATCTGCGCCCGCTGGTCTTCGAGGGCGAACCCTCGCGCGAAATGATTCCGGGCGGGCAGTTGATGTTCACCACCGAGATCGAAAACTTCCCCGGCTTCCCGGGCGGGGTCGATGGTCAGGCGCTGATGGCATCGATGCGCGAACAGGCCCTGCATTTTGGCACCCGGGTGGTGAGCGAGAATATCGTCGCTGTCGACTTCGCGACGGCGCCGTTCGTGCTGCGGCCGAGCTACGCCGCGCCGGTGACGGCGCAGACGGTGATCGTGGCGACCGGGGCGCGGGCCAACTGGCTCGGTCTGTCCGATGAGGAGCGCCTGGCGCAGACCGGCGGCGGCGTCTCGGCCTGCGCCGTGTGCGACGGTGCGTTACCGGTCTACCGCAATCAGGTGGTCGCTGTGGTGGGCGGGGGCGACTCGGCCATGGAAGAGGCGACCTATCTGACCAAGTTCGCGCGCGAAGTGGTCCTGATTCATCGCCGCGACAGTTTCCGGGCCTCCAAGGTCATGGCCGATCGGGTGCTGTCCAATCCCAAGATCCGGGTGGAATGGAACAGTGAAGTGACATCGGTTCTGGGCGATGACTTCATCACCGGATTGACCCTGCGCGACAGCGTCACCGGCCAGACGCGGAGCATCGAGGTGGGCGGATTGTTCGTCGCCATCGGCCACACCCCCAATACCGGATTTCTGGCCGGTCAACTGGCCACCTCGCCGGCCGGCTACATCCTCACCCCGGGGGCATGGCGCACTGCCACCAGTGTCCCGGGAGTGTTTGCCGCCGGCGATGTAATCGACGACTATTTCCGCCAGGCGATCACCTCGGCCGGCACCGGGTGCATGGCCGCACTCGAGGCGGAACGCTGGCTGGCACATCGCGGGGTTTCCGCCGCCGAATCGCCCATGCTGGAGCGGGCGGAATCGTCGCTCGGCGCCTCGCCGATCGATTGACCGCGCCGCTGGGCCGCCGGGGAGGCCGGGGCTACTTTCCCGGCGTTCGTGCTGTCGGATTCGACTCTTCATCAAGGGAATGAGTGTTCGTCATGTCTTTCCGTACTGAAAGTGATCCCCTCGGCGAGAAGCAGGTGCCCGCCGCCGCGCTCTATGGCATTCAGACGCTCCGCGCCGTCGAGAACTACCCGATTTCCGGGTTGCGGCCGCTGCCGGCGTTCATCGACGCGATCATCTGGATCAAGCGCGCGGCGGCCGTCACCCATCGCACCACCGGACGGCTCGACGCCCGCCTTGCCGATGCCATCATCGCCGCTGCCGACGAAGTCCTGAGCGGTCAGCATCGCGATCAGTTCGTGGTGG
>CBFGTB010000132.1:0-5400 GCA_965651715.1 uncultured Gemmatimonadales bacterium
CGGCCGCCGGTCGACCGCGCCAGCGTCTACCCGGAGCCGCGCACGGGTGCGGCTGCGGGAGGCCACCCACGAGTGACCGTGTTCGAGGAGGTCGCGGTGGCGTAATGCGCCGGACGTGGGCAGCGGGCGGACCGGGCGATGCGCGACGACTGGCGGAGTACGGGGTGCGGGAGCAGGTCGATGTGGTCGCGGTTCTGGGGGGAGACGGCACCACGATGCAGGCCGCTGCCGCGCTGGTGGGGACCGAGGTGGCGCTGGGTGTCATTCCCGGCGGGACCGGCAATCTGCTGGCCGGCAATCTGCGACTCCCCGCGAATCCGGTGCGCGCCGCTGAGGTGATGGTGGCGGGCCGTGCCACACCGCTCGATCTGGGGGAAATCCGCCGCGGCGCAGTGCGCGACGTCTTTGCCGTCGCGGCCGGTGCCGGAGCCGACGCCCGGGTTATGACCGAGACCGCATCGGTCCATAAGCATCGCTGGGGCATGATGGCCTACGTGGCCACCACGCTGCGCATTCTGCCCGAGATCCGCAACATTCCCTTTCAGGTCACGGTGGACGGGGTCGAGTTGGAGGTCGAGGCCGCCATGCTGCTGGTGGCCAACTGTGGTGAGGTGATCCCGCCGCTGATCCGGCTGGGCGACGGCATTTCGCCGAGCGACGGTCTGCTCGACGTCATCGCGTTGGGCGCGAACACTGTGGGGCAGGGAGTCCGCGCCATTCGGGATCTGCTCGCCCGCCGCGGCGGTACCTACGGACAGGACTCCTTCGCCGGCCATACGCGGGGACAGGAGATTCGGGTCGCCGTCGCCTCGGGTGCGGAACAGGTGGTGCAGCTCGATGGCGATCCCGGCGGCGAAACGCCCTTCGTGGCGCGGGTGCTGCCCGGCGCCATTCAGGTGATGCGCGACCGCTGATCCCGCGCCGGTGATACCGCCGCTCGCTGGCGTGAGTGCAGGTGTCGTCCTATTCTCCCGAGACGCAATTCCCTTCGCTGGAGGATCTCCGGTCGTGGCCAACTCGATCCTGATCATCGATGACGACGTCGCCTTGCTGCGCAGCCTGGGCACAGCCTTCGAGCGGCAGGGCTGGGACGTCCACCGCGAGCTGGCCGGGGAAGCCGGTCTGGTGACCTATGCGCGCGCGCTGCCCGACGTGGTGCTGGTGGACCTGCATCTGCCCGGCATGGATGGCCTTGAAGTGCTGGATGCCCTGGGTGAGTACGATGCGGCAGTGATTCTGCTGACCGGTGACGATCATCTTCCCACTGCCGTTCGCGCCATGTCGCTCGGCGCCGAAAATTTCCTGGTCAAGCCGGTTGATCTCGAACATCTGACGGCGGCGGCGAACCGCGCCGCCGAGAAGGCGCGCCTCAAGCGGGTCAACCGAGCACTGGTGGGACAGGCGAGCGGTGAGAGCGCCAGCGACATCTTCGGCGATGCGCCCTCGATGCGCCGGCTGCAGGAGCAGCTTCTGGTACTGGCGCGGTCGGAGCACCAGGCGATTGCCATCGAGGGGGAGACCGGCAGCGGTCGAGGGGTCGCGGCGCAACGGATTCACGAGTTGTCGAGTCGACGCGATGAGGCCTTCATTCACGCGGTCGCGGCCACCACCGATCCGCGCGCGCTGGAGTTGACCCTGTTCGGAGTCGAATCCACCGAGGCGGCCGTGGCGTCCCGCCCCGGATTGGTCGAGGTGTCGGACCAGGGGACGCTGCTGCTGCGGGAGATCACCCACGCGCCCCTGGCGGTGCAGGCCCGTCTGGCGGAGGCGCTGGATCACCGGGCCATCAGGCGATCGGGGGGCAGTCGCGAGATCCCGGTCGATCTGCGGCTGATTGTGACAGTGCCGACCGAGTTGGAGCTGGCCACCGCCGACGGTCTGGTCGACCCGCTGCTCTTCTTTCGGCTCAAGGCCAGCCGGGTTCACGTGCCACCGCTGCGTGAGTTGCCGACCCGCTATCTGGCCGCGGCGCTGCAGCGGGTATTGCGCGCCGTGGCGCCCGCGGTACCGGGCGCCCCCACAGTACTCAGCGACGACGCGCTGGAGCGGCTGGTGTCCCACCCGTGGCCGGGTAACTTTCTGGAGGCCCGTCACGTGCTGGAGCGGGCCCTGCTGCTGGCGCGCGGCCAGTCGGCCATCGGGACTGAACACCTGCCGGGCGAGTTCCGGGATCGGTCGGGACCGTTCGATCGGCGTCACACCCCGCTCACGATGGAGGAGGTCGAACGGATGCACATCGACCGGACGCTCAAACATCACCGGGGCAATCGGACCCGCGCGGCCCAGGAACTGGGGATCTCGCGAGCGACCCTCATTGCCAAGATCAAGCGCTATGCGATCGTGCACTGATGTCCGGTGCTGACCGGACCCGCCCGGCGGAGGGCGACGCCATGCTCTGCCGCGCCTGTGGCCGGGAGGAGCGGGCGTCGGAGGGCTATCCCTGCGATCAGTGCGGCACGTTCATCTGCCTGGTCTGCACCATTCGGGGAGTGACGTCCTGTCGCGAGTGCGCGGCGGCGGGGACCCCGTCATGACGGCGGTGCTCGCGGCGGTCGCCGTGGTGCCGCTGCTGGCGGAGCCGTCGCTCCGCGCCGAGCACGTGACCCAACTGCTCTGGGGCGAAGGCGCCCGATTGGTCGAGGAACGGGGCGAGATGCTTCGGGTCGTCACGACCTTCGATGACTATCACGGCTGGCTGCATCGCGGCTATGTCCACCGGGTCGACAGCAACCGCCACGATAGCTGGCTGCAGACCGCGGCCTGGTCGGCGGGAGCGACGCTCAGCCTCGGCGCCGAAACGTTGGTTGCACCCCACCGGGCCCGTCTGATCCGGGAGGGCTCCGACCGGATTCGATTGCCGGACGGCCGGTTCGCCCGTCCGCTGACGGGCCAGATCCTCGACCTGGGCGATCTGATGACTGCGGCCCGCAGCACTACCCCGGCCGAATGGGCGTGGCGCGAGTTCGGCGGCGCGCCTTATCTGTGGGGCGGGCTGACCCGCGCCGGTATCGATTGCAGTGGTCTGGTGCAACAGACATTTGCGGCCCGCGGGATTCCGCTGCCGCGCGATGCACGGGATCAGATCACCATCGGTGCTCCAGTGGAACTCGATCAGATCGCTCCCGACGACCTCTTGTACTTCCACAGCGGTGAGAGTGATCGGGTGAGTCATGTCGCGATTGCGGCAGCGGATCAGGAAATTGTTCATGCCACTGTGGCGACCGGGCGGGTTACTCGCGAGCGGTGGGACGAGGGCACCCGGGCCGCACCGCTGCGGTCTCGCCTGGTCGCGGTGCGGCGCCTGACATGAACGGTTCCCTCCTGGTGTTGTTCGACATCGACGGAACTCTGCTCACCAGCGCGTCGGCCGGTCGGCGAGCGATTCGCGCTGCCTTTGCCCACGAATATCCGGATACCGGGTTCTTCGATCAGGTTCGGTTTGACGGCAAGACCGATCCGCAGATTGTCCGCGAGCTGTATCACGCGGCAGGGCATCCGGAACGCGCCACGCCCGAGCGGACCGGCGAAGTGCTCAGCCGCTACCTCGGCCACCTCGACCGGGAACTGCAACAGTGCCGCGACCAGGTGCGACTGCTGCCGGGAATTGCCGAGTTGGTCGATGCGCTCGATGCAACGCCGGGCGTGACAGTGGGACTGCTGACGGGAAACATCGAACCGGGTGCCCGACTCAAGATCGGAGCGACCGGCCTGACGTTCAATCGGTTCCGGGTGGGAGCGTACGGCAGCGACAGCGCCGAACGGAGCGACCTGCCGGCGATTGCCGCAGCGCGCGCCGAAACGTTGCTGGGGCATGTCCCCGACGGCGAGCGGGTGGTGATCATCGGCGATACTCCGGCCGACGTCACCTGCGGTCAGGCGCTGGGCGCCCGGGCCATTGCCGTGGCCACCGGCTCCTATCAGCAGGATGAGCTGCGGCGGGCCGGGGCGCACGCGACGTTTGCCACACTTGAGGCCACGGCCGACGTCTGTCGAGCGATCGGGTGCTTGAACTCGAACTGAAGGCCCGAGTTGATGACAGTCGCGCGCTGGTCGAGCGGCTGGCCACTCACGGCGCCAGCCGCCGCTTCGCGGGTCGGCTGACTGATCTGCGCTATGACGATCCCAGCGGCCGGTTGGCCGGTCAGGACCAGGTGCTCCGCCTGCGCCGGTGGATACCCGATCATGGCGCGGCGTTTGAGGTGATGGGCTGGAAGGGCCCCACTCATGTCGTCGACGGATTCAAGGCGCGCGAGGAACACGAAGCCCGACTGGCGTCGGGCGAGACCGCCGCTGCTCTGATCGATGCGCTGGGCTTCAGGGTCGGCGAGCGGATCGATCGTCGGATTGAACTGTGGCAGCTCGGTGATGCCACGGTTCGGATTGAGTGGTATCCGGTCATGGATACCCTTGTCGAAGTCGAGGGAGCGGCCGCAGCGATCGAGCGGGCAATTGACGCCACCGGTATCGGGCGGGGCGAGTTCACCAGCGACCCGCTGCCGGCATTTGTGGCGGCCTATGAGCGGCGCACCGGTCAGACCGCGCGACTGGTGCTGGCATCGGCCGAGCAGCAGCCGAGCCATTGGCCTCGGGGCTGAGAGATGCCGCACCCGAGTACCTTGAACTGATGAACGCCTCAGCGCCCGTCGCAATGCCCCTGGGCCCGGTCCTCGGGCGGTTGGCACGTCCCGGCACTGCCGCGCCGGAGGATGCGCTGCGGTTGGCCCTTGTCGATCGGATGATCACCACGCCGCCGGTGGATGGCGCCGACTGGGTCGCCGCCTGGCGGATTACTGCTATCGCCTTTGCCGATGCCATCATGGCTGAGGCCCGCGATGGGATCGAGCGGGCGGCGCTTCATGCGCGGCTGCCCGGACGGCGATTGCAGGCCGAACTGCCGTCGGACCAGGAACGCGAGGTGCTGATCGAACGCTTTGCGGCCGAGGCGATGCAGTTGGAGGCACTCGCGGACCTCGGCGGGGACGCTCAGGCGGTGCAGCGACGTCGGGCGGCGGCGCTCAACCTCGCGTGGGACGGTGCCCTCGAGCTGAGCCGGGTCGAGCGGCGGCGGTGGCAACGACGGGCGGAGACGGTGGCGCAGTGGCGTCGGCCGTGGCGGCCGCTGGCGATCACAGCCGCCCTGCTGCTGGGCGGCGGACTGGTCGTGGCCGCCTGGCTGGGAGGCTGGTGGCCGGCGCCGGCCTGGTTCCATCCGGCCATCGATGCCTTTTGGGGGTTACCGTGGCCGTAGTCGGCGTGGGACTCGATGTGGTCGAGGTTGCCCGCGCCCGTGACATGCTGGCTCGGCTGGGCGAGCGGATTCTCGCCCGCACCCTGACCGGGGAGGAGCGCCGTTATGTCGAGGCATTGGGCGATCCTGCGCCGGCATTCGCCGCTCGCCTG
>CBFGTB010000133.1:0-5346 GCA_965651715.1 uncultured Gemmatimonadales bacterium
GTGGAGCCCGGCTCCGCGGTGCCGATGGTCGGCGCCAGCGGGGCCATCAGCGGGGTGATGGGCGCCTATGCCGTGCTCTATCCCCGCGTGCGGATCCATACCCTGGTGGTGCTGGTGGTGCTGTTCTTCAGGGTCGCGATTCCGGCCTGGGTGATGCTCGGCTACTGGCTGCTGCTGCAACTGTTCAGTTCCACGATGCAGGAGGTCGGCGGAGTGGCATTTGCCGCTCACATCGGCGGCTTTGTCGCGGGAGCGCTGCTGATCGTGGCATTCCGCGACCCGGAGTTGCTGGCCCGGCGGAATGCGTTGCTGGCCGCCCGGGCCTGGGGCGGCACGCCGGCCGGCGGACTGGCCCCATGAGCACTGCGGTTCCCGATCAGCGGCTCGCTCGCGGGTCAGGCGACCACACCGAGCCGACCCGCGGTGCCGCAGTCCCGGCTGCCGGGTTCCCGCGGCCGGAGGGGATGCCGCTCGATCTCGGCTGGGTGCGCTCGTTGCGGATCAATCGCTCGGCTGTCGAGCGACGGGCCGCCAGCCTGCCGGCACGGCGCAGTGTCAAACAGGCCTGGCAGGCCGGCTGGCTGCTGCGGGCGGTGACGCTGATGGACCTCACCACCCTCGCGGGCGACGATACTGCGGCGCGGGTGCGGCGCCTGGCGGCCAAGGCGCGCCAGCCGGTGTGCGCCGATCTGCTCGCCGCCCTGGGCGTGGCCGAACTGCCGATCCATGTCGCGGCTCTGTGTGTTCACCATCCCTTCATCGCAACTGCGCTGGAGGCACTGGACGGCAGCGGCATCCCGGTGGCCGCCGTGTCGGCCGGCTTCCCGTCGGGTCTGGCACCACTCAGCACCCGCCTGGCCGAGATCCGCGCCTCGGTCGCCGCCGGGGCGCAGGAAATCGATATCGTGATCACCCGCGGCCACGTGCTCAGCGGTAACTGGGAAGCCCTCTGGCAGGAAGTGCGCGCCTGCCGCGAGGCGGTCGGAGACGCCCATCTCAAGGTGATTCTCGGAACCGGGGATCTGGGCACGTTGAGTGATGTGGCGCGCGCGGCGCTGGTGGCGATGATGGCCGGAGCCGATTTCATCAAGACCAGCACCGGGAAGGAATCCGTCAACGCCACCTTGCCGGTGGGATTGGTGATGGCGCGGATGATTCGGACCTGGCACGAGACCACCGGTCAGGTGGTGGGGTTGAAGCCGGCTGGCGGGATTCGGACGGCGCGGCAGTCGCTCGACTGGCTGGCGCTGGTGCGTGACGAACTCGGCGCGCGTTGGGCCGAGCCCGATTTGTTCCGTTTCGGCGCCAGCTCGTTGCTGACCGACATCGAGCGCCAGCTTGAACATCATGTGACCGGGCGCTACAGCGCCGCCCACCGCCATCCGCTGGGATGACACTCGCCCTCGTCTTCAGCCAGGTCGCCCGATGACTCACGACGTTCGCACCGCCTTCGACACTCTGGCCTGGGGGCCGGCGCCCGAATCGGCGACGCTGGCGCGCGAGTGGCTGACCGCGCACCACGCCACATTCGGCTGCTTCATCAACGGGACCTGGCAGCAGCCGGGGGCGCGCTTTGCGGTGCAGGATCCGGCGACCGGTGATCATCTGGCCGACGTCACCCAGGCATCGCCGAGCGATGTCGCGGCGGCGGTCGCGGCCGCGCAGGCGGCGCTCGCCCCGTGGGCGGCGCTGGGGTGTCACGGACGGGCCCGCTGGTTGTACGCACTGGCCCGCGGGGTGCAGCGCCGCGCCCGGCTGTTGGCAGTGGTGGAATCGCTCGACAACGGCAAGCCGATTCGCGAATCCCGCGACATCGACATTCCGCTGGTGGCGCGTCACTTCAGTCACCATGCCGGCTGGGCCCAGTTGCGCGACCGGGAGTTTCCCGGCCGGGAACCGATCGGCGTGGTGGGCCAGATCATTCCCTGGAACTTCCCGCTGCTGATGTTGTCGTGGAAGATCGCGCCGGCGCTGGCCGCCGGAAACACCGTGGTCGTCAAGCCGGCGGAGTTCACGCCGTTGAGCGCGCTGTGTTTTGCCGACCTGCTTACGGATATCGGATTTCCGCCCGGCGTGATCAACATCGTGACAGGTGACGGCGAGGTCGGGCGCCACCTGGTGGAACATCCCGATGTGGCGAAGCTGGCCTTCACCGGTTCGACCGAGGTGGGGCGGGCGATTCGGACGGCAACGGCGGGGTCGGGGAAGAAGCTGACCCTGGAACTCGGCGGCAAGTCGCCGTTTGTCGTGTTCGCCGACGCCGATCTCGATTCGGTGGTGGAAGGTGTGGTCGATGCGATCTGGTTCAATCAGGGCCAGGTCTGTTGCGCCGGATCCCGAATCCTGGTTGCCGAGGAAGTTGCCGAGCTGTTGATCGCCAAGCTGCGGGCCCGGATGGAGACGCTCCGGATCGGCTCACCGCTCGACAAGGCGATCGACATCGGCGCCATCATTGCGCCGGTGCAGCGCGATCGGATTGCGGCGCTGGTGGAGCAGGGCCAGCGCGAGGGGGCGACCTGCTGGCAACCGAGCACACCACTGCCGGCCACCGGACTCTACTATCCGCCGACGCTCTTCACCGATGTCGCTCCGGCTGCGACCATCGCGCAGGTAGAGATCTTCGGGCCGGTGGTGGTGCTGATGACGTTTCGCACGCCGGCCGAGGCCGTCGAGCTGGCGAACAACACTCGCTACGGCCTGGCCGCCAGCGTCTGGAGCGAGAATATCAATCTGGCGCTCGACATCGCACCACAGATCAAGGCGGGAACGGTCTGGATCAACTGCACAAATATGTTCGACGCGGCGAGCGGGTTCGGCGGCTACCGCGAGAGCGGCTTCGGGCGCGAAGGCGGTCGGGAGGGGATGTACGAGTACCTGATCCCGGCGCGGGCCGCGGGCCCCGAACGGGTCGGGCAGCAGCCCGCCCGGGCGACAGCGCCGCGCCGGAACGATCATGCTCTGATGCCCTCGGTGGATCGAACCGCCAAGCTGTACATCGGCGGACGGCAGGTGCGTTCCGATTCCGGCTACGTACTGTCGGTCGGTGATGCGGCTGGGGACTGGATCGGCGAAGTGGGTCGGGGCAATCGCAAAGACATCCGCAACGCCGTCGAGGCGGCCCACCGCGGTGCGGCGCACTGGGCCCGGACCAGCGGCTACCAGCGGGCCCAGGTGCTGTACTATCTGGCGGAGAACCTGGCGGCGCGATCGACCGAGTTTGCCGCTCGGCTCGACGCGGTGCATGGTGAGGGTGGTGCCGTCGAGGTCGCCTGCGCAATCGAACGCTGCTTCACCTGGGCCGCGTGGGCCGACAAGTACGAGGGGGCGGTCCATCAGGTGCCGTTGCGTGGGGTGACGCTCGCCATGCCGGAACCGATCGGTGTCCTCGGGATCGTCGCCCCCGACGAGGCCCCGCTGCTGGCCCTGCTCTCACTCGTTCTCCCGGCGGTGGCGGTGGGCAATGCGGTGGTGGTGGTTCCGTCACGCCGCCATCCGTTGATCGCCACCGATCTCTATCAGGTGCTTGAGACCTCCGATGTTCCGGCCGGCGTGGTGAACATCGTGACAGGCGATGTCGCCGAACTGTTGCCGAGTCTGGCGGGACATGACGACGTCGATGCGCTGTGGGTTCACGACAGCCGCGCGGCGGTGGCCGAAGCTGAACGGCTCTCGGTCGGCAACATGAAGCGCGTCTGGGGCGATTGGCGGGAACGGGAGTGGACCGGTGAGCGCGAGGGCGCCGGCGATGAGCTGCTGCACCACGCCACCCAGGTGAAGAACATCTGGATTCCCTACGGCGCGTGATCGGGTGCGATGATCGTCACGTCGCGCCCCAGCAGCTTGGCGAGGAGTGCCGTCTTGCGGCTGCCCCCCCAGATCTCCAAACCGAGATCGGCGCCGTGAAGCCGTGGGGCGATGGCGATGGTACAGTGATCCGGGTCGAGCGCGATGTGAAGCTGATCGACGGCGGCGGTGTGGCCGCGATCGAGACCGTCGGCGACCCGAAGCACAGCAGCCAGCCGTTGTACCACCCGTTGATCGGCCGATGTCAGATCGGCGAAGGCGGCATGGCGCGGCCGCGGCGTTGCCTTGCGATGATATCGCGCCGCCAGGGCCACAAGGCGGCGCTCGCGGGGTGACAGGCCGAGCCGATCGGCATGCATGATCAATTGGTACGAGTGGTGCTGGTGGCGGCGATAGGCCATCAGATGACCCACATCGTGGAGCAGGGCAGCGGCCTCGAGCATGTGCTGCTCCTCCGGCGCGGCACCGAGCGGTTCCGCCACCCCCTGCCACAGTGCCAGCGCGAGGTGGCGGACCTGTTCGGCGTGGCGCCGATCGCCGTGGCAACGTTCCAGCATCTCGCGGATCGGGCGGAGCCGATTGTCGGAGCTGGCCGCCGGCGGCGGGGAACCGGCGAGTTCCAGCAGCAGGCCGTCGCGCAGGCCGAAGGTGCTGACTGTGAGTTCCTGCGCATCAATCCGGTCGAGCAGCTCGGCTACGACCGCGAGCCCCGCGACGATGATATCCGCCCGGGCCGGATTCAGGCCCGGGACTGTGGCCCGTTCGGCCACCGGACGGCGCGCCAGCCATTCGAGCAGGCGTTCCACTTCGGCCGTTGTGACCCGGAGACGATGAATCGCGCTGGCATCATCGCCCCGTTGACGCGAGATGATCCGGGCCAGGCTGGTGAAGGTGCCGCCCAGACCGATCAGCGTGGCCCGCTGCCAATCGCGCCAGGGCAGCGCCTTGCGAAAGCTGTGGCGCACCTGCTTGCGCAGGGCCTTCAGTGCGATGGTGTCGCGATGTTGCTGTTCACTCAGCCGGACCGCACCGAGCGGGAGCGACACGGTATGCTCGACAAGGCCGTCGACCGCGGCGATCAGTTCCAGCGATCCGCCCCCGATGTCGGCCACCAGGGTGCGGCCGTGATCCATCGGGACATGGTGGGCCACCGAGCGCCACGACAGTTGAGCTTCGCGTTCGGGCCCGATCACTTCGAGCGGGATCCCCAGTTCGGTGCGGACCCGCTCGGCAAACTCGGCCCCGTTCGATGCCTCCCGCACGGCGGCCGTCGCCACGGCCGCGAACCGGCTCACGCCGCGTCGGGTCACCATCTCGCGCATCCGGGCCAGGGCGGCATAGGCCGCATCGAGTCGCACCGGGTCCAGTCGGCCGGTCTGGCCGACCCCCTGCGCCAGGCGCGGCTGTTCCTTGAGTTCATCCACCGGAGTAAATCCCCGCTCCGGGTCCCAGTCGGCAACAATCAGTCTTATCGAATTGGAACCGACATCGAGCGCGGCGCAGCCCCAGGCGCACACGACCGAACGCGCGGCGCGCGGCTTC
>CBFGTB010000134.1:0-5329 GCA_965651715.1 uncultured Gemmatimonadales bacterium
CGACGAACGATCTGGACGTCGACACGCTGCGCGCGCTAGAGGAGGCGCTGCTGGAATTTGCCGGCTGCGCCGTCATCATCAGCCACGACCGCTGGTTCCTGGACCGGATCGCGACGCACATCCTGGCCTTCGAAGGCAACTCCGAAGTGGTGTGGTTCGAAGGCAATTACCAGGACTATGCCGCCGACTACAAGCGCCGCCGCGGGGTCGCTGTGGACCAGCCCCACCGGATCAAGTATCGGAAATTGCCGGGCCACTGAGCCGACGGCGGCCCCCGCCCGGCGGCGGTCAGCCCGGCCGGCCGGGAGGACCCGACCGGCCCCGGAGGGCTGACACCTCGTCGTCAGGGGCCCGCCGGTGTATGTTGTCAGCGCCGCTGACGATCAGGCGAGCCCCGTTTGGGGGGTGGATCGCCAGCAGCGGCGAGCGGCGGGCCGGGGTGCGGCCCGGGCTCTCACCTTTGACCACCGAGTACCTGTCGTGAAATTGCGCGGACCCAAGGGGCGTCTCGCCCGTCGCCTCGGCATTGCCCTGTCTCCGAAGACCGCCCGGATTCTGGAGCGGCGCCCCACGCCACCCGGTCAGCACGGGTCGTCCCGTCGCCCCGGCAAGACCAGCGAATACCACAAGCAGTTGCTGGAGAAGCAGCGGCTCCGGGCCCAGTACGGCATCAGCGAGAGCCAGCTCCGCGCCGCCTATCGCCGGGCCACCCGGCTGCGGGGCAATACCGGCGAGCGGCTGCTGCAACTGCTCGAGCGTCGCCTCGACGCCATCGTGCTGCGGGCCGGCTTTGCGCCGACCATCTTCGCCGCACGCCAGCTCGTGGCCCACGGCCATTTCGACGTCAACGGCCGCCGCTCGACTGTTCCGTCACATCGGATTCAGCCCACCGACGTGATCACGTTGCGGCCCAAGTCGCGCGAGATGCCGCTGATCGTGGATTCCCGCGAACGGCATTCCCCCGCGGCCTACATCGAGGTCGACAACGCCAGCCACAGCATCCGGATGCCGAGCGATCCGCTGCGGGAGCAGGTTCCGGTGATCTGCGAACTCTCGCTGGTGGTCGAGTTCTACTCTCGCTGATTCCCGGCAGGATGGACGGCGATCGACCTATGGTTCCTCGATCGGTCGATCGCCGTCGTTTTGGCTGAGGTGGTCATCGTCGGGGCGCTCGTCGTCACCACTGCCGGCGAAGCCATCGTCAAGATGGTCAGCGGATCGATTATCGAACAGCGTGGTCAGCGCCTCGTCAGTGGCATCGGCCCGACCGGTCATGGCGTCGGGCTCGTCGTTCTCTCCGGCCAGCGCGGCCCGCTCGTGCCGGGTCAGATGATGCGGCGGATTGGCCAGCGGGTCCGGGATCGGACGCTCGCCGCCGTCGCGCCGCGGCGGCCGCTGAGATTTCCTGGTCATGGCCCTACCTCCTGTGAATGTCGTCCCGCACAAGGGAGACGACTCAACGCCGCGACGAACGACGGCGAGCTGCGCCTGCCACCCACCCGAGGAGAGCAGTGACTGTGATGTCCGCGAAGCAATCGCCGCTGCTGCTGGCGCTGGCGCTGGCGCTGGCCGGCTGCCGCACCGACGCCCCGACCGCGATGGCGACAGTTGAGACCCTGCCCGGCGGCGGCATCCACGTGGTGAACCACGACCCGATCGAGTGGCCCGGCTTCGACGGCTGGCACCTGGTCGAGGAACGCGTCATTACTTCGGCCCCGGATGGCGCCGGCCTGCTGGCCTCGCCCCGCAATGTGGTAGCGGCCCCCAACGGCGACATTCTGGTGCTCGACCGCAATCCCGCCCGGATCCTCCACTACGATGCCGACGGCAATCTGCTGGGCACCCTCGGTCGCCAGGGAGCCGGACCGGGCGAGTTCGCTGACTACGGCGACCTGGCCATTGCCGGCGACACCGTGATCATCAATGACCGCGGCAATTCCCGTATCGTGCTGCTCGGCATCGATGGCAGCGCACGGGGCAGCTTTCGGGCCGGCCAGGGGCCGCTGGTGGGCCCGGCCAGCCGCGACGGGCACGTCAGTGTGTTCGCTTATCTCGCTCAGCGGCCCAGCTCGACCGCTGATAACTACGCCGGCTCGGGCTTCAGGCGCTGGTCGCTTGACGGCCGTCTGACCGACTCGCTGTTCTATCCGCCGGAACAGCGACCTCAGCTCTGGACCCTTGTCGATGCCACCCACGACCTCGGCGCCGTCATCCCGTTCAGCGCCATGCGGATGTACGCCCTCGATCCGGAGGGTCGCCTGCTCTGGGGCGACCAGGACCGCTATCGCATCATCGTGTCGCGGACCGGAGCCGACACCGCCCTGATGATCGACGCGCAGGCACCGGTGGTCCCCATCGCCGACTCGCTGCGTCAAGCCGCACTGAGCGACATGGTCGCCAGCGCTGAGTGGCTGACACCCATCGCCCACCTTGAAGACATCCCGACCGCCTTCCCCAGTTGGACCGACCTGCGGGTCGACGGTGCCGGCAACATCTGGGTGCTCCGACCCGCGGCCGGCTCGGACAGCGGCATTTTTGATGTCTTTGCCCCCGACGGGAAGCTGCGGGGACGGCTTCCCGCGCCGTTCGGCACGTTGGACTATTCGTTCTGGACCACCGATCGCGTGTACCGGATCGGCACCGGCCCCGCCGACGAACCGCAGATCGAGGTCTGGCGAATCGAGCGCGGCCCGGAGCCAACCACTCCGGTCACCGATTGATCGGTCGGCCGATCAGCTAACGGACCAGATCGGCTTCGGCATACTCCACGATCCACGCCTGCACCGCCAGCGCGCCGGCGCGGGCAAAGTGCAGGGTCAGGCCGATCGAATCGCCGCGCTGCAGCGGCGGCAGCGGCGGTTCAAACATCAGATGCGCACCGCCGGGCTCAAGCCGGAGTTCACCGTGAGCCGGCACCACCAGATCGTGTGCCTCCGCCATGGCCGCCCCGTGAATCATCGGATTCGGCAACCCGCCGGCGCCGGTTGCGCTCCGCAACGTATCGGGCTGGTCTGCCGTATTTTCGATGTGGAGATAGACCGGGAGTGGCGCGTCCTGAAAGGGGACAAGCCCAAAGACTGCGGTCACCACCAGTGGCCCGTCACCTTGATGAGCGGTTCGAATGCGCTGAATCACCGGATCGGGCGAGGCACAACCCGCCAGGAGCAGCAGCAGTGGGATCAGCCGACGCATGGCGACCAATATAGTTTCCGGGAGCACGCGCCGACGTCACTCGTAGCAAGGAGGACCCGATGTTGAAGACCCTGTCACAGCTCGCCGCCACGGCGGCGGTGATTCTTGCCATCACCCTCGTCGTTCCCGACCAGGCCGAATCCACCCCGCTGCGCCACCTGCATCTGACCCGGTCCCAGCCGGCCAAGGACACGTTGATGGCCTCCCCGCCAGCCGAAGTCGCGCTGTGGTTCTCGGCCACCCCGACGAAGCGGCTGTCCCGGATCACCATGAGTGGCCCCGATGGCGCCGTCAAGCTGGGTCCGGTCACCGCCAACCCCAAGGACTCGCTGCAGCTCACGGCGACCGTCGAGGGGAACATGCCGTCCGGCGATTACACCATCACCTGGCGCACCGCCAGCGCCGACGGTCACCCGGTCACCGGCAAAATCAGCTTCGGCGTCCGACCGGAGTAACAGCTCAGCGGCAGCCCCGGGGGCGGGACCCGGGGCTGCTAGTTTTCGCGCATGCCAATCCCCGACAGCCAGCGCGCCCGCCTCCCGGTCCTGCCCGAACGGATCGACGGACTCGCGGCGCTCGCTCTCAATCTGGCCTGGAGCTGGCACCGCCAGGCCCGCGCCCTGTTTCGCCGGATCGACCCTGTGATCTGGCGCCGCGTCGAACACAATCCGATCACCCTTCTGCGGAGTGTCAGCGCCGAGCGACTCGACGCGCTCACCACCGACCACGACTTCCTGGCGCATTACGACGAAGTGATCAAGTGGTTCGCCGCCGAGAATGCCCATCCCGAAGGCTGGTTCCGCACCACCTGGCCCGAACTCAGCACCGATCATCCGGTGGCGTACTTCTGCGCCGAGTTCGGCCTGCATGCTTCGGTACCGATCTATTCCGGCGGCCTCGGCGTGTTGGCCGGAGATCACTGCAAGACCGCGTCCGATCTGGCGGTCCCCTTCGTCGGGGTGGGACTGTTTTACACCAAGGGGTACTTCGATCAGCGGATTCGCCCCGACGGTTGGCAGGAGGACAGCGACGATGTGGTCGACCCCGAGCTGACGCCACTGGTGCGGGTGCCCGGGCCCAATGGCGAGCCGTGGGTGGTGGTGCTGGAAACCGCCGGACGGCCGATTCACGTCGCCGCCTGGACCATGATGGTGGGACGGGCGCCGATCTATCTGCTCGACACCGATCTCGACGCGAATCATCACGACGATCGCAACGTCACCAGCAAACTCTACTCCGGCGGGCTGCCGATGCGGCTCCGTCAGGAATGGGTTCTCGGTGTCGGCGGCACCCGGGTTCTCCGCGCGCTGGGGATCACCCCCGGCGCCTGGCACGCCAACGAAGGTCATGCCGCCTTCATGATGCTGGAACGCATTCGTGAGCAGACCGTTGCCGGCACCCCGCTGCCGACCGCACTGAGCGAGGTCCGCCGCAGTACTGTGTTTACCACTCACACCCCGGTGCCGGCCGGACACGATCATTTCGCGCTGAGCGATGTGGCCGACTGCGCCGGTTCCGCCTGGCTCGACGACTTTGCCGAGCCCCACGACCGGGTGCTGGGTCTGGGCGTCCAGACCGCCCGCGGCATCGATCGTTTTCACATGACGGTCCTGGCGCTCAGAACCTCAGGCCACGTCAATGGCGTCGCGGCGCGCCATGGGACGGTATCCCGCACCATCTGGTCCGATCTGTGGCCCGACCGCCCGCTCGAGGACGTCCCGATCGGCGCCGTCACCAACGGCGTGCATCTGGCGACGTGGATGAGCAACCCGATCATGCGGCTGCTCGATCGCCATCTGGGACGCGACTGGGGCGACCGTCGCGACGACCCCGAGCTGTGGGATGCGGTGATGGGATTGGACAGTCATCATCTCTGGCATGAGCACCAGCAGCTCAAGCAGTTGCTGATGGTGAGTGGCATGGACCGTTACTACCAGATCGCCCGCTGTTTCCGCGACGAAGACCTGCGTGCCGACCGTCAGCCGGAGTTCACCCAGCTCGACCTTGAGATGTCGTTCGTCGACATGGAAGATGTGCTCAGCCTGACTGAGGAACTGTTCCACGAGCTGATTGCCGTGGCAGGGTTCACTGTGCAGAACAGTCCTTTCCCGCGGATGACGTTCGACGAATCGATGCT
>CBFGTB010000135.1:0-5287 GCA_965651715.1 uncultured Gemmatimonadales bacterium
GCCGAGTTGCTGGCTCACGCCGCGTTGCCGCACGGCGGGCGTTTTGACCGTGCCGCCGCGCCGCGGCGGGCGTTCATCGTGATGGTCGAGGTGATCCTGGTGTTCCTTGTCGGCCTGCCGCTGCTGGCCATCACTCAGCCGTTCCTGCCGCCGTTCCGCGGTGGTGTCGCCCTGGTCACCGCGCTGTTTATTCTCGGGGCCATGGCGTGGCGGACGATGACAAATCTCCACGGTCATGTGTCGGCTGGATCCGAAGTGCTGCTCTCGGCGCTCCGCGATTCCCTGCCGCCGGAGCAGGCCACCCGGGAGTATGCAGTGGCGGGAATGGGGGACGGCGTCGACCGCCTGGCCACCGCCACCCACCTGCTGCCGGGGATGGGAACTCCGCAGCGATTCCTGGTGGAGGAGGGACACTTTGCCGTGGGGAAGACACTCGCCGATCTCGGTGTCCGTGGCCGGACCGGATCGACGGTGCTGGCCATCACCCGGGGCGACCACGGCATTCCGGCGCCGAGCAAGGTCGAAAGGCTCCAGGTGGGAGATCAGTTGGTGCTGGTGGGTACCCGGGAGGCCAATTCGGCGGCACAGCGGCTGTTGGTGAGCGGCATCAGTGACCATGACGTGGTCGATGACGCCGATGAACCGACGCCCGATGCGGCTGGGCAGGGGCACGCCTGATCGCGATCCGGTCGGATCAGGCGAGGGGCCCCACTGCGGCCTCGACGGCGTCCTGAAGCCGACCGGTCATGATCAGTGAACGCACCGCCGCCAGATCGCCGGTCATGATGCGGTCGGCGGTGAGCGGGGGAACCTGGCTGCGCACTTCGGCCAATGCCGCACCGACACCCGGTCCCGGTGTCAGCGGGGCGTGACACTCCAGCGCCTGAGCCGCAGTCAGCACTTCGACGGCGATGACCCATGAGGCGTTGTCGAGCATCTGGGCGCACTGGCGTGCGGCGATGGTGCCCATCGAGACGTGATCTTCCTGATTGGCTGAGGTCGGGATCGAGTCGACCGAGGCCGGATGGGCGAGCACCTTGTTCTCACTCACCAGAGCGGCCGCGGTGTACTGGGCGATCATCAGACCGGAATGCAGGCCGCCCGGCGGCGCGAGAAAGGCCGGCAGCCCGCTGACTGCGGCGTCGAGCATGTGGGCCACACGCCGTTCGGAGATATTGGCGAGTTCGGCAATGCCGATCTTGGCATAGTCCATGGCGACGGCCACCGGCTGGCCGTGAAAGTTGCCAGCCGAGATGACCTGATCCGTCTCGTGGAAGATCAGCGGATTGTCGGTGACCGCATTGATCTCGCGAGTGAGCACCTCGCTCACGTGCGCCAGCGCATCGCGCGAGGCACCGTGGACCTGGGGGATGCAGCGGAGCGAGTAGGCGTCCTGCACCTTGCCGCAGTTGGCATGGGCGGCATGAATCGGCGAGTCGGCCGAGAGGGCGAGTACGTTGCGCGAGGTGAGCACCGCGCCGGGATGGGGGCGCACATCGCTCACCCGGAGTCCGAACGGCACTCGTGTTCCCTGCAACCCTTCGAGCGACATCGCAGCCGCGATGTCGGCCGCCGTGGTGAGCCGCTTCGCGTCGGCCAGGGCCAACACGCCGACGGCGGTCATCGCCTGGGTGCCATTGATCAGCGCCAGGCCTTCCTTGGCGTGCAGGGTGACCGGCCGCAGCCCGGCCTGTTGCAGTGCGTCGGCCGACGGCAGCGAAGCACCGCGATACTCCGCCGATCCCTCGCCGATCAGCGTGAGCGCCATGTGGGCCAGCGGGGCCAGATCGCCGCTGGCTCCCACCGAACCCTGTGACGGAATGATCGGGTGGACCCCGCGGTCCAGCATGGCCAGCAGCAGCTCGATCAACTCCAGCCGGATGCCGCTGTGACCCTGGGCCAGGGACTGGGCCCGCAACAGCAGCATGGCGCGCACCACATCGGTGGGAAACGGTTCGCCCACGCCCATGGCATGGGAGACGATCAGATTCCGCTGGAGTGTTCTGACGTCGGCCGGGGCGATGCGTTCGCTGGCGAGCTTGCCGAATCCGGTCGAGATGCCGTAGACGGTGCGCCCTTCGGCCACCAGTTTGTCGACGTAGGCGCGCGAGGCGGCGATGCCGGCTCGGGCCGACTCGGCCAGCTCGGCGCGACGTTCCTGGCGGGCGACGGCGACGACGTCAGCCAGGGTCAGTGGGGGCCCCACCTGCACTGTCTCGCTCATGCTGTTCGCTCCGTTCCGGCGATGAAGAGGCGCTCAATCGGCGAGGCGCCGAGCTGCCAGACGGCACTGCGCCAATCGGTGTCATGAAGGACGGCGAAATCGGCCCGGCCGCCGGCGACCAGGGCGCCGGTATCTGACAGTCCCAGCGCGGCCGCCGCGTTCACTGTGGCAGCGACAAGGGCCTCGCTCGGCGTCAGGCCGTTGAGGCGGACGGCAAGCGCCATCGCCTGCTGGGTACTCATCAGCGGCGACGACCCGGGGTTGAGATCGGTCGCCACGGCGACCACCGCACCGGCGTCGATCAGGGCCCGACCCGGTGCGGCGCCGATGCCGAGATGCAGCGTCACCCCGGGCAGCAGGGTGGCGACAGTGGTGCTGGCCGCGATCGCCCGCACTTCGGCATCACCGCTGGCCTCGAGATGGTCGACCGACAGGGCATTGGCGTCGAGTGCGACGGCGACACCACCGATCGGGTGGAACTGGTCGACATGCGCCTTGACGGCCAGACCGGCGGCGCGTGCCGCTTCGAAAATTGCCGCCGCCTCGTCGGCCTGCCATGCCTCGCGTTCGATGAACACATCGACTGCCGTGGCCAGCCGTCGTTCGGCCACTCGCAGGATCAGGTCGTCGGTCACCGCCCGCAGATAGGTGGGGCGTTCGTCTCGGGCAGCCGGCGGCAGGTGGATCAGCAGAGTGGGGACCAGCCGCACAGGCGTTGTCGCGGCCAGGGCGGCGACGGCTTCGAGACTGCGCAGCTCGGCGTCGAGCGCGATGCCGTAGCCGCTCTTCACCTCGACTGTGGCGGCGCCGCTTGTCGCCAGCGCATCGAGCCGGGGCATTGCCTCGACCACCAATTGTTCGACTGGCGCCGCTGCGGTGGCCGCGACGGTGCTGCGGATTCCGCCGCCGGCCGCCAGAATCGCTTCGTAGGCGACACCGCTGGCGCGGGCCTCGAAGTCACGGTAGCGGTCCCCGGCCCAGATCAGATGGGTGTGGGGATCGGTCAGGGCGGGGATGACGGCGCGATTGCCGCAATCAATCTCATGGTTGGCGCTGCCGCGCCATTCGGCCGCGGGCCCCACCCAGGTGATCCGACCCGCACTGACGGCGATTGCCGCATCGGGGATGAGCCGAAGTCCCGCCATCGCGGCGCCGCGACAGGGCCCGAGCCGTTCCGGCGTCGCAAGCTGGCTGATGCCGGTGAAGAGCGTGGTCATGACGGGGAATCTAGCCCGCGTGCCGCGATCTCAGGCCAGGTCCACTCCGCGTTCAGTCGCGACATCCCGGGCACGTTGGTAGCCGGCATCGGCATGGCGGATCACCCCCATGGCCGGGTCGTTCACCAGGCACATGGCCAGCCGCTGCTCGGCCTCATCGCTGCCGTCGGCGACCGCGACCAGGCCGGCGTGCTGGGAATAGCCCATGCCCACACCGCCGCCGTGATGGAAGCTGGTCCAGGCCGCGCCGCTGGCGGTTCCCACTGCGAAGTTGAGCAGCGGCCAGTCGCTGACCGCATCACTGCCGTCCAGCATCGCCTCGGTCTCGCGGTAGGGTGAGGCGACGCTGCCGGCATCGAGGTGATCGCGACCGATCACGATCGGGGCCGACACCTTGCCGCTGCGGACCAACTCGTTGAACAGCAGACCGGCCCGATCCCGTTCGCGGTACCCCAACCAGCAGATCCTAGCCGGCAGTCCCTGATAGGCGATCTGTTCGCCGGCATGACTGAGCCAGCGTTGCAGCCGCTGGTCATTGGGGAACAGATCCAGCAGGGCACGATCGGTGACCGCGATGTCGGCGGGATCGCCGGAGAGCGCCACCCAGCGGAAGGGGCCACGGCCTTCGCAGAATGAATCGCGAATGAAGGCGGGCACGAAACCGGGATACGCGGTGGTGGCATCGGCCAGGCCGCCCAGCTCGGCCTGGGCCCGCAGGTTGTTGCCGTAATCGAAGGCAATGGCGCCGCGCTGCTGCATGGTGATGATGGCCTCGACATGCGCCACCATCGCCGCGCGCACCCGGCGGAGGTATTCATCAGGATCGGTGCGCCGCAGAGCGTCGATATCCTCATCGCTGCTGTGCGGCGGGATGTAGCCCCACATCGGATCGTGGGCGGAGGTCTGATCGGTCACCAGACGAGGTGTGAAGCCGCGGCGGACCATCTCCGGCAGCACAGTGGCGGCGTTACCCTGGAGCCCGATCGATACCGCCTCTCGCGCCGCGCTGGCCGCCTCGGCTTGCTGGATGGCGTCGTCGAGTGAGGTCGCGACCCGGTCGAGATAGCGAGTCTCGAGGCGTCGCTCGATCCGGTGAGGATCGACTTCGATGCAGATCGCCACGCCCCCCGCGAGCTTGACCGCCAACGGCTGGGCGCCGCCCATGCCCCCCAGGCCGGCGGTCACCGTGATGGTGCCGGCCAGGCTGCCGTCGCAGTGCTTGGCCGCCGCACTGGCGAAGGTCTCGTAGGTGCCCTGCAGGATGCCCTGGGTGCCGATGTAGATCCAGGACCCGGCCGTCATCTGGCCGTACATCATCAGGCCGAGTCGGTCGAGCCGATCGAACTCCTCCCAGGTCGCCCAGCGCGGTACCAGATTGGAATTGGCGATCAGCACGCGGGGCGCCAGACTGTGCGTCTGGAGCACGCCCACCGGCTTGCCGCTTTGGATCAGCAGCGTCTGATCGTTCTCCAGCCGGTCGAGTGCCGCGATGATCCGATGATAGGACTCCCAGTCGCGGGCCGCCTTGCCCCGGCCGCCGTACACGATCAGTTCCGCCGGCTTTTCGGCCACATCGGGATCGAGGTTGTTCATCAGCATCCGCTTGGCCGCTTCCTGAATCCAACCCTTGGCCGTGCGCTGGGCTCCCCGCGGGGCACGAATCGAAGTGGGTGTTGTCATCCAGGGAAGATATCCCGTGCGCGCAGGGGGCGCGTCGCGCGTCGGTGGCCCGCGGGTCAACCCGCGGCTCGGCGAAGGCGTCGGCTGAAGCCGACGGGCGCTCCGTGGTACGGGCGAGTTTACTCGCCGCTCTCGCCGAGCCGTCGCTTTAGCGACGGGCCACACT
>CBFGTB010000136.1:0-5260 GCA_965651715.1 uncultured Gemmatimonadales bacterium
CACGGTCGGGGCGCTGGTGATCGCCCTGGCGGCGATTGCCTACGGCATCGGTGCGGTCCATCTCGGTGGCGGGCTGATTCTGCTGAGCGGCATCGTCGACACTCTCGACGGCCAGGTGGCGCGCCAGAGTGGTCACACCACCCCGTTCGGGGCCTTCTACGACTCCACCCTCGACCGAATCGGCGATGGCGCCTGCTTCATCGGGATCGCCGCCTGGCTGCTGCACGCGCCGGTGGTCCGCTGGCGCGAGGCGGCGGTGATCACCTGCATGGTGGGCATTCTGGCCGCGCTGGTGGTGTCCTACATGCGGGCCCGGGCCGAGGGCCTGGGCCTGGAGTGCCGGGTCGGTCTGGCGCAGCGGGCCGAACGGATTTTGCTGCTGGGGCTGCCCACGGCGCTGATCGGCGCCGGCCCCGAGGGGCTGGTTCTCACCACAATCGTGGTCATCCTCACCATATTGTCGTTGATTACCGTCGGCCAGCGGTTCGCCCATGTACGTCGGGTGACCGCCGGACCCGGCGTTTGACTTCACCTTGAAAGGATCTCTGACGTGACCGATTCGACCGCCCGTACCGTTGCCCCCGCCACTGGCAAGCTGGGCGTTCTGTGTGTGGGTCTCGGGGCGGTGGCCTCGACCTTTATCGCGGGCGTGGAACTGGCGCGCCGCGGTCTGGCGCAACCGACCGGCTCGCTCTCGCAGCTCGCCACCATTCGTCTCGGCAAGCGGACCGAGGGGCGGTCACCCTTGATTCGTGACTTCGTGCCGCTCGGCCGGCTCGAGGATCTGGTCTTCGGCGCCTGGGATCCGGTGCCCGATTCGCTGTATCAGTCCTGCCTGCACTGCGCCGTGTTCGACAAGCACGATCACATCGAACCGATCGGCGACTTCCTCAAGTCGGTCACGCCGATGCCGGCGGTGTTCGACCAGCAGTACGTCAAGCGGCTCGAAGGGCGCAACGTCAAGACCGGCACCAGCAAGCGCGATCTGGCGGAGCAGTTGCGGACCGATATCCGGAACTTCAAGGCCCAGCACGGCGTGGACCGCTGCGTGATGGTCTGGTGTGCCTCGACCGAGGTGTTCATCACGCCCACCGCGGTGCATGAGTCGATCGAGGCCTTCGAGGCAGGCATGGAGGCCAACGATCAGTCGATCGCGCCGTCGCAGCTCTACGCGTGGGCGGCGATCAAGGAAGGCGTGCCGTTTGCCAACGGCGCACCCAATCTGACCTGCGACTTCCCGGCCATGGTGGAGCTGGCCAAGCGCGAGGGTGTGGCGATCGGTGGCAAGGACTTCAAGACCGGCCAGACCATGCTCAAGACGGTGCTGGCGCCGATGTTCAAGGCGCGGATGCTGGGCGTGGCGGGGTGGTATTCCACCAACATCCTCGGCAACCGCGACGGCGAGGTGCTCGATGATCCCGAGTCGTTCAAGACCAAGGAAGAGTCGAAGCTGGGCGTGTTGGAGCACATCCTGCAGCCGCAGCACCACCCGGAACTCTACGGCAACATGTATCACAAGGTGCGGATCAACTACTATCCGCCGCGGGGCGACAACAAGGAAGGCTGGGACAACATCGACATCTTCGGGTGGTGCGGCTACCCGATGCAGATCAAGGTCGACTTCCTCTGCCGCGACTCGATTCTGGCGGCGCCGCTGGTGCTCGATCTGGCGCTGTTCTTCGACCTGGCGCAGCGCGCCGGGCTGAGCGGGATTCAGGAGTGGTTGTCGTTCTACTTCAAGAGCCCCCAGACGGCGCCGGGCCTGTACCCCGAGCACGATCTGTTCATCCAGCAGACCAAGTTCAAGAACACGCTGCGGTGGCTGATGGGCGAGGATGTCATCACACATCTGGGGCAGGAGTACTACCAGGAAAGCTGAGGCTTCGATGCAATATTTCCATCGCTGCCCGGTCCTTCCCGAGGTCGTCATGACGGAGGTGGCCCGCTGGTTCGGGGGCCGCCTCGCGCCGGTGATCGAGGAACCCCGGCGTCGCCGCTACAGCGGCGCGCTGGGGGTGGTCACGATCACGGTGCGCGCGGAGGGAGGCCACTACACCCTCGTGACCGTGGCGACCGATCAGCCGGGCGAGAGTGAACTCGACAAGATGTCCAAACGGTTCCTGAGCGAACTGCATCTGCTCACGCACCCCGACCACGCGCTTCGCGGCGCGTACTGAGAGCATCCTGTGGCCCTGCGCCTGCTGCCCCGCGACGAGCGATTCTTCGAGCTGTTTACGGCCCTGGCCGAACACTCGGTGGCCGGGGCCCGGCACCTGGCCGAGCTGCTGACCCGCCGCGATCCGGAACGGTGGCAACTGGTGCAGACCATCCGCGGACTCGAAGAGGCGGCCGACGACGTCAACCGCGAGATCGTGGCACGCCTCGATCGGTCCTTCATCACACCGTTCGACCGCGAGGACATCCATGCGCTGGCCTCGCGGCTCGACGATATCATCGACCACATCGATGGCACCGCATCGCGGGTGCGGATTTTTCGCGCCGAGCAGACCCCGGACGGCGCCGTCCTGATCGCCGAAGTGGTGCACCGGATGGTGCAGCAGGTGATGCGGGCGGTGCGGGCACTGGAGGCCGGTCCCGGCGCCGAAGTGCTGGCGGCGTGCCGCGAGATCCGGCAGTTGGAGGAAGAGGGTGACCTGCTCTACCAGGAGTGGCTGGGGCGGTTGTTCGACAATGGCACCGACCCGCTCACCGTGATCAAATGGAAGGAACTCTACGACATCCTTGAGGCGACGCTGGATGTGGCGGAGGATGCCGCCAGCGTGCTGGAATCGGTCACGCTCAAGCACGCCTGAGCGATGGATCACTCGCTGACGTTCGTTCTGATCGTGATCGGCATCGCGCTGATCTTCGATTTCATCAATGGGTTCCATGACAGCGCCAACTCGATCGCGACAGTCGTCGCGACGCGGGTGTTGTCGCCCCGGGTGGCCGTGGCGTGGGCGGCCGGCTTCAATTTCGCGGCGGCCTTCGTGGTCGGGACGGCGGTGGCCCGAACCATCTCCCAGGGGCTGATCAATCCGGCCATCGTCACGCCGCGGCTGATTGCTGCGGCCCTGCTCGGCGCGATCGTCTGGAATCTGCTGACCTGGTACGTGGGTCTGCCGAGTTCGTCGTCTCACGCCCTGTTGGGCGGCTACGCCGGGGCCGCCATTGCCAAAGCCGGGACGGGCTCGCTGATCATCGCCGGCTGGATCAAGCCGATTCTGGCGATCGTGTTGTCGCCGCTGCTCGGCATGGTGCTTGGCCTGGCCCTGTCGGTGGCGCTGTCGTGGGCGCTCTGGAAGCAGCACGCCCGGACTATGGACGCGTTATTCCGTCGCTTGCAGCTCGTCTCCGCCGGGCTGTACTCGCTCTCACACGGCTCGAATGATGCCCAGAAGACCATGGGCATCATCGTCGGCCTGTTGGTGGCGTCGCAGGATCTCTTTGCCGGCCACAGCGGCCTGCTGGGGATGATGCATCTCACCACCCTGGATCACATCCCCTTCTGGGTCGAGTTGGCCGCCTACAGTGCCATCGCCTCGGGAACGGCCATGGGCGGCTGGCGGATCGTTCGCACCATGGGGACCCGGATCACCAAGCTGCAGCCGTTCGGTGGCTTCTGCGCCGAAACCGGCGGCGCGATGACGGTGCTGCTGGCCTCGTTGATGGGCGTGCCGGTGAGCACCACTCACACCATTACCGGGGCGATTGTCGGAGTGGGTGCGTCGCGCCGCCTGGCGGCGGTGCGCTGGGGGGTCGCCGGGCGGATCGTCTGGGCGTGGCTGCTCACCATCCCCTTGAGCGCGTTGATTGCCGCGCTGTGTTATACCCTGCTGGCGCTGGGTTGACCCCTGTGATGGCCCGGTCAACCTTTCTGCCACTGATGTTTTCTCGTCACGAGGCGTTTTACGCGCAATGGACCTGATCGATAGCGACGCTCTGACCACCGTGGATTCGCTCACGGCCGACGACCGTTTGACGCTGTACCGCTGGATGCGGTTGACCCGGACGCTGGAAGAGCGGCTGGTGGCACTCTATCGCCAGACCAAGGTGGTCGGCGGCCTGTTCCGCTCGCTGGGCCAGGAGGCCTGTGCTGTGGGGTCGGCTTATGCGCTGGAGCCGACCGATGCGATGTCACCGCTGATCCGCAACCTGGGGTCGATGCTGGTCAAGGGGGCGACCCCGCTTGAAGTGTTGCGCCAGTACATGGCCAAGGGCGACTCGCCGACCCGCGGGCGCGAACTCAACATTCATTTCGGCGACGTCACCCGCCGGCATTTCATCGGCCAGATTTCCCATCTGGGCGACATGGTCCCGGTCATGGCGGGGATCACTCTCACCTTCAAGTTGCGGCGGGAGCAGCGGGTCGGACTCGTCTACGTCGGCGACGGAGCGACCAGCACCGGCGCCTTCCACGAGGGGATCAACTTCGCGGCAGTACAGCGGTGTCCGCTGGTGGTGGTGGTGGAGAACAACGGCTACGCCTACTCCACTCCGACCCGAGCCCAGTGCGCCGCCGAGCGGTTGGCCGACAAGGGCGCCGGCTATGGCATCCCGGGGGTGCGGGTGGATGGCAACGACGTGCTGGCGGTGCACCATGTCACCCGCGAGGCGGTGGCCCGCGCCCGAGGTGGTGAGGGGCCCACGCTGATCGAGTGCATGACCTTCCGTCGCAAGGGCCACGCCGAGCACGACAACCAGAGTTACGTCGTCCCGGGCGAGGTGGAGCACTGGGCCGAGCACAATGATCCGATCGACAGATTTGTGGCTCGGCTGACCGGCGAATTCGGCGTGGATCCGGCGGCACTGGCGGCGCTCGACGCCGAGATTGCGGCCGAGGTGGATGCCGCCACCGATCAGGCGGAGCTGTCGCCGCCCTGTGACGGCGGGGATGCCCTGCACGGGGTGTATGCCGAACCGGCGACGATGCCGGTGCAGTGGTATCGCGGCGACGTGGCGGCGGCGGTGACCAGCCACGAGCGGCCCGCCTCCTGGGGGACTCACGATGGCTGAGGTCACCCTGCTGGAGGCGATTCGCGCCGGCCTGGCCGAAGAGATGGAGCGGGATCCGGCGGTGGTATTGCTGGGCGAAGACATCGGCCGCTACGGCGGTGCTTTCAAGGCCACCGACGGGCTGCTCGACCGCTTCGGACCGGACCGGGTGATCGATACCCCGATTTCCGAAGCGGGGATTGTGGGGGCGGCGGCCGGCATGGCCCATTACGGCATGCGTCCGGTGGTGGAGATGCAGTTCATC
>CBFGTB010000137.1:0-5166 GCA_965651715.1 uncultured Gemmatimonadales bacterium
CCAGCGCCTCGGCATCGTCGGCCGGCAGCAGCTCCAGGGCGCGCGCCGCATGGCGCAGCACCACCCGCGGTTCGATCCGGGCGATGTCATCGAAGAACCAGGCGCAGGACGTGAACATGGCCAGGGCATGGCGCTCGGCCTCGAGCAGCAGCCGGGCCGGGGCGGGAATCGGGCCGGCGCTCTGCTGGTCCGGTCCGGCGCGGTCGCGCAGTTCGTGGCGATTGCCGGCGGCGACCGGCCACTCGCGTTCGACCACGGCGTCGATTCCCCGCGCCAGCAGCTCAAGCCCCAGCCGGAGTGGTCCGCGCCATTCCTGGCTGGTGTGGGGATCCATGCGACAGCCGCAATTGCTCCGCCACCGTTCGACCCCGTGGGGGCAGCTCCAGGATGTCGGACTGACCAACTCCGCCTCGCCGGTCGGCGACGGCTGCTGGGCAGCGTTGCCGATCACGGCGTCGACCCCGACCAGGGCATGATCTGTCGCGCCATGCAGCCGGTCGATGACCGCCGCGATCGCCAGGTCGCCGAAGGCGTGATGGTGTCCAAAGGTCTCGCCGTCGGTCGCCAGGGCGACCACCGGTCGCGGCGACGCCGTCAACCTGTCGCTCAGTCGATTGCCGTCGTCGAGCAGGTCACCGAATGCCACGCCATGAGCCAGGGCACCATCGTAGGCCATCAGCCATACCGACTGACTGCCCTGGCGCCAGAGCTGCGGTCTGCCATCGGGCGCCGGGTGAGCCAGTTGGTGGGGAGCGACCACGACACCCTGGATCCCCTCGGTGGCGATGATGTCGAGTGTCTCCTCGTCAACCGCCGTTTCCGGCAGCCACATCGTGAGCGGATCGCGGCCGAAGATCCGCTGAAATTCACGGATGCCCCAGCGGACCTCGGTGCGCTTGTCGCGACGTGAGGCCAGCGGCAGAATCACGTGGTGATAAGGGTGGGCCATGGCGGTGCCGAAGCCGGTGCGCGCCCGGGCGGCGCTGTCGCCGGCCTGCATGGCTGCCACCACGTCGGGCGCATGGCGTTCGAGCCAGTGGACTAGGGTGGGACCGACGTCGAACGAGAGCCATTCCCAGGCATTGAACACCCGCCGAATCCGATTGTCGGCATCGAGGACCCGGGCGCGGGACAGCGGACGATAGCACTCGCGGGTGATGCGACTGTTCCAGTCGTGGTCGGGCGCGGCCGACGCTTCGCGCGGAACCAGATCGAGCCAGGGCTCCTCGCGCGGCGGTTGATAGCAGTGGGCGTGGATGACAATCTGTGCCATGGCTGTTACTCACTCGCCGGCAGATCGGAGGCGGCTGCCAGCGCGCCGATCAGTTGCGGGAAGAGGCCATCACTCTGCCGCAATCGGCTCGCTTCGGCCTCGGCATCGGCGCGATCGCCCCAGCCCTCGATCGCCGGCAGCAGCCGCTCCAGCGCGTCACAGTGCTCGGTGAAGCGTTGGCTGGCGTAATCCCCGGCGGCACCGGTCGAGATGATGAACTGCCAATCCGAGGATTGCGCCAACAGCAGCTCGCGGGCAGCCTGTTCGATAATGCGGCGCAGCCCCGGTTCCTCGAGCACGCGGGGAACCGCATTCCAGAAGCGATCTTCCAGCGGCCAGAGTCGCCGCCAGGTCCAGGCCGTCTCGTCGTTGAGCCACATCGAGAAATCGCCGCCGGCCCCCCACGATCCACTGCTGAGTTCGATCGCACCCTCGGGCTGATGCTCGCTGAGGTGGCGGCTCACCGTGGTGGGGCGGGGACCGGTCGGAGTCGTCGCCAGGCGCTGGTAGAGTGCTTCGAGAAAATCGATCCCTTCAAACCACCAGTGACCGAACAGTTCGGTGTCGAACGGGGCGACGATGGCCTGATCGGGGTCAACAGCATCGGCGGCGATCCGACTGAGCAGGCCGTGGAAATGATCGGCATGGTTGCGAGCCGCCGCCGCGGCCGCGGTGGGTTGGTAGGGCTGCTTGGCTCCCAGATCAGCGCGTGGATCGGTGACCCGCCAGAGTTTGAGTCCGCCAGGATAGCGCAGCTTGTGGAACTCCAGATAGGCCGGATCGCCGGGATACCCGCCGTGGCGACTCCAGACCTGGGTGGTGGTTTCGGGGTCGCGAATGACAAGGTCGACGGCGCGTTCGCGCGACGAGCGGTGGCCGACCTCCCAACTGCGATAGGGGGAGGACTGCGGCGTCACCGGCGGTCGGGTGGTGCGGGTGCCGTACAGCTCCCAGGCTGAACCCGCCTGGGCCAGATGGGCATCGACCACGAACCAGCGGAAGCCGGCGTGACGGAGATGGGCTTCGAGCGCCGGCCGCCCGCTGCGCTGGGGGCCGTCGGGCAGAGGCTGCCACTGGCCACCGGGGCGGTAGGCGCATTCGGGGACCCAGCAGCCCTGCGGCAGCACGCCGAAGTGGCGCAGATGCTCGGCCCGCCCGACCAGGAGTTGCAGCCGGATCGATTCGTCGCGACCGAGCAGTGGTAGAAAGCCGTGGGTCGCGGCCGAGGAGATCAGTTCGATCCGCCCGGCATCGCGGTGGTGACGGAGCGCCGCCAGAATGTTGTGATCATGGCGGTGCCAAACCGTTTCGAGTTGGCGGAGCCTGTCGGTCCACCAGGGGATCAGCGCTGCCAGTTCATCGTCACCGCTGTCGCGCAGCGCTGCGGCCGTCTGCTGGAGCGTGTCGTGACGATGGGCAAAATACGCCTCAAGTTCCCGAGCAAACGTCGGCTCGGCCAACTGCGCTGCCAGGACCGGCGTCACGCCGAGGGTGAGGCCGACCTGTTGCTGCGCGGTGTCGGCGCGATCGAGCCAGGCCAGCAGCGGCAGGTAGCTGTCGAGCGCCGCCTCCACCAGCCAGTCGCTGCCATGTGGCCACCGGCCGTGGCCGAGTACCCAGGGCATGTGGGAGTGCAGGATCAGGGCGAAGCGCATCAGCGCCCCCGGGTCCGGCGCGCGATGGCGCGACTGTAGATCCGGGCATAGCTCTCGGCCACGCGTTCCCAGCCGAAGTCGCGCTGCATCGCCTCGTGCTGGAGGCTGCGCCAGTTGGCGCGATCGGCGTGATCGGTCAGCGCCCGCCACATCCCGCCGGCCAGCGCCCGCTCATCATAGGCGTCGAACAGAAAGCCGGTGATCCCGTCGTCGATGGTGTCGGCCAGACCGCCCACCCGACGGGCCACCGGCAGCGTGCCGTAGCGTTGCGCGCGCATCTGGGTCAGGCCGCAGGGCTCATACTGCGACGGCATCAGGAAGAGGTCGGCGCCCGCCATCAACGCGTGCTCCAGGTCGTCGGCAAAGCGGGTGGCCACTCCAATCCGATCGGGCTCAGCCTGCTGTCGCATCAGCAGCGATCGGGTGAAGCGCTCTTCACCACTGCCAAGAAACACGAACTGGGCGTCGAGGCCGAAGAGATTGTCGTTGTCCACCACCAGATCGAGACCCTTCTGCGTCACCAGCCGGCCGGCCAGAGCAATCAGCGGCTGATCGGCCCGGGGGGCGAGGCCGAAGTGATCCTGCAGGGCGCGCTTGCAGGCCGCCTTGCCGCTCAGATCGGCCGGATGATACTGGGCTGCCGCGTAGCGATCGTGTCCCGGATCCCACTCCGCCTGATCGATTCCGTTGAGAATGCCGGTGAAGCGATCGCCCATCCAGCGATAGACATCCTGCAGGCCGAAGCCGCCGGCCGCGGTGCGCAGTTCCTGCGCGTGGGTGGGCGACACGGTCGTCGCCATGTCGCAAAACATCAGGCCGCCCTTGAGAAGGTTCACCTTGCCATACCACTCGAGCTGGTCGAAGGTGAACAGATCCCAGGGCAGCCCGATCTCGGGCAGGATCGTCGGCGCGAAGTGACCTTGATAGCCGCCGTTGTGGATCGAGAGCGCCACCGGAATACGCCGGTACCACGGATCGTCGGCGAACCAGGTCCGCAGATACACTGCGGCGAGGGCGGCATGCCAGTCATGCAGATGCAACATCACCGGCCCGGGAGTAACCCGTGGCAGCAGCGCCAGCGCCGCCGCCGCGAAGGCGGCGAACCGGAAGGCATTGTCGGGATAGTCCTGGCCGCCCTCGCCGTAAATCCCGGCTCGGTCGAACAGACCGTCATTTTCGATGAACCAGCTCGGCGTGCCCGAGGCCGGCTGGTGATCGGTCCAGAGTTGGAACCGCTCCTGCCGGGCTCCGAAGGCGAGCGTAACCGGCTCGCCGACCGGCGCGGGTGTGTGGAGATGACTTCGGGTCGAGCGGAACAGCGGCAGCAGGGCCGCGGTCGGTCGCTCGCGGCCGTGTTGCAGTCGGTGCAGCCCCCAGGCCGCTTCGGCCAGCCCACCGGTGCGGGCATAGGGATAGTACTCCGCGCTCACGTGAACGATCGTGGGGGTGACCCCGTCAATCGGGGGCAGCGGTTGCGCGGCAGGGAGTCGCATCGGTCAGCCGGTGGGGGGATCGTCGATGAAGGGGTCGTGATTCAGAATCGGTGCGTAGTAGCGCTGGGCATAGTCCTGCATCATGCGACGCGACGTGAAGTCGCGCCCGGCCACCCGGATCGCCTCCTTCATGCGCAGCACCCATGCCTCAGGAATTCCGTCCTCGTCGCGGCGATACCACATCGGGATCACCTCATCCTCCAGCAAGCGATACAGCGCCTCGGCGTCGGCCGCATCGGTGGCCTCGTCGTCGAGGCCGGCCTCGACCCGGGGAATGGTCCAGCCGTTGCGGCCGGTGGCGCCCTCCTCCCACCAGCCGTCGAGAGTGGACAGGTGCGGCACGCCATTGAGGGCGGCCTTCATCCCGCTGGTCCCGCTGGCTTCGAGCGGGACGCGCGGCACATTGAGCCAGAGATCGACCCCCTGCACCAGCAGGTGGGCGAGGTGCATATCGTAGTCTTCGAGGAAGGCGACCCGGCCCTCGAACATCGGATCCCGGGTGAAGTGATGCAGGGCGCGCAGCACTTCCTTCCCCGGATCGTCATCGGGGTGTGCCTTGCCGGCGATCACCAGTTGCACCGGACGTTGCGGCTCGGTGAGCAGGGCGCGGAGGCGTTCGGTATCGCGGAACAGCAGATTGGCGCGCTTGTAGGTCGCGAACCGACGAGCAAACCCGATCGTGAAGACCTGCGGATCGAGCAGGGTGCCGCTGGCCACGACCTGAGCCGCTTCGGTCCAGGTTTCG
>CBFGTB010000138.1:0-5130 GCA_965651715.1 uncultured Gemmatimonadales bacterium
TAAGGGCGAGTTTACTCGCCGCTCTCGCCGAGCCGTCGCTTTAGCGACGGGCCACACTGCCCTCCGCTCTCGCCCCGCCGTCGCGGACGCGATTACTCCCAGTCCTGCGGCAGGCGTTCCAGTTCGTTGAGCAGCGCCAGGTAGGATTCGTGGCGCGTGGCGGGGATGTCACCGGCGTCGACGGCGGCGCGGATGGCGCAGCCCGGCTCATGGCGGTGGCGGCAGTCGGCAAAGCGACACTCATCGAAGCGCGAGGCGTACTCGGGGAACGAGTGCGCAAGGCCATCGGGGGTGACATCCCATACCCCGACGTCGCTGAATCCCGGAGTATCGACGACAAATCCCCCACCGGTGATCGGCACCATGGTCGCGGTGGTGGTGGTGTGGCGCCCGCGGCGCACCCGTTCGGAGATCTGTCCCACCCGGAGTCCCAGGCCCGGCTCAATCGCATTGAGCAGCGAGGATTTGCCCACACCACTGGTGCCGGTCATGACACTGATGCCGTCCGCAAACAGGTGACGCAGATCGGCAATGCCTCGACCGGTCACTGTCGAGGTGTCAAGGACCGGGTACCCGGTAGCCCGCAGGTGCTCACGCACCGCGTCGTCCCGGGCCAGGTCGATCTTGTTAGCCACCACCACCGGTGTGATGTCATTGATTTCGGCCACGAGCAGCAGCCGATCAATGAGTTGCAGCACCGGTTCCGGATCGGCCACGGCGGTGACAACGACGACCCGATCGATGTTGGCGGCGACAGGGCGCGTGCCGCGTCCCTCCGGGGTGCGCCGTTCGAGAATGGTTGACCGCGGCATGACGGCCTCAATGGCGAGCACCTCATCGTCCCGGGTGGTCGGATCGATCTGTACCCGATCGCCCGCCACGGCGCGCTCGGCAGTCTGACGCGCCTTGCCCCTCAGGATCGCGGTGCGTTCGACGCCGTCAAGCAGGACCCGATAGCTGCCGCCCTCGCGCGCCAACACCACAGCATCCGGCGGCGTCAGTGACCCTCCCGGGTCGCCGCCGCCGCGATACACTCCTCCAGCAGCGCCTTGACGTCGTACAGCGACATGGCGCCGAGACGGCGCTCAACATCGGCCACGTCGGCGCCGCGCACCAACCAGTCAGTCTCGAGATGACCATCGGGCTCGCTGCCATCGGGACGCCACCTGACAAACACCACCGCGCCGGCGCGACGCCCCCGCGCGTCACACTCCTCATCAACCCACAGTCCCACCGAATAGGCTCGGCCGTCGCTCCCCTCGAAGCTCGGTGCACGATCGTGCACCGCCATGTAGCCCCCGAGGGTGACTTCGCTCACGTCCGGCGGAACCCTTCTTTGACAATGTTCCCGACGATGAACGCGATGTTGGCGGGCCGTTCCGCCAGGCGCCGCATCAGATAGGGATACCACTGCGTCCCGAACGGGACATAGACCCGGATCCGCCAACCGTCGGCGGCGAGAGCATCCTGCAGGTCGCGCCGCACACCGTAGAGCATCTGGAACTCAAAAGTGTCGCGCGAGATTCCCTGCTCAGTGACGAACGCCTTGATCGCCTCGATGATCGTCGCGTCATGAGTGGCCAAGCCGGGATAGTTGCCATCGGCGATGAGCTGGCGGGCCAGACGGAGATAGGCCGCATCGACGTCCTTCTTGTCGGGATAGGCCACAGTCGCCGGCTCAAGGTAGGCGCCCTTGCAGAGCCGCACCCGCGTCTGAGAGTCGATCAACACCGGGATGTCGGATTCACTGCGCCGCAGCGACGACTGAATCACCACCCCGACCTGCGCCGCAAAATCGGCGGCCAGACGCCGCTGGAAGGCCAGAGTGCGTTCGGTGTAGCTGCTGCTCTCCATGTCGAGCCTGATGAAGCCACCCAACGCCCGGGCACGCTCCAGGATCCGGCGCACATTGGCCTCACAGGCCGCTTCGTTGAGATCGAATCCCATCTGGGTCAGCTTGAGTGAGGCATTCACCTCCACCCCGGCATCGGCCAGCGCCTGGAGAATCCGGAGATACTCCTCCGCTGCCTGATCGGCATCGGCCTGGACCTTGACGCTCTCGCCCAGCAGGTCGAGCGTGGCGGTGATGCCGCGCGCGGCCAGCTCCCGGACCGCCGCCACACCTTCATCGATGGTCTCGCCGGCCACAAAGCGCGAGGCAAAACGTTTGGCCAGGCGATTGCGGCGGACAAAATTGAAAATCGACTGCCGTTCGGAGAGCCACAGCAACGAGGAACGCATCATCGGGCGGGCAACCGGGTGAGGGTCAGAATGGGAACAGCGCGGATCGGGTGAAAGGTAGCGCCCTGCGGCACTGACGGCTTGCGCTTGCGGCCCGGGTGCGCGATTGTCAGCCGTCTACCACCGCTCCCCCACCCGAGCACGGAGTCGTCAGTGACATCCACCGGATACGCTCGCCGCCTGGGACTGTTCTCGGCCACGATGATGGTGATCGGTGGCATTATCGGCTCGGGAATCTTCCTCAATCCGGCGGTGGTGGCCCAGCGGGTGCCGACCCGGTCGCTGACCCTGGCCGCTTGGGCCGCCGGCGCCCTGGTGGCCCTGATCGGCGCCTTCGTCTTCGCCGAACTCGGGGCCCGGCGCCCTCGGGCCGGCGGGGGATACGCCTATTTGCGCGAGGCCTTCGGCCCGCTTCCCGGCTTCCTCTACGCCTGGGCGCTGCTGCTGGCGATCGCCACCGGCGCGGCAGCGGCCGTGGCGATGACGTCGGCGAACTACCTTGTCGATCTGTTGGGCCAACCGGTCACAATGCAGCGTCCGGTGGCTGCCGCCATGATCCTGGCGCTGACGCTGCTCAACATCGTCGGCGTCCGACCGGCGGCCTGGTCGCAGAACATCTTCACAGTGCTCAAGCTGTCGGCGATCGCCGTGCTGGTGGGCGCGGCGCTGTTTGCGGTGGCCAGCGGCAGCGACGCGCCCGGTCCGACCGCGGCCACCACGATCACCGAGGGCCCCGTCTGGCTGGCGTTCAGCGCGGCACTGGTGCCGGTGCTGTTCGCCTTCGGCGGCTGGCAACAGACCAACTTCGTGGCCGAAGAGATGGTCAATCCCGAGCGTGACCTGCCTCGGGCTCTGGTGATCGGCGTCACCTGCGTGGCGTTGTGCTACCTGCTGGTGAACATCGCCTACATCAGGGCGCTGGGCATCGCGGGCCTGGCCACCAGCAGCGCTCCGGCTGCCGACACCATGGCGCGGGTGGCCGGCGGGGCCGGGCGCACCCTGATCACGGCGGGCATCGTCGCGTCGACGTTCGGCTTTCTCAATCTGGTCTTGCTGGTCACCCCGCGGGTCTATCAGGCGATGGCCCGTGACGGGCTGTTCTTCGCGGCGTTCGCTCGGCTGCACCCCCGCTGGCAGACGCCGGTCACCGCCATCGTGGTGCAGGGCGTCTGGGCCATCACACTGCTCTATCTCGGCAGCTACGGTGCCCTGCTCGACTGGGTCGTGTTCGCCGACTGGATATTCTTCGGCGCCGTGGCCGCCACGTTGTTCGTCTTCCGCCGCCGCGATGGAGCGATGGGCTCCGGCTTCCGGACGCCGCTGCACCCGTGGAGCACGCTGCTGTTCATTGCGGCCGCCGTCTATGTGATGATCGGATCGATCACCTCCAATCCCGGCAATGCGCTGCGGGGCGCCTTGCTGTTGGCCGCGGGTATTCCCGTCTTCCTCATCTGGCGCAGACGCGCCCCGGAATCATGAGCTTTCAGACCAGCATCATCATCGAACCCTTCCGGATCAAGAGCGTTGAACCGATTCGCCAGACCACTCCTGACGAACGTGCCGCCGCGCTCAGCCACGCCCATTACAACATCTTCAAGCTGCGGGCCCGCGACGTCCTGATCGACCTGCTCACCGACTCGGGCACCGGGGCGATGTCATCGGGCCAGTGGGCGGCGATGATGCGGGGCGACGAGTCCTATGCCGGCGCCGACTCGTTCTACCGCTTCGAGGACAGCGTCCAGAGCATCACCGGGCTTCGGCACGTCATTCCCACCCACCAGGGCCGCGCGGCGGAACGGATCCTGTTTGGCGCAGCGGTCACGCCGGGCGACATCGTTCCCAGCAACACCCACTTCGATACCACCCGCGCCAATGTCGAGGCCCGCGGTGGCACTGCGCTGGACATCCCGATTGCCGAGGCCCGTCAACCCGGCCTGGTCCACCCGTTCAAGGGCAACATGGACCTCGCGGCGCTGGAGCGGGTGCTTACCGAATCCCGCGCGAAGGTGCCGCTGGTGATGATGACAGTCACCAACAACTCGGGCGGCGGCCAGCCGGTGTCACTCGAGAATCTGCGGGCGGCCCATGCCATCTGCGCCAAGGCGGGAGTCCCCTTCTTCCTTGACGCCTGTCGCTTCGCGGAAAACGCCTGGTTCATTCACGAACGGGAGAACGGCTGGCAAGACAAGTCGCCCACGGAGATTGCCCAGGCGATGTTCGCCGAAGTCGATGGCGCCACCATGAGCGCCAAGAAGGACGGCATGGCCAACATCGGCGGCTTCCTGGCCCTGAATGATGACGCGCTGGCGGTGCGCTGCCGCAATGAACTGATCCTGACCGAGGGCTTTCCCACCTACGGCGGCCTGGCGGGATATGATCTTGAAGCCATTGCCGTCGGGCTGCAGGAGGCACTCGATCCCGACTATCTCCGTTACCGGATCCGTACCGTGGCGTATCTCGCCGATCGCCTCCGCACGGCCGGAGTGCCGATGGTCGAGCCGCCGGGCGGTCATGCGCTGTATCTCGATGCCAAGGCCATGTTGCCGCACATCCCGGTGAGTCAGTATCCCGGTTGGGCGCTGTCCTGCGAACTGTATCTGGTGGGCGGCATTCGCGCGTCGGAAATCGGCTCGGTGATGTTCGGCAAGCAGCCCGATGGCAGTGAAAAGCCGGCGGCGATGGAGCTGGTGCGGCTGGCCTTCCCGCGCCGGGTGTACACCCAGAGCCACGTGGACTACCTGGCCGAGGCGATCGAGTACGTGTATCAGCGACGGAACGACATCCGCGGCATGCGGATCGTCTCGGAGCCGCCGATGCTGCGGCACTTCACTGTGGAGATGGAGCGGGTGTGAGATCGGGGCACGCATCACCAGCGTCCGTGATCCAGCC
>CBFGTB010000139.1:0-5026 GCA_965651715.1 uncultured Gemmatimonadales bacterium
CTGCCCGCCTGGGATATCGGCAGCACGGCAGTGAATCAATTGGTCACCGCCCTGTTGCCGCCACGGGTGCTGCCGGCGCTCGATTTTTCCGAGGCGGGCATTCCGGCCGACTGTTGTACCGCCGTGGTGGTGCCCACGCTGTTCGCTGACGTCGGCGATGTCACGACGGCGCTCCGCGACCTTGAGGCGTGCTACCTGGCCAATCGCGATCGCCAGATCCTCTTCGCGATTCTGAGTGATGGCGTCGACGCCGATCAGCAGCATCTCAGCCACGACGCCGCCATTCGTGAGGCGGCGGTGGCGGGCATCGACCAGCTCAATGCGCGCTACGGCGCGACAACCGATGCCCCGTTCCGCCTGCTCCACCGCCCGCGGCGCTGGAATCCCCGCGAGGGAGTCTGGATGGGCTGGGAACGCAAGCGCGGCAAGCTTGCCGATTTTTTCCATCTGATCCGGGGCGAGGATGGGCATCACTTCGAGGTGATTGCCGGGGGGACGGCACGGTTGGAACGGGTGCGCTACGTGATCACCCTCGATGCCGATACTGTGCTGCCGATCGATGCCGCGCGTGAATTGGTCGGGATCATGGCGCATCCGCTTAACCGCGCCATTTATGACCCGGGAGCGGGTCGGGTGGTGGCGGGGTACGGCATCCTGCAGCCGCGCGTGGGCGTGTCGCTCACCAGCGCACAGCAGTCGACCTTTGCTGCGATTCATTCGGGTCGGCCCGGTGTCGATCCCTACACCACTGCCGTGTCGGATGTCTATCAGGATCTGTATGGTGAGGGCAGCTTCACCGGCAAGGGCATCATCGATGTCACAGCGTTTCTGGGCGCGACCCGCGGACGGTTCCCGGTCAACACCCTGCTGTCGCATGACCTGATCGAGGGCAACTTCGCCCGCGCCGGCCTGGCGACAGGTGTGGTGCTGTACGACGACTATCCGACCACCTATCTGGCCCATGCCCGCCGCAAGCACCGTTGGATTCGGGGCGACTGGCAATTGCTGCCCTGGCTGCGCCGTCGGGTTCCCGGCCCCGAGGGTGTTGAACGGAACCGGCTGCCGCTGGTCTCACGCTGGAAGATCCTCGACAATCTGCGCCGCAGCACTGTGGAACTGTCGCAACTGGGACTGATCCTCGCCGGCTGGATGGTGCTCGCCGGATCGTCACTGCGCTGGACATTGCTGGGCCTGGGCGCAATCGTGGCGCCGGGATGTCTGGCGATCGGGATCGCACTCTGTCGTCCCCCGGCCGATCGATCGTGGCGCGCCTACTATCTGTCGGTCGGCCGCGAGGCGCGCACCGCGCTGCAGCAGATGGCGCTGGCCATCACTGTGCTGCCTCATCAGGCGTGGCTGTCGGCCGATGCGATTTTGCGCACACTGTGGCGGTTGCTGATTTCGCGGCGCCACCTGCTCGAATGGCAAACCTCGGCCCGGGTGGCGGCGACGACCCGGCCGACCACCGCCGCCGCGTGGCGGATGATGGGTCCCTCCCTGTTGCTGGTCACCGCCGCGGCGCTGGCGCTGACTGCGGTGTCGCTGGGCCGCGATCAGCCGGCGATGACGTCGAACGGGACGTTGGTCTCCCAGTTGCTTGCGATCTGGCCGCTGACGCTGCTGTGGCTGGCCTCGCCGATGATTGTGACCCGGCTGGGACGGACCCGCGCTCCGGAACCGTTGCCGCCGGCCGATGAACAGGCGCTGCGGCGCTATGCCGCGCGGCACTGGGCCTACTTCGCCGAGCATGTGACGTCGGCCAGCCACGATCTGGCGCCCGACAATGTCCAGGGCGATCCGGGGGCCGAAGTCGCGCTGCGCACGTCGCCGACCAACATCGGCTTGCAGCTACTGGCCACGGTGAGCGCCGGTGACCTCGACCTGATTCCGCTCGACGAGGTCACCGACCGCCTCGAGCGAACGTTTGCGACCCTTGATCAGTTGCCCCGGCATCGCGGGCATTTCTTCAACTGGTACGCCCTCGACGACTTGCGTGTGCTCGAGCCGGCCTACATCTCGACTGTGGACAGCGGCAACCTGGCCGGCCATCTGCTGGCGGTGGGACAGGCCTGCCGCGAACTGGCCACCACCGCGGCCGCCCGGGAGCACGAGCTGAGTGTCAGACTCGATCGCCTGGCGGAGCGGGCCGATCGCTTTGTGACCGCGATGGAGTTCGGGTTTTTGTACGATCCGGTCAATCAGCTCTTCACCATCGGATATCACCCCGACAGTCATACACTCGACGCCTCATTCTACGACCTGCTGGCCTCGGAGGCTCGGCTGGCCTGCTTCGTCGCGGTGGCCAAGGGCGATGTGCCGGTCGAGGCGTGGTATCGGATGGGACGGACGCTGATCCGCCGCCACGCCGATGCCATGCTGGTCTCGTGGAGCGGCAGCATGTTCGAGTATCTGATGCCGCTGCTGGTGATGAAGTCGTTTCCAGGCACGCTGCTCGACCAGAGCGATCGGGGAGCGGTCCAGACCCAGATGGCCTATGGGCGCCGCCGTCGGGTGCCGTGGGGTGTGAGCGAGTCGGCCTACAACGTGCGCGATCAGCACCTGACCTACCAGTACCGCGGCTTCGGCGTGCCCGACCTGGCGCTGCGACGCGGCCTGAGCCGCGATCTGGTCATCGCGCCCTACGCGACCGCCCTGGCCGCGATGCTGGCGCCGCGCGACGCGCTGCGCAATCTGACCCGGCTGGAAGTCGATTACGACGCGCTCGGTCCGCTGGGGTTCTGGGATGCACTCGATTTCACTCGTCCGCCCCCGTCGCGCCATTGGGCGGTGGTCAAGACGGTGATGGCGCATCACGCCGGCATGACCATCGTGGCGCTCACCAACGTGGTGACCAACGGTCGATGGCCGATGCGCTTCCATCGGGTCGCGGCAGTGCGCTCGGCCGAACTGTTGCTGCAGGAGCGGGTGCCGCGCAGCGTGGTGGTGCAGGAACTCCCCCGTTCGGCGGTGCGCGAGACACCCGAATCGAGCGCGGCGGAGCCCACGGTGATCCGCACTGTGCCGTCGCCCGAAACACCCCATCCCCGCCTCGGCCTGCTGGGCGATCAGCCCTACACGGTCATGGTGACGCACGCCGGCGGCGGGTTCAGTCGCTACCAGGGCATGGACGTCACCCGCTGGCGGCCCGACGCGACAACCGATGACAGCGGCCAGTTCTGTTACCTGCGGGATCTCTCCTCCGGTCGGGTCTGGTCGGCGGGGCATCAACCCACCGGCGCGCGGGCCGATGAGTATCGGGCGGAGCTGGCACCGGATCGGGTGACACTGCATCGGGTCGACGGGCCGATTGAGACGCGCACCGAGGTGGTGGTCGTGCAACCCGACGCGGCCGAAGTGCGCCGGGTCACGCTGACGAATCATGGGCCGACGCCCCGCCAGATCGAGCTGACCAGCTACGCCGAGATCGTCATGGGACCCGCCGCGGCGGACGCCGCCCATCCGGCCTTTGCCAATCTGTTTATCGAAACCGAGTGGCATGCCTGGTGTACCGCGATTACGGCCCGACGCCGGCCGCGCGACGCCAGCGTCAACGCCCCGTGGTGCGTTCACCTTGTCGACAGCGGACCGCATCGCGTCGGCGAGACAAGCTGCGAAACCGATCGCGCGGCGTTCATCGGACGTGGTCGCACGGTTCACCATCCCCAGGCGCTGGACGCCGCCGGTCCGCTGGGCGGGACGACCGGGGCGGTGCTCGATCCGATCCTGGCCGTGCGAACCCGGGTCGAGGTTCCGGCGGGCGAGTCGGTCACGGTGGCCTTCACCACGCTGGTCGCGGCGACCCGCGAGCGCGCCTTTGAACTGGCTGATCGCTATCGCGATCCGCATGCGGCGCAGCGCGCGCTCGATCTGGCATGGATGGCGACCCAGATCGATTTGCGCGAATGGAAACTCAGCAGCGATCAGGTGGCAGTGTTTCAGGACATGGCGGCCGACCTGGTGTATGGCGCGGCACCCCCGGCGACGCCTGCCGTCCCGGATGACCCTCCGGGCGCGCAGTCGCAGCCGGACCTCTGGGCCCTGGGGGTGTCGGGCGACCTTCCGATTGTGCTGGCGACCATCGACGATGCCCGCGGTCTTGCCACGTTGGGGGAACTGTTCGCCGCGCACCGCTACTGGCGTCGCCACGATGTGATTGTCGATCTGGTCGTGGTGGTCTCCCATCCGCACGACTATCTCCAGGAACTGCGGCAATCGATTCAGGACGTCATGTTGGCCAATTCCGAAGCGGGTCTTGTCGATCGCCCCGGTGGCGTTTTCCTGCGGCGGCGGGACACCATCGACACCGCGGCCTTCGCTCTGCTCAGCGCCACAGCCCGCCTGCGGATCGCCTGCGATGGTCGTCCGCTGCGGCGCCTCGTCGCGCCGGTGGCCACGCGCCGCAGTCAGGCCAGCGCCGATCCGCTGTTGCCGCACTACATCGAACGGCGGGTGAAGCCGCGGTCTGCGGCGCCGGTCGCCGTGCCGCCACCCCCGCCGCTCGAGGGATCGACAAACGGCATCGGCATGGTGACGGCGACGGGCGATTATCACCTGCGGGTGACCCGCAGTCACCTGCCCCCGGCGCCGTGGTGCAATGTGATCGCTAATCCGGACGGCGGCTGTGTCGTCAGCGAACGAGGCGCCGGCTGCGTCTGGGCGGGCAATGCCTACTTCTTTCGGCTGACGCCCTGGCACAATGACCCGGTGAGCGACATGCCGGGTGATGTGTTCTATCTCCGCGACGATGAGACCGGCGAGTTCTGGTCCGCCACACCCGCTCCTGCGGCCGACACCGAGCCGTACGATGTCACCCACGCGCCGGGCCGGTCGACATTTGTTCACCACCACGGCGAGATCGTCTCGACCCTGGTCGTGGGCATGCCGCCGCGCGAGGCGGTGAAGCTGTCGCAGCTCACCCTGGAGAATCGTTCCGATCGGCCGCGCCGACTCAGCCTCACGGCGTATGCCGAATGGACGCTGGGGGTGCAGCGCGTGATCCCGCACGAAGGGAATCGTCGTCTCGAGG
>CBFGTB010000140.1:0-4997 GCA_965651715.1 uncultured Gemmatimonadales bacterium
TCCGACACGACCCGAATGGTGTAGGGGAAGTCGGCCATGGCCGGCAGCAGCGGATGCAGCGCCCGCTCCGCCAACGCCCCGTGGCCGATCTCGCGCCGCGAGGTGCCGCGAATCGGCTTGGCCTCACCGGTGGAAAACGGCGGGAAGTTGTAGTGCAACATGAACGACTTGTGCGACTGGACCGGGCTCTCGATCGATTCGATCCGCTGCTCATCATCGGCAGTACCCAGGGTCGCTACGACCAACGCCTGCGTCTCACCCCGCTGGAACAGCGCCGACCCGTGGACCCGGGGCAGCACCCCGGCCTCGATCGCAATCGGTCGCACGGTGTCGAGATCGCGGCCATCGATCCGCTCGCCCTTCTCGAGAATCTGCGACCGCATCTCGCGGTACTCGATCTCCTCCAGCGCCGCCCGGATCTCGCGGCCGCCCTCGGGATAGGTCTCGGCCAACGCCTCGGTCACCTCGGCATGGACGGCGCCGATCGCGGCCGCCCGCCCCGCCTTGTCCTTACCGCGCATCGCCTTGGTGATCTGCTTGACCGCCATCGCCTCGACCGCGGCGATCAGCTCCTCGTTCCGCGGCGGGGCCTCCCACGCCATCTTGGGCGCGGCACCGGCCTTCTTGACCAGGGCATTGATGTGGCCCACCAGTTCGGTGATCCCCTTCTGCGCCACCTTCAGGCCCTGCAACACCTCGGCTTCGCTGACCTCCAGCGCGCCGCCCTCGACCATCATGATCGAATCGGCCTTGCCCGAGACCACCAGATCCATTGCCGAGTAGTCGAGCTGCTGGAAGGTCGGATTGAGAATCCAGTTGTCCTCGACCTTGCCGACCCGGGTGGCCGCAATCGGCCCGTCCCAGGGAATGTTCGACAGCGACAGCGCGGCCGACGCGGCCAGGACGCCGAGCACGTCGGACTCATTCTCCTGATCGGTCGACATCACCAGCACGAACACCTGGGTCTCGTGACGGAAGCCCTCGGGGAACAGCGGCCGAATGGAGCGATCGATAATCCGGCAGTTGAGGATCTCGTCGTCGGACGGCCGCCCCTCACGCTTGAGGAAGCCACCCGGAATCTTGCCGGCCGCATACTGCTTTTCCCGATACTCCACAGTGAGCGGGAAAAACGGCAAATGGCTGATGTTGGGCGAGACGGTCACGGCGGCCAAAACCACGGTGTCGCCGTACTGGACGAGAACGCTTCCGGCAGCCTGCTTGGCGAGACGCCCGGTCTCGATGATCAGCGGACGACCGGCGTACTCCGTTTCAATGCGATGCACTCTGCTTCCTTCGTGGCGGGTGAGCACCTTCTAAGCACACGACGCCCCACGGTGCTCGCGTGGGGCGTCCTGCAGCGTCACGGTGCGTCAGTTCCGCAGACCGAGCTCGGCGATCAGGGCACGATAGCCCGACAGATCGCGGCTCTTGAGGTAGTTGAGGAGGCGGCGCCGGGTGCCGACCATCTTGAGCAGACCCCGCCGGGAATGATGATCCTTGGCATGGGTCCGGAAATGGTCGGTGAGATGATTGATGCGCGCCGTGAGGAGCGCAATCTGCACCTTGGTCGAGCCGGTATCGGTCTCGTGGACACGGTGCTTCTCAATGGTGGGCTGCTTGGTGATCATCCTGGTGCCTGTCTGCGTGACGCAACTGCTGCGTGATTATGGTTCGCTTCAGTCCTAGCCGCGAAGTATAGCCGATTCCCGGCAGAACTGGCAAGAGTCATTGCCCGGTGCCGCCGCCCTCAGGGGACGCCCCTGTTCCACGATGCAACAGCGTCGCGCCCCCCCCTCCCGGGTCGACCGGCCGACGCTCACCGACCCAGCAGTCGACCGATGTCGTTGCTGAAGGCGACAACCATCAGCAGCACCACCAGCCCCAGGCCGATCAACTGCACCACTTCCCTCACCCGGACCGGAATGGGTCGCCTGATGACGCCTTCGATCGCCAACAGCACAAACGCGCCGCCGTCCAGCACCGGAATGGGCAACAGATTCACCACAGCGAGATTGACCGAGATCAATGCCATGAAGCCCAGGAATACATCGAGACCTGCCCGGGCGGACTGGGCCGCCAACTGCCCGATCAGGATCGGGCCGCCGACCTCCTTGGTGCTGACCCGGCCGGTGGCGAGGCCCCGGAAGGTGCGCACAATGGTGCCGGCCGAGACCCAGGTGGCCCGACTGCCGGCCGAGATCGCCTCGCCCAGCGAGAGCGACTCGGTGAGATAGGGCACCCGGGGATAGACCCCCAGCCGACCGATGACCCCACTGCTGGAGTCATCGGGAATGCGCAGCTCGGCGGCGGGGGTGACGCTCACGGTCTGAGCAGCGCCCTCGCGCGCGAGCATCAGTTCGAGCGACTGGCCCGGCGCCTTTTCGATAGCGGCGACGGCATCGCCCCATGAGTTGATCGGCACGCCATCGATGCTGAGCAAGGAGTCGCCCGGACTCAGTCCCGCCTCGTCAGCGGCACTGCCGCTGACGATCTGACCGATCACCGCCGGATGGCGCGGCAGCAGCGAGGCAGCCAGTTGACTGCGTTCGACCAACTGATCGCGGTGCAGCGCAACGACGATGTCATCGCGATCGGCAAATCCGAAGACGATCTGATCGGTGGATCCCAGCGTGATCGCATCGACCACCTCATCCCACGAACGCACCGGCGCGCCATTCATCGAGACAATGCGGCTGCCCGACGGCACAGCGCTGAGCGCCCGCGCCTGCTCGGGCAGGGTGGCGGCTTCGACCCGATCCACTGTGAGGGACGGATCGTACTGGCGACCGTTCTTGATCGCCAACCCGATGAAGACCGCCAGGGCAAAGACAAGATTCAGCGTGACGCCGGCCAGAATGATGACCATCCGCTGCCAGATCGGCTTGGCCTCGAAGACCCGGTCCGGCGGGACTACCGCGTTCTCAGCCCCGCCTTCGAGCACGCCGGCGGCCGGATCCTCCTCCTGCGAGGCCATTTTGACGTAGCCGCCAAGCGGCAGCCACGCGATTGCCCATTCAGTTTCGCCGCGCCGGAACGAGAGCGCCTTGATCGGCGGTCCCATGCCCACGGCGAACCGATGGACCCAGACGCCGAAGGCCTTGGCCGCCCAGTAGTGCCCCAGTTCGTGAATGAACACCAGCACGCCCAGAACGATCAGCAGCACAATGACGGTGTAGCCAATACTTCCCATCAGATCGCCTCCTCGGCGGTCCGCCGTGCGGCGGCATCGGCCGCGCGCACGACCTCGCGTGAATCGACCGGCACGACATCGTGGCCGGCCAGAGCGGCCTCGATCAATTCCGGAATGCGGCCGAAGGAAATCCGGCCGGCGAGAAAGGCCGCCACCGCCACTTCATTCGCCGCATTGTAGACGGCCGGCGCGGTGCCGCCGGCACGTCCGGCGGCCACGCCGAGACGGTAGGCCGGAAAGACGTCGTCACGAATCGGTTCAAACGACAGCGCCCCGGCATCGAGCGGATCGAAGCGTCGACAGCCGCCGTCCTCGATCCGGTCGGGCTGGCTGAGGGCGTAGAGAATCGGAATCTCCATCGACGGAAATCCGACCTGCGCCAACATGCTGCCGTCAGTGAACTCGACGAAGGCGTGGACGATGCTCTGCGGATGGACCACCGCATCGATGGCATCATAGCCGAGACCGAAGAGGTGGTGCGCCTCGATCACCTCCAACGCCTTGTTGGCCAGGGTGGCGGAATCGACAGTGATCTTGGCGCCCATGCGCCAGGTGGGGTGCGCCAGCGCCTCGGCCACCGTGGCATCGGCCACCCGCTCCGCCGACCAGGTGCGGAAGGGACCGCCGCTGGCCGTCAGCACAACCCGTCGCGGCGGAGTGGTATTGCCGGCCAGACATTGCAGCACCGCCGAGTGTTCGGAATCAATCGGCACCACCCGGCCACCGCCCTGACGAGCGGCCTGAGCCACCAGCGGACCGCCGCTGACCAGGGATTCCTTATTGGCCAGCGCCACCCGCTTGCCCGCCCTGAGTGCGGCGAGTGTGGCGTCGAGCCCGGCCGCACCGACGACGGCATTGACCACCACGTCCACGCCGTCGCGGGTGGCAGCCTCGATCAGAACCTCGGGGCCCGACGGCAGCGCGCACGGTGTCGCGGGCGCAACCACCCCGGCCAGGTCCGGTCGCCAGCGGGCCACCTGATCGCTGAGCAGTGCCACGTTGCTGCCGGCGACCAGCGCCACCACCCGAAAGCGGTCAGGATGGCGGCTCAACACGTTGAGCGTGCTGGCGCCGATCGACCCGGTCGATCCCAGCAGGGCGACGCCGATCACGCCAGCGCCAGCAGTCGGTAGCAGATGAAGGCGACCGGCAGCACGAAATAGAGCGAATCGAAACGATCGAGAATGCCGCCGTGCCCCGGGATCAATGCCGAGCTGTCCTTGACGCCGGCCTCGCGCTTGAACAGCGATTCGGCAAGATCGCCCAGTTGGCCGACCAGGGCGAACAGCACCGCCATCCCCACCAGCGTCACCCCGGGGACAGCAATCGCGACCCGCGGAAAAATCACGCTGCCGAAGAGCGGTGCCACCAGCGCGGCGCCGATCACGCCGGCCACCGCACCGGCCCGGGTCTTCCCCGGCGATATGGTCGGCGCCAAACGGGCACCGCCGATGGCCTTGCCGCCGAACATCGCGGCCGAGTCGCAGACCCAGGTGACACAGAGCGGGAAGAACACCAACGCCACTCCGGCCCAGGAGCGCCCGGGCCAGGCCCCGTGTCGGATCGCCAGCAGCGACGCCGGCAGCGCGGCGGCGTAGACCCAACCGAACAGTGTGACGGCGACGGCACCGAGCGGGCGAGCATCGGGGGCCCGGCGCAGCAAGGTCACAAGGACCAGCGCCATCACTGTCGCCATCACCCCCGCAGGCCACCAGGCCGCAACCGCCGATGCCACAGCACTCTGCGTCACCACCGCCTGCACCAGCAGCACCAGCAGCGCGGCTCCAACCATCCCGGTCCGCCGAAA
>CBFGTB010000141.1:0-4963 GCA_965651715.1 uncultured Gemmatimonadales bacterium
GCATATACGGCCCGGGACTGGCGCTGGTCGGCTGCTCCGCCGACACTGCGCATCCCGTCCCAGCCGCCGCGGCAGTCGCCGTGTGCGCGGAAGCGGATCGCGGCGACTGGCCGGAGGCCGTCGAGGTTGTCGTCCCCGACGAGGCACCGCTGCCGTGCCGAATTGAACTCGATACCATCATGGTGCGGCGCTATTCGCCGACCGAAGCGGATTCGCTCGATCTGTCCCGCGTTCGGGCGGAGGATCGCCACGGCAATTTGTATGTCCAGGGCTATCAACCCGGCGTCGTCACCATCCTGTCGCCGACGGGCGAACTCATCGCCCGGTTCGGTCGGGAGGGCCCCGGCCCGGGTGAGCTGCCCGCGGGTGCGCTGAGCATCCACGTCACAGCACGGGACTCCATCTATATCCAGGATGGTCGATTCCGCTGGAATGTCTGGACTCCCGACCATCAGTTCGTGCGAAGCATGCCGCTGGGAGTCATTCCGGCCGGACCGATGGCGCGTTGTGTTCTGCCGGGTGGAGCCATGATTACCGCGAGCCCTGGCGGATCGACCACAACTCTGCAACTTGTCGATGCGGCAGGCCATCTCGTGGCGGGACTCGGTGATGCGGAACCGTCGCGGCGACCATTGCCGCGGCGTGACGTGACGTGTGGAGCAGAGAATACGGCGTGGGCCTTCCCCGATCCCGGGCGGCCCGACTACCGGATCGAGCGGTGGGATGCGACCGGGCGGCTTCGTCGAGCGGTGATTCGCCGCACCGAGTCATTCGAGGCGGGGCCGCCGCAAACGGCGCGCGAGGTGATGACCTCACGGCCCGTCTCAGCGGTGAAGCAGATCGTGGAGCCCTATCCCGGGTTGGTGTTCACCGTCGTGTCGGGCGCCGATTCCGATTGGGCCCCGGTGGCCCGTTCGGAGCGGCCCCCCGTGGGGCGGTTGCTTGACGTTCGGTACGAGGCGATCGATGTGGTGGGCGGGAGACTGCTGGGGGTCCTGTGGGTCGACGATCCGGCGACACTCCCCAATGTCATGATCATGCCCAGCGGGCGGAGCTACCAGATCGTCGCGACCGACGACGGAGGAGCCATGTTGATGGCCTACGCTCTCCATCTGCGACCGGCAGGTGATGCCCGCTAGGGGCTGACGCTGGGCGGCGTTCTCGCGAGGTCGGGTGGACCGGGGCGGGTAGCATCAACCCCGGGCAGCCGACTGGAGGACGCCCGGGGTTGAGAGTTACTGCGACTGACTCAGGCTGCGAACGAACTGCCGCAGCCGCAGCCACCGCTGGAATTCGGATTGTTGAACGTGAACCCCGAGCCCTGCATCGAGGACACATAGTCAATGGTCACGCCGTTGAGGTACTGGGCACTGAAGGCGTCGATGAACACCGGGACCCCGGCGATGGTCGCCAGGATGTCGTCGTCGGCCGAGACATCTTCGATGTTCAGGGTGTACTTGAACCCGGAGCAGCCGCCCGGCATCACCGCAACGCGGAGGCCGGCGGTGTCCTGGGGGACATCTTCAGCGGCGAGGAACTTGCGGACCTCGCTGGCGGCCTGCTCGGTGAGCGTGAGCGAGAATCCTTCGGGCAGTTGCGTAGCTGGTGCAGTCATCTCATCCTCCTGGGGAACGACGGCGTTCCCGACTAGGGAAAGATCACCGGGGGCACGGGATGGGTCAAGCGGGTGGGGTTGCGCTCGGGCGGAGGGGGGGGTAGTCTAGAGCGGGGGTCGCTCCGGCATTCACCGGTCGGCGGACTCCGGGCATTTGAGCCGATTCATCATGAAGGGGAGGCACACGATGCAGTTCAGATCCGGTGCAAAGATGTTGGTAGGCACGTTCATTCTTACGCTGGCGGTGTTGCCGACGCAGCCGCTTCAAGCCGAACAGTCTCAAGGTGATCGCATGTGCGAGTGGCGTGAGGACGACCTTTTCCTCGACGACTACGCCCACTCTAACCACTGCGACGTCGCGCCTCCCGAGCTCGGTAATGATTGGCTGATTACTGCACAGGGACATTGGACGAATGCACACGATGTCTGGGTGTATACGAAGATCGCGGACGAGGTGGGCGACCCACATTCGCTAATTTCAGGGTAGTTCCCACCCGATGTCGCGTGCCCGTGTCCGGTCGAAGACCAGGCTGCTGAAGCTACGGGTGCTGTGCCTGCTGGGCATCGGGCTGGGCGGATGCGCAGCGGAGACGTCAGACGCGCCGCGCCACCCCAGCGGGGTGGCGCTCTGCGCCAACGCGGGACGTGGCGCCGGCCCACGGGGAGGTGAGACGGTGATCGCCGATGATCCGGAGCCACCATGCCGCGTGGTGATCGATACCGCAGTTGTTCGTCGCTACCCGGCCACCGCGATGGATTCGCTGGACCTGGATCAGGTGCGCGCCGTGGATCGTCACGGCAACATCTACGTCCAGGGATACCAGCCCGGGGTGGTGACGGTTCTGTCTCCCACCGGAGTGCGCATTGCTCGCTTCGGACGACGCGGCCCTGGTCCGGGAGAGCTGTCCGCCGGCTATCTCGGCGTGGATGTGTCGGATAATGATTCGATTTATATCCATGATAATGCGCGCCGGATCAGCGTTTTCGATTCACGGTATGACTTCGTGAGATCGTTCCCGATGGGCGACATACAGTCCGGATCGGGCATGCGGTGCGTCTTTGCTGATGGAGCGCTGGCATCGTCCGCGGCGGTACATGGCGGCGCCCGTCCCGCAACACTGCGCTTTTTCACGCCCGATGGCGTGATCCGGCATGAGGCCGGGCAGCCCGCCGGAGAGGGGCCCGCTCGCGCGACGCCGAACCGGCGCATCGCGTGCGGAACACGGGGGACCATCTGGGCGCTGCCCAGCCCCCTGGAACCGAGCTACCGCCTCGAGCGCTGGAGTGCCCAGGGCGAGCTGCTCCACGCTGGCCTACGTGACGCCGGATGGTTCGAGGCCGGACCGCCGCTCAGCCGGACCGCCGCACTGACGGCGCGACCGCCCTCCGAGGTGCGACAGGTGGTTGAGCTGTTTCCCGGCCTGCTGTTGACGCTGGTGGTGACCGGCGACAGCCGCTGGGAACCGGTCAGCCGCGACGAGTGGGATGCGCGAATGGCCGATCTCCTGGATGTTCACATTGAGCTGCTCGACATCGTCGCGGGGCGCCTGCTCGCCGCGATGACTCTCGATGACCCCCACGCCATTCCCAACGCGTGGATCCAGGCGAACGGCAGCAGTTATGAGTTCGTTACCGATGACTCAGGAGCTGTCACATTGCTGAGCTACACCTACCATGTGGGAGAGCGCTGATGGGCCGGGTTTCCACTGTCGCAGTGGTGGCCCTGCTCCTGGGCTGCGGGTCGAACCCGGGGCCGCCTCCACTCGACTATTCGGCGTCGTGGCAGGCGCTGCCCGTGGATTCGTTGACCGAGAGCCCGTTGTCTGCTCCGGGACCGGCAGAGGTGATGACTGTCGTTTCATTGGATTCACTTCACGATATTCGCTGGGATATCGTGGGCACGTGGATCCACATGCTTGACGATGGTTTTGTCATCAGTCGGAGCGATATCGGCCGGCTGCTGCGGTTCGACAGTCTGGGGCGCCGCGTGGCCGATATACCAATGCGCGGGGTGACAGATCCCCGCGCGGCCAGCGTCTGTGTCGGATCGGATTCGGTCCTGCTGGTGACTGATGCGCGGGCGGTCAGTGGTCCACGTGACCTGATCTGGCTGGCGCTTGGGCCCGATGCCGATACCACCCAGCCCGCTTCGACCGAGCTGGTGTTGCCGCCGTGGTCGCTCGACGTGAGTTGTCTCCGCATCGCCGGGCGATGGGTGGTCAAGAGCACTCGCCTGGCCGAGCCCGGGAATTTCAGCTCCCGCGCGCCGATCGAGTTGTGGCAGGTGGCCCCCGGTGTGGGCGCGTCAGAGCTGCCGTTCTTCGCGCTGCCCGATTCGTCGGTACGGCTCCATGACAGCGAGGGGAAGATGACGGCGCAAGTGTCGCCCTGGAGCCCGCCGCTGTTGATCGGGGCCGACGCGCGGGGCCACCTGTACCTGGTGACCGGCCCGAGCGGCGTGGTCCGGATCGTTGATACCACCGGGGCGGGAGTGCATCTCCGCGGCATCACACCGCGACCGCTCCCGTTGTCCCGCGAGATGATCGACAGCGTCGCCGATGCTCGGTGGGATAATGAACTGCGTCACGCGGCCCGGTTGAGCGCGACCGCCCGAGTTGACACCACCGGCCTCGGCGCTGCCGTGCAGTCAATTCGAAGCGTCACGCCCGGCACACCGCTCCCCGAAGTCGATCGCCTGCTGGTCGGAGCCGATGGCTCGTTTGCGCTGCTGACCTCAGTGTGGCGCGCCGCTGACGGAAGTCGTTGGGATCTCTTCGATCCCGATGGCCGTTACCTCGGTGCGGTGCTGCTGCCGAAAGAATCCCGCGGGGTTGGTGTCCAGCACGGCAGCGTGTGGTACGTACACGGAACCGCGAGTGGAGCGGAACTGGTCCGGGTCCGTCCGGTGGCAGCGCCTCACTGACCGTCCCCTGCGTCCCGGGGCGGTGCGTCGGGGAACAGGGCGTGCATCACCGCGTCGGCGACCACCGCCCGGATGTTGCCGAACTGGGGCGTGTTCCGGGTCGGGTGCACCCGGTTGGTGAGCAGAATGATGATGGTCTCACGCGGTGGGTCGATCCAGATCGAGGTCCCGGTGAAGCCGGTGTGGCCGAAGCTCCGGGCGCTCATCACAGTCCCCGACGAGGAGCGGCCCGACGGCGTGTCCCAGCCCAGTCCGCGCGACGACCCCTCGGGGTGATCCTGCGTCACGGTCCAGGTCACGAATTCGGGCGGCGGGGCCGGTTCGCCGGGCACGCTGTCGCCCCGCGATCCCGCCAGGGCCCACTCGGTGAACCGCAGCAGGTCGTCGGCGGTGGAGAACAGGCCGGCGTGGCCCGACACGCCGGC
>CBFGTB010000142.1:0-4929 GCA_965651715.1 uncultured Gemmatimonadales bacterium
GTGTTGGGGCGGGTCACCAACGAGATGACTGTCGGTGAGATGCGCCAGTTGTTGGCTCACGATCCGCTCCACTTCAGCGAGGCCCAGTACGATCTGCTGATCCGGGCCAAGACGGCGTCGCTGATGTCGGCGGCCTGTGAGATCGGCGCCCTCGATGCCGAGCCGGGCGTCAGGGCGGCGCTGGCGCGCTTCGGGGCGCGGCTCGGGATGGTGTTCCAGATCGTCGACGATCTGCTCGATTACACCGCCGATGCCGAGGTGACGGGCAAGCCGTCGGGCCTGGACCTGCGCGAGCACAAGGTGACCTTGCCGCTGATTCATGCCCTGCCGCAGTTCACCGCCGCCGAGCGGCGCGAGGTGGACGCACTGATGCAGAGTCCCGAACCGACCGACAGCCAGATCCAGGCTGTAGTGCAGGCGGTGACCGAACATGGTGGACTCGACTACGCCCGGGAGCGGGCCGGTCGGATCGTGAGCGAGGCCGAGGCCGAGTTGCAGGTGCTGGCGCCCTCCCCGGCGCGGGAACTGCTCCGGTCCTCGCTCGGTTTTGTCCTCGACCGGAGGCGCTGATGGCTGGTCCCCGTCGCAGCGGGTTCTATCTGGGGGTTCTGACGCTGGGATTCGTGGTGGGCGGGCTGTTGCGGGCCCTGCTGGAGCGTTTCCTGCCCGAGAGCGCCGCCAAGGAATTCTTCACCTTCGCGGTCACCCCGACCTTCGGGCCTGTGTCGGTTGATCTGCTGGTGGTATCCTTCACGCTCGGGCCGGTGGCCCTGCATGTCTCGATTTTGAGCCTGGTGGGCCTGGCGATTGCCTATTATGCCGCCCGGGCGTTGTTCTAACCGGAGTTGTTCAGATGCCGAATCTCGGCTTTACCGAAATCCTGGTCCTGCTGCTGCTGGCGCTGCTGATCTTTGGGGCCAAGCGGCTGCCGGAAATCGGTCAATCGATGGGCAAGGGCATTCGTGAGTTCACCCGATCGCTGAAGGACACTCAGGATTCGGTGATGGGTAACGACAACGCGACCCGCCGGATGATCGATCAGGACCGCAGCATCCGCGACGAGGCCCCTGCCGACAGCAGCGGTGATCCCAAGCGGTTGTCGCAGTAACCGGCGACAGCGTGATGTGAGGTGGGAAGGACGGGGAGTGACCGCCGAGCGGCCACTCCCCGTTTCAATCAGGGCAACAGGGCGTCGGCTGCGGCGTCCGACTGCGCCGAGGTCTTGAAGATCTCGGCGCGCTTGTCTTTCACCTTGGCGCTCTCGTTGAGTGCGGCGAGGAAGTAGCGGACCCGCTCGTCGCGTGCGCTGCGGACCTCGGCGGCCCGGAGCTGGTCGTAGTCCTGCAGGAACGCCGCGCTGTCGGCAGCGGTGTGCGACAGCACCCTGATGACGTAGATCCCCTCGTCGGTCACGATCGGCTCGCTCAGCGCGCCCACCGGCAGCCCGAAGGCGGTGCCGATCAGCTTGGGGTTGGGCAGCGGCGGCTGAATCCGCGGGAAGGCGGGGAACTCACGGTGCTCAAGACCCATGTCGCGCGAGGCGTCGGCCAGGGTCTCGCCGCCCTTGACCCGGGTCACCAGTTGCTCGGCCTTGGCGACGGCCAGGTCGGTCTTCTTGGCATCGGTCACCGCCCGGGCCACTGCGCTGCGAATCTGCTTGAGCGGCGGCACACCGGCCTGATGGAGTGAATCGAGCCTGAAGACGTAATAGAAGTCCTCGGTCTCGATCACCGGTGAGGTCTCGCCCACCTGAGCCTGGAAGGCCCAGACGCCGGCGTCGGTGACCAGATAGGGTCCGACCATGGCTCGGCTGCCCTGCTGCACCGGCGCCGACTGGCCGATCGGCAGGTTGAGCGCCCGCGCTGCGGTGTCGAGCGCTGTGGGGTCGAGCCGGTCGGCGCCGAGCTGCTCGAGCGAATCGGCCTCGGCGTCGATCAGATCGCGATGCGCTCCGGCCAGCTCGATCGGAATGAGAATGTGGCGTGCCGTCGCCGAATCGGCGGTGCGCTTGGTGACCTCGATGATGTGATAGCCGAACTCCGAGCGCACCGGCTCCGAAATCACACCGATCGGGAGCGAGAAGGCGGCGTCCTCGAAGGCCGGCACCATCTGGCCCCGACCGAAGGTGCCCAAGTCGCCCCCGTTTGTCGCACTGGCCTGATCCGACGACTCACGGCTTGCCACCTCGTCCCACGGCGCGCCGTCGACCAGCTCCTGACGGACCGTGCGGGCTCGATCCAGCGCGGCGGCCGAATCGGAGGCATCAAGGGTGCGATTGAGCGCCACATACGACAGGAAGGCCGTGGCGGGGCGATCAAATTCGCTGGAGTGGGCCCGGTAATAGGCAGCGATTTCGTCGTCAGACGCACTCACTGCCGAATCGGGAATCACCCGGTTGGGCACCAGCGGCGTCAGGGCGATCGACACCGTCTCATGCTGATCACTGTAGCGCTGCCACAGGGCCGCGTCGCTGAGGAACACATCGGACGTGACGTTGCGCAGCAGCTTGGCGCGGAGGATCTGGTCGCGATACTGCGCCTCGAGCAGCGGCACGTACTGCGCCCCGACCGGCGAGGCCAGCCAGCGCTGATACTTGGCCGGATCGAACCTGCCGTCGGTCTGCATGTCGGGTGACTGCTGCAACTCCGGCGGCGGCACCGCCATGATCAGCCCGGCGATCTCGTCAGGGGTCACGCTGATGTGGCGCCGTTCGATTTCCGCGCGCATCACATTGCTCTGGACGAACGACTGCCAGACCTCGTCGCGGATCTGCTGGGTCTCGGCCAGGGTGAGGGCGCGACCCGTCTGTTGCTGGCGCTGAGATGTCGCGTCCTGAACCGCCTGCTCATAGGCGCGGGTGTCGACACTCTGACCGTTGATCGAGCCGACCGAGCGGCTCGACATCATCCCGCTGGAGCCGGAGATACCGCTCAGGTCGACCAGCATCCAGACCATGAAGGTGATCGTGATGAGAAGGACGACCGGCTTGGCGGCGTTGCGAAAGGCCTGCATCATGGCAGTGGGACCCGTTCCGAGGAGGCGTATGGCATAGCCTTGAAACTTAGGCCGCGGGAGGACCATTCTCAAGCGACCCCGCTGGAACGGGCTGGCGGTTGACACTTGTCACCTGCGCGGGATAGTGTTGCCTCCACTCCCGATGCCGATACCGACTCGATGACCCGGAGCGCGTTCCGGTCCGGCCACGCTCACCTCACCGCCCTCTGGCGCGAGGCTCCCACCCCGACGCGGGGTGCGGCGCTGGCTGACGCCCTGGTGAAGGCGTCGGATTTCGCGGCCGCCCGGGCGCTGCTGGGCGAGGCCACCGAGCGATTCCCCGACTCTCTGCCGCTGGCGCTGGTGCGGGCGCGACTCGCCCACGCCATCGGCGATCGGGTGGCCCTGACGCGGGCGCTGACCGAGGCGCTGGCGCTCGATTCGTCCCACCCGCTGGCGATTGAAATGGCAGCGACCCACTGTCCCGCCCTGCTGGATCGGGGCGAGGACAGCAGCGAGACGCTGGCCTTTGCCGACGGCGACGTGGCGGAACTGCCCTCGACCGAGGTGAGTGCCGGTGCGGCACTGGTCTCGGAGTCGCTGGCCGACCTCTATCGCCGCCAGGGGCACCTGGAAGAGGCCCGTCAGGCCTACGCCGAGCTGCTGGCGCGGGATCCGGAAAACAGTTCGCTGGCGGCCCGCTACAGCGCGGTGCAGGAGGAGATCGCCGCGGCGCGTCCGCTGCCCTACGATGCCCGCGAGAGCGGCGGTACCCGGGTGGCCGACTGGTTGGCGGCCCTGGCGCAGAGCGCACCGGTCAACCGCCCGGCGGGACCGGCGGGGGCGCTGTCGTTCGATGCCTTCTATGGCCCGCCCCCGGCGCCCCCCAGCGCCACCACCGACTTCGATGCCTTCGATCGCTGGCTCAAGGACTTGGCCCCATGATCCGGATTCTGGTGCTCAACGGTCCCAACCTGAACCTGCTGGGTCAGCGGGAACCCGAGTTGTATGGCGGGGCCAGTCTGGCCGACCTTGAACTGCTGCTGCGGCAGCGGGCCGAGCAGCTCGGGGTGACAGTCAGCTTCGCCCAGTCGAACCATGAGGGTGAACTGATCGACTGGGTCCACACCGCCGGCGAGCGGGCCGACGCGTTGATCGTCAATCTGGGCGGCTACAGCCATACCTCGGTGGCGCTGCGCGACGCCTTCCTGGCGGTGCCGCTGCCGTTCATCGAGGTCCACATCACAAATCTGTTCCGGCGTGAGGCGACCCGGCATCACTCACTGATCGCCGATCTGGCCATCGGCATGATCACCGGCCTGGGGATTCAGGGCTACCGCCTGGCGCTCGACGCGCTGGCGGCCCGGCTGGCCGATGACTGAGCGGTATCGCGCCCGCCAGAACGCCGTCCGCGACCGCCTGGCGACGGCGCAGGTCGAGGCGATGGTGATCACCGGTGGCAGCAATATCCGCTGGCTTACCGGTTTCACCGGCTCGTCGGCCATGGTGCTGCTGGCCCCCGACCAGATCCGTCTGGTGACCGATTTCCGCTACCAGGTGCAGGCGACCGACGAGGTGGCCGGGGCGGCCGACGTGCTGATTGAGCGGCAGAGCGTCTGGGGGCGGATCGGCGCCTTACTGCGGCGGGGCGGCTGGGGTCGGATCGGCTTCGAAGCGCAGCGGCTCGCGGCCCGCGATCTCGATCGGCTGCGGACGCTGGCGCCGGGCTCGCTGATCGACACCGGCGACGTGCTGGAGCGGCTGCGCCAGGTGAAGGATGCCGGCGAAATCGCCATGATTCGTGAAGCGGCCGAGCTGGCCCAGGCGGCGCTTGCCGAACTGCTGCCCAGCATCCGTCCCGGCGAGCGGGAGATCGACGTTGCGGCCCGGCTCGAGGCGGCGCTGCGGGTCCGGGGCAGTGAATGGCACCCGTTC
>CBFGTB010000143.1:0-4703 GCA_965651715.1 uncultured Gemmatimonadales bacterium
CGACGCCGGCGACCCGCCGGGCGCGCTGATGGAGCGCGCTGCGGGCCACCTCGCGTCGAATCGGATCGAAACAGGACAGCGCCACAGTGTCGGGCGTATCGTCGATGATCACGTCGACACCGGTGGCCAACTCGAAGGCCCTGATGTTGCGACCCTCACGGCCGATGATCCGCCCCTTCATCTCATCGCTCGGCAACGCCACCACCGCGACTGTGGTCTCCGCCGTGTGCTCGGCCGCCAGGCGCTGGGTGGCCATCGCGATGATCTGGCGGGCCAGTCGCTCGGCGTCGCGCTCGGCCTGGTCGCGAATCTGTCGCGCCCGCGCCGCTGCATTGGCGCGAGCGCCGTCCTCGACCTCCTGCTGGATCTGCTGGCGTGCCGCGTCGCGGCTCAAGCCGGCCACCTCTTCGAGGCGATGCTCGGCCAGCGCCTGCCGCTGTTGCACCTCGCTGTCGCGGCTCGCCACCTGCGCCGCCCGCTCATCAATCCGCGAGCGCCGCTCCGCCAGGGTCCGTTCATCGCTCAGCAGGCGCTGTTCCCGCTCATCGAGACGTCCCTCCCGATCGGCCAGCCGCTGCTCCAGTCGGTCGGCTTCGGCCCGCCGGGTGAGCACCTCCTGGCGCACCTCGTCGCGGAGAGCCGCCGCCTCGGCCCGCGCCTCGCTCAGCTCGCGATCGCGCAGGTCGATCGCCTCATGCTCAGCCGTGGTGCGAATATCGTCGGCGGCGGCGCGCGCCTGGGCGGTCAGCGCCTGAAGTGATCGCTTGCGGAGTGAGAGAATCGTGTTCCAGATGACGATGCCGAGCAGGGTGCCCAACAACGCACCTGCGGCAGCGGTGACACCGGGGTGAAGGTCCATCGATATATCCCAACCGGCGCAGGGTCCGCCGGGCTGTGGTCACTCGGGAGTGGCACCTCGGGTCCCCCGCTTGGCGGGGGGGAGGAGCCGGGCGATATCGTCGGTCAGCACACTCAGGCGACGGGCGATGTCGGCGTCGGTCCGACGCGCCCTGAAGAGTTCATCAGTCACGGCCAGGCCCGCCAGAATCGCCGCCTTGTGCGCCTCCAGGGAGGGCGACATGGCGCGAATGCTGCGGAGCACTTCGTCGTAGTGTGCGGCCACGTCGCGAGTGTATTCCGGCGGCAATTCCGATCGGACCACCAGTTCCTCGCCGCCCACCGTCACCCGCACCGATTGCTTGCTGCTGCTCATGCCGCGCCCTCGGTCGGTGTATCCCGCTCGGCAAAGGCCAGCCGCTGCCGCACCCGCTCCACCATGCCGCGCGCCCGATCGAGTCGCGCCGTCAGGTCGAGGTTCTCGCGCTCGAGATCGAGCAACCGGGCCCGCTGCCGCACCAGCTCGTCGCCCGGCACCATGCCGGCCTGCCCCTTGAGGGTCTGGAGTTCGCTTTCTGCCCGGAGGCAGCGGCGCCGCCAGCCGGCGAGTTCTTCGCTCAGATGCCCCAGCAGCTTTTCGAGTTCGGCGACTGCTGCGAGATCAGGTCGTGCGTAGGGTGACGTCAAGTTCGCGCTCCAGCATCGGGACCAGGCGGTCAATCGCCTTGTCAACTTCCTTGTCCGTCAAGGTCCGCTCCGCCGAGCGGAAGGTGAGGCGGAAAGCCACACTCCGCCGCCCCTCCGGCAGGGCGGCCCCACGATACTCATCAACCACCGCGATCCGTTCCAGCGCCAGGCGGCGACCCCGCTGCTCCACCAGGCCAATCACCTCGGCCGCCCGCCGACCCGGCCCGAGCAGCAGGGCCAGATCGCGCACGACGCCGGGATGCTGCGGCAGCGGGTCGAAACGGGGCGCTCCGGCCGCAGCGGCGACGCAGATGACCTCGCCCCCCCAGACCGGTGCCGCCCAGGCCGGAACCGCTGCAGCGACGGGTTCGAGCCACCCGACGATCACGCCCTTGTCGGTACGCGCCACCCAGCGGTCATCCTCAACTTGGACCCGCGCTCCGGGATTCGCCAGAGCCACCACGCGCTCGAACAGCCAGAGCGCGTCCCAGCGGTCCCAATCGGCGGCTGATGGCCTGCCACTCCAATGGCCCGGGTGGCGGGCGCCGCTCACCACGAACGCGGCACGGCTGGTCTCGGTCGGGCGTTCGCCCGCTCCGGTCGCACCGAACACTGTGCCGATCTCGAACAGCCTGATGTCGCGGGTATGCGCCGCCCAGTTCACCTCGACCTGGCGGCTGAGACCGGCGATCAGGCCGTCGCGCAACCGGCCATGATCGGCCGAAAGCGGATTGAGGATCCGCGGGGCGGCCGCCCCCTGATAGCCTCCCATCGGGAGGGTCATCACCTCGGCCAATCCCACCGCCACCAGGCCGCCGCGCACTCGGGCCAGCGCACCCCAGAGCGGATCGTCGCCCCGCGGTGCCGGCCGGAACGGGCGCAGCTCGGTGGGGATCTCAGCATAGCCGTGAATCCGGGCGACTTCCTCGATCAGGTCAATTTCGGCGGTGATGTCGGGTCGCCAACCCGGCACGTCCACCGCCATGCGCGCGTCGTCGGGCTTGTTCACCACCGTCGCGCCGATCGCGACGAGGCACCGCTCGATCTCCCGGTCATCGAGTGTCACTCCCAGCACCTGAGCCACCCGGGCCGGTCGCAGGAAGATGCGCGGCGGATGGCTGGGCGAGGGGAAGCAGTCCACAGTCGGGCCGTCGAGCTGGCCGCCGGCCACCGTCACCAGCAGCCGCACGGCACGCCGGAAGGCGTCGACCGCTCCCCAGCGATCGGTCCCGCGTTCAAAGCGCTGCGAGGCATCGGTGCTCAGGCCGACACTGCGACGACCGGCCCGCACCCGCGCCGGTTCGAACCAGGCACACTCCAGCAGGATGTCGCGGGTGCCGGCATTCACTTCGGTTGCCGCCCCGCCCATCACGCCAGCCATGCCGATCACCTTCTCCTGATCGGCGATCACCAGGGTGCCCTCGACCAGAGGCCGGTCCACGCCGTCGAGAGTGGTCAGCCGTTCGCCCGGCCGCGACCCGCGGACAATCACCGCCGGCCCGGCCAGCGTGGCCGCATCATAGGCATGCATCGGCTGATTGAGTTCCAGCATCACATAATTGGTTACGTCGACCACGTTGTTGATGCTGCGGGCTCCGACCGCCTCCAGCCGCTCGACCAGCCAGGCCGGTGACGGCCCCACCGTCACCCCGCGAATGACGGCTGCCAGGAAGCGACCGCAGCCGGCGGCATCGACCAGCGCCAGACGCACGCCGCCCACCACCGCCTCGTCGCCGTGGCGACCGGGGGTGGGCAAATCGATGTCGGCGAGATCGGCGATCTCCGGCAGGCGGAACGGCACCCGATACGACGTCGCCAGTTCCCGCGCCACTCCCTTATGCCCGAACAGATCGGGTCGATTGGGTGTGACGTCCACGACCAGGCGGTCATCGCCCATTCCCAGCGCCTCGGGCAGCGGCGTGCCGGGGGCGGCGTCGGTGGCCAGCGTCATCAGGCCGTCGTGATCCTCACCCAGGCCGAGCTCCCGGGCCGAGCAGAGCATCCCCTCGGAGACCTCGCCCCGCAGCTTGCGGCGTTCAATCCGCATGCCGCCGGGCATCACCGTCCCCAGCCGGGCGAAGGGATAGCGGCCGTCGGCCACCACGTTGGGTGCACCGCAGACGACTTGAAAGAGAGTCCCGCTGCCGTCATCAACCGTGGTCACGCGCAGCTTGTCGGCCCCCGGATGGGGACGGACTTCGGTCACCCGCGCGACCACGAAGGCGGCCAGATCGGCGCCGACCTGCTCGATGGCGTCGACCGGGGCACCCAACATCCCGAGTCGGTCGGCCATGTCGCGCGGGTCGAGCTGCTGACGCAGAAAGGCTTCGATCCAGCGGCGGGAAATGTTCATCCCGCCACACTCCCGAATTGTTCAAGGAATCGCATGTCCCCGCCGTAGAGCAAGCGGATATCGGGCAGCCCGTAGCGCAGCATCGCGATCCGCTGCGGCCCCATGCCGAAGGCCCAGCCGGTCCATTCCTCGGGATCGAGATCGACGTTGCGCAGCACCGCCTCGTGGACCATGCCGCAGCCGAGGATCTCCATCCACCCGGTTCCCTTGCAGGCGCCGCAGCCGCTGCCGCCACAGAGCAGGCAGCCCACGTCCATTTCGGCCGACGGCTCGGTGAACGGGAAGAACGACGGCCGAAAGCGCACCCGGGTGCCCGTCCCCAGGAACTGCTCGGCGAAATGGGTCAGGGTGGCCTTGAGGTCGACGAAGGTGATGCCCCGATCGACAGCCAGTCCCTCGATCTGGGTGAACGCTGGGGCGTGGGAGGGATCGAAGGCATCGTTGCGATAGACTGTGCCGGGAATCACCACCCGGTAGGGTGGCGGACCGCTCCGCATCACCCGAATCTGCACCGGCGAGGTATGAGTGCGCAGCAGCAATCGTCCACCGGGGCCCGCCGGTTGTCCCGCCGGGTCCAGGTACAGGGTGTCGTGCATGTCCATCGCGGGGTGGTCGTCGGGAAAGTTGAGAGCGAGGAAGTTGAGTTCCTCGTCCTCGACCTCGGGACCCAGCGCCACGGCAAAACCGAGCCGGCGGAAGATCGTCACGATCTCGTCGGTCACTTCACTCACCGGGTGGCGATGGCCGACCCAATCGGCCCGCGCCGGCATGGTCAGATCGGCGGCAGGGCCCGCCTGCTGCCGCCGGGCAGACGATTCGGCCCGTC
>CBFGTB010000144.1:0-4666 GCA_965651715.1 uncultured Gemmatimonadales bacterium
AGTGAGCGAAGTCGCCGGTGAGGACGAACGGCGCGCGACGCTGCGCTTCCAGGGCGGCGCCCCGGTTCAACTGGTGGTCACTCCGCCTCAGAACCTCGGCGCGGTGCTGGTTCAGGCGACAGGCAGCGAGCAGCATCTGGCCCGCCTGACAGCGCGGGCCAGCGAGCTGGGCTTCACCCTGGCCGGTGCCGCCCTCTGGCGCGGGAGCCAGTTTATCCCGACGCCCGATGAGTCCACCCTGTATCAGGCGCTGGGCCTGCCGTGGATTCCGCCGGAACTGAGCGAGTCGGGTGCCGAGATCGACAGTCCCGTTCCTCCGCTGGTCGAGGCCAGCCAGATCCGCGGGTTCCTCCACTGCCATACCAACTACTCCGACGGCACCAACACTGTCCGCGAGTTGGCCCAGGGAGCGCACGCTGCTGGCTATCAGTGGATCGGCATTACCGATCACTCCCGTTCGGCGGCCTATGCCGGCGGGATGCAACCCGATGACCTGCGTCGGCAGTGGGATGAAATCGATAAGGTCAATGCCCTGAATCTCGGCATTACGGTCTTCAAGGGCATCGAGAGCGACATCCTTGCCGACGGCAGTCTCGATTATCCCGACGAGGTGCTGGCCGGCTTCGATTTTATCATCGCCAGCGTGCATTCGCGCTTCACCATGAGTCGCGAGGAGATGACAGCGCGCTTTCTGCGGGCGATTGAGTCGCCCTATGTCAGCCTGATCGGTCACCCCACCGGGCGCCTGCTGCTGTCGCGCGAAGGGTACGACGTCGATCTCGATGCGCTGTTTGAGGCGGCAGGACGGGCGCGGGTCGGCATCGAGATCAACGCCGATCCCCACCGACTCGATCTCGATTGGCGAGTACTCGGCCGAGCCCGCGCGGCAGGGGTGATGATCTCGATCGGCGCCGATGCCCATAATCTGGCCGGCCTCGCCAACATGGAGTTCGGAGTGGGAATCGCACGCAAGGGAGCGCTCGGCCCCGACGCGATTCTCAACACCCGCAGCGCTGCCGACTTCCTCGCCTTCGCTCGCGCTCGGCGGCACTGATGCCACGCGAAAGCGTGGCGGCGCGGCGCGAACGCACCGGCCGTATCCTGGCTCAGCTCAAAGCCGAGTACCCCACGGCGCACTGCGAGCTGGATTACCGCAATCCCTTCGAGCTGTTGGCCGCCACCATCCTCTCGGCGCAGTGTACTGACCAGCGGGTCAACCTGGTCACGCCCGAGCTGTTTCGGCGCTGGCCCGATCCGACCGCGCTCGCCGCCGCCGATCAGGCCGAAGTCGAAGCCGTCATTCGCTCGACCGGATTTTTTCGGAACAAGGCGCGCTCGCTGATCGGTATGGCGCAGGCCCTGGTGGCTGATCACGGCGGGAAGGTGCCGGCCAGCATGGCCGAACTGCGGCCGATTCCCGGGGTCGGACGGAAGACGGCGAACGTCATCCTGGGCAATGCCTTTGGAATCGCCGAAGGCATCACCGTCGACACCCACGTCAAGCGCCTCGCCGCACTGCTCGGACTCACCCGCGAGCGCGACCCCGAAAAGGTCGAGCGCGACCTGATGCGACTGGTGCCGATCGAGGACTGGACCCTGGTCAGTCATCTGTTGATCTGGCACGGGCGGCGGGTCTGCATTGCCAATCGTCCGCGCTGCGGCGATTGCGTCATCGCGGAACTGTGCCCCAGTCGGCGCTGAGGCGGCCCGATTAGCTTGCAGCGGCGCCGGGGCTTCGCTCGTCGTTCACGAAACCGCCTGGGCGGGGCGCTGCCTCGCCGCTGAGGGAATCAGGAATGTCAACAAAGACCGCCACTTTCGACACCGCCAAGGGTGTCATCACCGCTGAACTCTACCCGGATGCCGCTCCGGAAACCGTGGCCAATTTCGAGAAGCTGGCCAACAGTGAGTTCTACGACGGCACCCGCTTTCACCGGGTCATCAAGGACTTCGTGATTCAGGGCGGGGACCCGCTCTCCAAGGATCCCGCCAATCCGCGAGTCGGCACCGGCGGCCCGGGCTGGACCATCAAGTGTGAAACGGCGGGCAATCCGCACAAGCACCAGGCCGGCGCGCTCTCGATGGCCCATGCCGGCAAGAACACCGGCGGCAGCCAGTTCTTCATTGCCCACTCGCCGCAGCCGCACCTTGACGGGGTCCACACCGTGTTCGGCCAGGTGACCGACGGACTCGACGTGGTGATGAAGATCGCCCAGGGCGACGTCGTCAATTCGATCCGGGTGAGCTGAGCATCAGGATCGCGCTGGCGGTTCTGGCCGACCACGCCCTTGTCGATCAGCAGGGCAAGCTGTCGGTGATCGGGATCTGGCGTCATGTCATGATGAGCCAGCTTCCGGGAGTGCATCCGCGCGCCCACCTGGTGCTGCTGCTGGTTGGGGAACGGGGCGATGTCGGCGAGCACCGGGTGGGTCTGGCCCTTGTCGATCCGACCGGCGTGGTTCGGCTGGAGCATCACGGCGGCATTCAGATGCGGGAAGTCGACCCCGGAGTCGATCGGGTCGAGGCACCGGGGGTGGTGGTCCTCGACCTGCCGATCGGGGCGGAGGGCCCGCATGCCATCGTCGTGACGCTCGACGGGGTCGAAGCGGCGCGGGTGCCGTTCACTGTGTCGCGACCTCCGCCGCAGGGCGCCACGGTCCACTGACCGCGGCGCCCGCCGTCGCCGACTGTGGCTGTCGGCGGTTCGGCGATACTTTCTACGCCATGACGATTTCCCGTGATGCGGCCTGGGCTCTGATGAGCGAATGGACCGCGTCGCCGGCTCTCCGGGCGCACATGCGTGCGGTGGAACTGGCGATGCGGCATATGGCGCCCCGCTACGGCGGCGACGTCGAGTGGTGGGGCATTGTCGGTCTGCTTCACGACTTCGACTATGAGCGCTTCCCCAATGCTCAGCGGTCGGCCACCGCCGAGCATCCGAGCGAAGGCGTGCGTCATCTGCGCTCGATCGGCTTCCCCGAGGAGGGATGTCAGGCGATCCTCGGGCATGCCGAGTTCACCGGCGTGGCGCGGACCACCGACCTGGCGCGGACGCTCTTCGCCGTCGATGAACTCGCCGGCTTCATCGTGGCCTGCGCCCGAGTGCGCCCCGACCGCTCGTTGAGCGGCCTGGCGGTCAAGTCGGTGCGCAAGAAGCTCAAAGACAAGAGCTTCGCTCGGGGCGTCAGTCGCGACGATGTGTTGGGTGGCGCCGCTGAACTGGGAATTGAGCTTGACGAGTTGATCGCCGAGGTGATTGCAGCGCTGCGTCCGGCGGAGGGTGAACTCGGGCTGGGCGGCTGATGACTGTGCCGGAGGTCGCCGCCGATCGGATCGGCCAGGCGATTGACCGCGCCGGCGGTGCCGACGCCATCGGCGGCAATCGGCTCGAGCTGCTGATCGACGGGCCGGCCACCTATCGCGCGATGCACGACCTGATCGGTGCGGCGACCCGACGGATCCACTGCGAGAACTACATCTTTCGCTCCGACGGCGTCGGTCAGCGATTTGCTGAGGCCCTGGCCGCCAAGGCGCGCGAGGGAGTCAGGGTGCGGGTGCTTTACGACTGGCTCGGGTCGATCGCCACCTCCCGGGCTCAGTGGCGGATGCTGCGGGAGGCCGGCGCCGAGGTGCGCGCCTTCAGTCCGCCGCGGCTCAGGGATCCGCTGGCGCTGATCAATCGTGACCATCGCAAACTGCTCAGCGTCGACGGTTTGGCGGCGATTACCGGTGGTCTCTGCATCGGCGATGAATGGCTGGGGGATCCGGAGCGGCAGCAGGCTCCGTGGCGCGACACCGCCGTGCTGCTCGAGGGTCCGGCGGCGCGGGCCGCCGATCTGGCCTTTGCCGAAAGCTGGCAGGCGGCCGGGGGCGAGGTTCCCGGTGCCGATGAGGTCGAGCCCGAGGTTGCGCGGCGGGGGGACACCGCGGTGCGGGTTGTGGCCACCCGTCCGGGCGACAGCCGGGCGTGGCGGGTGCTGGATCTGATCCTGGGGCTGGCGGTCGAACGGATCTGGGTCACCGACGCCTATCTGGCGGCTCCAGCGCGGCTGTACCAGGTATTCCAGGACGCCGCAGCCGACGGAGTCGATGTCCGACTACTACTCCCGGGAGGATCCGACATCCCGCTGGTGCGCGACATTTCACGCACGGGGTACAGGCGGCTACTCCGTTCCCATGTGAGGATCTGGGAATGGGGTGGCACCATGCTCCACGCCAAGACGGTCACTGTTGACGGGCGCTGGGCGCGGATTGGTTCCAGCAATCTCAACCCCAGCTCGCTGGTGGCCAACTGGGAGATCGACCTCTTTGTCGCGGACCGGGTCCTGGCTGAGGCGATGGAGCGGCAGTTTGCCGCCGATCTTGAGCGCAGCGGTGAGGTGGTGGCGCGGCTGAGTGGTGAGGGGCGTCGGCTGCCGGGGCGGCCCGGCCTGACCGTGGCGGGAGGGGTTCAGGCGCGGCGTCCGAGCGGATTGCGGGAGCGGCGCCGGCGGGTGGTGATCCGCGCGGCGGCGCTGATTCGGGCCGCGCGTGCGGTGTTGATGGCCACCGCTTCGGCGCTGCTCTTGGCGGCGGCGGTTCTGCTGGCGTTCTTTCCCCGGTTCGCCGCGTATTCTCTGGCGGCGGTTTTCGCAGTTCTGGCCCTCATTCTCGCAGTGGGATCACT
>CBFGTB010000145.1:0-4657 GCA_965651715.1 uncultured Gemmatimonadales bacterium
GCCCGGGCGCGCGTGGTCTGGACCGAGGCGTTGGCGTGGACTCGCGCCGACGAGAAGGGCCGCGCCGCGCGGGAGTATGCGGTAGCGGGGGACAAGGCCACTGCCCTTCGGCTCCGCTGGGAGGCGCGCTCGGGCGACGACCGCTCCACCATCGCGACGGCATTGGTCGCCCTGATCCGGGGCGGCACTGCGGCCGAAGCGCGGCAGGCGATCGCGGTGATCGATGACTATCGGGTCCCGATCTCGCGGGCTGATTCGCTTGCCGTCGCCCGTCGCGCCGCTGCGATCGGGGTCTCGCGTTCGGCCATCGAGTTGTTCAGCGCCTTGGCCCGCGGCGGGACGTTGGCTCGCGGCGATCGGTTTTCGTTGGCCGACGCGCGCGCCAGTCGGGGAGATTGGGCCGGGGCCGAACGCGATTATGCCCGGATCACCGCCGGCCCCGAGGCGGGCATGGCAGCGTACCAGCGGGCCCGGGCCCAGCTTCGTCAGGGTCAGGTCAGCCGAGCGAAGAGCAGTCTGGCGGCGGTGGTTCGTCGTTATCCCGGCGATACAGCGGCAGCGGGGATCGCCCTGTATCTGCTGTCCGATCTCGCGCTCGACGCCGGTGAACCGGATTCGGCCCGGGCACTGCTGCGACGACTGAGCGCGCGGTATCCCGGTAACGCCTATGCCGCCCGTGCTGCTCTGATCGCGCCGCTGATTGCCTTGGCGCGGCGGCAACCCGAGCGCGCCGCTGCGGAGTTGGGTCAGGCCATCGCGACCGGGCAGTTGACCGGCTTCGATGCCGACGCCGGGCGGTATTGGATGGGTCGCGCCGAGCTGGCTCGAGGCGATACCGCTGCCGCGCGGGTGGCATTTCGGTACCTGCTCGACCGCGGGGTGGAGAATTACTACGCCCTCAAGGCTGCGGCGCGGCTCGACACGATGCCGTGGCGACTGCCACCACCGGTAGCGAGTGCCGAGGTCGCGCTGCCCGACGCGATCCGACGTTCGACGTTGCTCGATGCTCTCGGGTTGGGGTTCGAAGCGGATCTCGAACGCCGTGGGGCGATGGACCAGGCCACCAGCCGCGAGGAGTTGATTGGAGCGGCCCGGGGACTGATTGCCACCGGACACCCCTCACTGGCACCGCTGCTGGCAGCGCGCATCGTCAGGGCGGGTGGCACCGAGGATGGTGCTGTCTGGCGGCTGCGATACGTTCTCCCCTATCGGGATCAGCTTGACCGACGGGCGCGAGCTGCGGGTTTGGATCCGTGGCTGGTGGCGGGCGTCATTCGGCAGGAATCGGCCTTTGATCCCCATGCCCGTTCCGCCGCCGACGCTCGCGGGTTGATGCAGCTCCTGCCGGGCAGCGGTCGTGACATTGCGCGTGCCCGCGGGGTCAGGAATTTTGATCCCGCAATGCTCTGGCAGCCGGAGGTCAATATCGACTTCGGGGTCGAGCACCTGGCCCGCGAACTACACCGCTATCCCGAGCTCGAACGCTCTCTTGCAGCCTACAATGCTGGACCCGGCCGAGCCGCGTCGTGGTCCCGCACCTTGCTGACCGGCAACGCCGCGGACAGTGCCGGGTTACCCGACCCCGAGCTGTTCGTCGAACGCATTCCCTACATCGAGACGCGTAACTACATCCGCCGGATCACCGTGAATCGGGTGATATACCAACTGCTTTATGCGTCCGAGTCTCCGTCGTAACGGCTGATCCGCGAATGGACGCGAAGGGCCGCGAATGGCTCCTGCCCATTTGCGTTCATTCGTGTTCATTCGTTATTCCGTTGCTGTTTTTGGGGGGATCCGCGAATGGACGCGAAGGGCCGCGAATGGTTCCTGCCCATTCGCGTTCATTCGTGTTCATTCGTGGTTCCGTTGCTGTTTTTGGGGGGGATCCGCGAAGGGACGCGAAGGGCCGCGAATGGTTCCTCCCCATTCGCGTCCATTAGCGTTCATTCGTGGTTCCGTTGCTGTTTTTTTGGGGGGATCCGCGAATGGACGCGAAGGGCCGCTCGGAGTCTCTGGCGGCGGGAGGGCTGTGTACCATTCTCTTCCACTCCAGCCTGGCGGTCCCGAAGTTCAGCAGCAGTCCGACGGAGTGTCCGGTGGCCTTCAGGTAGTTCAGCAATTGCGCCTGTTCGACCGAACTCAGTCCTCGGAGCGCCTTGACTTCAACGACGACCTGATCGTAGCAGACGAAGTCCGGGACGTATCGTCGCGACAGCACTCGGCCCTTATAGCTCACTCTGATCGTGGGATGGGCCACGAAGGGTATCGCCTGGTCGGTCAGTTCGATCTCCAGGGCGTCCTGATACACGGCCTCAAGAAACCCCGCGCCGAGTTCGCGCGACACCGCCATCGCGGCCCCGACAACGCGGTACACCTCATCCTTCATGATGAGATCGTGCCGACCCAAGTCCATTTCGCGGCTCATTCGATCCGTGCGGCCTGGTCCCGCTTGCTCAACTTGCGTCCGGTTGCGTCTCGTACCAGCGGGTGATGTAAGGTCAGGATCGGCACCGGCCGCCCCAGCAGCTCGCCCAGCAGAATCTGCCTCCCGGTCGAGGGCAGCAGATCATCCCCGCGAATGACCACGCCAACCTGATCATGGAAGTCATCGACCACCACAGCGAACTGGTAGGTCCATTGGCCATCGGCATCACGGATCACCGGATCGCCATGGTCGCGCGCCGGCCATTGGCGGATCGGACCCAACAGCAGATCCTCAAACGCAACAGCGCGATCGGGTAGCATCACCCGGACCGCCGTCCGCCCCGGTCGATCGATGGGCTGCCCCCGACAGGTGCCGGGATAGCAGCGCTCGCCCGATGCATCGGCCGGCGGCAGATCCGACCGGGTGCAGCAACAGCCGTAGAGCAGGCCTCGCGCTGCGAGCGCATCGAAGGCCGCCTGGTAACGCTCGGGATGATCACTCTGGCGATACTCCGATGGCGGTTCCCCGCGAAGCGATGCCAGCGAGGTCGGTTCGGGCGCAAAGCCCAATCGCTCCATGTCGGCCAGAATCGCCACCTCCGATTCGCGGCTCGACCGGCGCCGATCGTGATCCTCCATTCGCACAATGACGCGCAGACCCAGCAGCGCGGCGACCTCGAACAGCCAACGCACATGGGCCAGGTGTCCGGCGTGAAGCATCCCGGTCGGCGACGGAGCGAACCGGGTGATCGGTGTCACCCGACCCGCTCCAAGGCGCTGCCAGCGAGCCGCAACCTCGGCGCGGACCTGTGCATCATTCCATTGACTCACGACGGATTCACCCTGCCTCCCGGAGTACTGCTGTGCGCCATTTCCTGCTGTGGCCTGCAATCTTGCTCACGACCACGCTCCCGGCACAATCCCGGGTCATCGACCTGACCGGCGAGCCAGCGACCCAACTGGCGGAACCCTTTTCCGCGATCACGGGTGTGGTCGAAGTGGCGCCCGGGCGGGTCGTCATCGCCGACATGATCGAACAGCGGGTCGCACTCGCCGACGTCAGCGCCGGATCCGTCACCCCGATCGGTCGGCAGGGCGGCGGTCCCGGAGAGTGGCAGTTTCCCATGGCGGTGCTCGATGGCCCCGGCAGCCAGGCCATGCTGGTCGACCCGGCGCTCAGCGCGCTGCATCTGATCGATGCGAGCGGGACCATTGTCGCGAGGCGCCCGTTCCCCGGTGGCGACAGCACCACCGGCGGTCTTCGTCTCACGATTCCCCGTGAAAGCGATGCCGCCGGTCGGGTCTTCTTCACCGGACTCAGCTTTACCCCCGGCGGCGGTGAGCGGCCCGACAGTATCCCGATCATTCGCGCCGATCTCATGACCGGTCAGACCGACACACTCGCCCGGATGGCCAATGAGACGGCGGTGGTCACCAGCAGCAGTGGCCGGAATCGGCGGGTCGCCATGCGGGTCGGAGCCGGCCCACTCGCGGCGCGTACCCTCTGGACGGCGCTGCCCACCGGGGGAATCGCCATCGTGCATCCGGAGCCCTACCGCGTCGATGTCGTCGACGCCAGCGGCCGCGTGACAATCGGCACGCCGGTGCCCTACACCCCGATCAAGGTCACCGCCGCCGAACGTGACGCCTACCGCGAAGCCAGCAGCAATCGCTCCAGCTTTGCCATCCGTACCGGCAGCGGTGGCACGTCAATCAGTACCGCCCCGCCTCCCCGCGATGTCCCGCCCATTCCCGACGATGAATTTCCCGACGTTCTACCACCATTCGAGGCGGCCGGCGCGATTCAGGTGAGCCCCTCCGCCGACATCTGGGTGCCGCGATCGCGACCGGCGTCGGACCCGACCCCGGCCTACGACATTTTTTCCGCCCGCGGCCAACTCATCGGTGCGGCGCGCCTGCGCCCCCACTCGTCAGTGGTCGGCTTTGGTCAGGGCGTGGTCTATGTCGCCCGCCAGGATCCTCGCGACGACCTGCGCTACCTCGAGACCTATCGCCTGCCCTGAGGCTCCTCAGGGCAGTGTGTCGCTCGTCAGCCAGGTGTGTTCAATATCGATCAGGGCTGCCTGGCTCGCGGGTCCGAGATCGCGACAGCGTCCCGCCAGTTGGACCACCCGGCCACGCCCCCCCGCCCGACCGATTGCCGCCGCGAGTGCCCCGCCGAAGTCCACCGGCTCCGGTTGATCGTCGCTGTCGTTCAGAATCAGCGTCGGCA
>CBFGTB010000146.1:0-4533 GCA_965651715.1 uncultured Gemmatimonadales bacterium
CAACAAGGTGATCGACGCCTGGACCCACGCCAACAACGACGTGGCCGAGGCGATGTTGGGGCATATGCGTCGCTCCCGCGGTGGCTACAACCCGGTCTTCATGATGTACGACTCGGGTGCCCGGGGATCGCGCGACCAGATCCGGCAGCTCGCCGGGATGCGCGGTCTGATGGCCAAGCCGCAGAAGAAGCTGACCGGCGGCATTGGCGAGATCATCGAGTCGCCGATCCGGTCGAACTTCCGCGAAGGCCTCACCGTGCTCGAGTACTTCATCTCGACCCACGGTGCCCGGAAGGGTCTGGCCGACACGGCGCTCAAGACGGCCGATGCCGGCTACCTGACGCGGCGACTCTGCGACGTGGCCCAGGACGTGACCATCACCGAAGAGGATTGCGGGACGGTGATGGGTCTCGAGATGGGACCGTTGATGGAGGGCGAAGACATCATCGAACCGCTGCGTGACCGGATTCTCGGCACCGTAGCGGCCGAAGATGTCATCGATCCGCATGAGCTTGATGAGTTCGGCGATCCGCGGGTGGTGGTGAGCGCCGGACAGGTGATCGATGAGGAGATCGCCAATCGGATCGACGATGCCGGCATTGCGCTGGTCAAGATTCGTTCGGTGCTCACCTGCGAGAGCAAGCGCGGCGTCTGCCGGATGTGCTATGGTCGCAACCTGGCGACCATGGAGATGGTCGATCTGGGCGAAGCTGTCGGGATTCTGGCGGCGCAGTCGATCGGTGAGCCGGGCACGCAGTTGACGCTGCGGACCTTCCACATCGGCGGCACCTCATCGCGCATCGCTGAAGAAGCCGAGCGTCGGGCCCGCACCGACGGGACGGTGACCTACACGCCCGACCTCGAATGGGCCGACGTGCCGGTGGAGTACGAGGACGGCACCAACAGCACCATCCGGGTGGCGCTGACGCGCGAGACCGAGTCGGTTGCCGAAGAGACCCGGGCCGGGATTGTGATCGTCGACACGGCGGAACCGGGCCGGGCGCTCAATCGCTATCCGGTGCCTGAAGGCGCGTTGATCATGGTGAAGGAGCAGGAGACCGTGGTCCGCGGCGACGGGGACAAGCGGGCTTCGGTGCTCTACACCTGGGATCCCTACAACGATCCGTCGATCATCAAGACCGATGGTGAGTTGCGCTGGAAGGATCTGGTGCCGGGAGTGACCCTGCGCGAGGAGCTTGACGAGGGAACCGGCCTCCGGTCGCTGGTGGTGCAGCAGGATCCCGATCGGGAACTGCACCCGTCGGTGCTGGTCTATCAGAAGAATCGCAAGGACCCGCAGGAGTACACCCTGGCCGAGGGCGCCCGGATCATCTTCGGTTCGCCCACCGATCCGGTCTCGCGGGCGTTGACGATTCCGGATCAGGCCAACCCGTGGTCGGAGAAGTTCAAGGTCGAGGAGGTCTCGGTTCTGGAGGCCTGGCCGGGCAAGTCCAAGCGCGAGGCCAAGGACAAGACAGTCTTCCTCTCCGCGGCGGTGAAGGTGCCCAAGGGCGTGACGATCACCAAGATTCCGCGTCAGGCCTACAAGACGCGCGACATCACCGGTGGTCTGCCGCGGGTGGCGGAACTGTTCGAGGCGCGGCGGCCCAAGGATCCGGCCACCATGTCCGAGGTGGATGGCGTGGTGAAGTTCGGTGAGATCAAGCGCGGCAAGCGTGAGATCTTCGTCTTCCCGACGCTGCCCGATGGCACCAGCGTGGCCGACGCCGAGGCGCGGGTGTACGAGGTACCCGCGGGGAAGCATCTGCGGGTTCACGAGGGCGATCGGGTCGGGGCGGGAGATCGCCTCACCGAGGGTCCGGTCTCGCCGCATGAGATCCTGCAGATCAAGGGAGCCCGTGCGGTGCAGGAATACCTGCTCAACGAGGTGCAGGAGGTGTACCGCCTGCAGGGTGTTCGGATCAACGACAAGCACATCGGCGTGATCGTGCGTCAGATGCTGCAGAAGGTGCGCTGCACCGATCCGGGCGACACCCACTTCCTCGAGGGTGAGACTGTGGATCGTCTCAGCTTCCGGGAGGAGAACGAGCGGGTGATCCGGCGTAAGGGTCTGCCGGCGACGGCCGAGCCGGTGCTGCTGGGTATCACCAAGGCATCGCTCCAGACCCGGTCGTTCTTCTCGGCGGCCTCGTTCCAGGAGACCACCCGGATTCTGACCGACGCGGCCATTCGCGGCGCGCGGGACGAACTGATCGGGCTGAAGGAGAACATCATCATCGGGCATCTGATCCCGGCCGGCACCGGTCACTACCGGTACGTCGATCTGGAGATTCAGCCGCCCGAAGGGTTCGAGCCGCCGCCGCCGGTGGTGGAGGAGCCCAAGCCCGAGGTGGAGCTGCTGCTCGCGGCCATGGCCGACGACGATCTCTGAGCCACCTCAGGGTAGGACACCAACGGCGGCTTCCGGAAGGGAGCCGCCGTTTGGCGTTCGGGGTTGCCTTTTGTCGGAGCGGGGGGCAGTCTGAAGTAAATCCGCTTGGGAGGGCTGCTGTGGCTTCACGACTCGTGTGGTTGGTGTGTGCGGTGCTGTGGGTCGGGTGCGCGAGCGATGGCGGTGAGAACGAGAGCGCGGAGTCCCATCGCGTCGTGGCGCAGTTGTTGGACTCGACATCCGCCGCCGTGCCGGCGCCCGCCGCCGACTCGGCGACCGCATTCTCACTTGGCCGACTCGGCGCGGCGACCCGCGTCGGCGAATTGATTGCGGTGATCGATATGATGCCGCCGCATATCAAAGTCTATGACGCGACGGGGCGGGGCGTGGCCGCGTTCCTGACCAGCGGAGAGGGGCCGGGGCAGATGCGGATGCCGGTGGCCATCGCCACATGGGACGACAGCACGATGGTCGTCGCCGATGTGACTGGCCGGTTCGCGATGTGGTCAGCATCGGGCACGCTCATCCGTGAAAGCGCCGGGATCCCCGGTCTGCCTGTCATGGCGATGGGTCGCTGCGGCGATGACCTGATCGTATACGGTCCCGCGGCCGACTCAACGGCGACTGATGCACCGGAGTGGGTCTGGCTGCGGTCGCTGAAAGCCGATCTCACCACTGTTGGATCGCGCGGGCTTCGGGAGGCGATGGTTCCGGGCGAAGTTCACGGCGTCGGAGGCAAAGTCTATGGCTTTGCCGTCACGACTGACTCATTGATCAGTCTGCGCCATCAGTACGGACCCGCGCCCAGCGTCCGGCAGGTTCGCTGTGGGGATTTGGGGCAGAGCGAGTCGTTGCTCGACCTCCCCGCTGCGGCGCGATTCCCTCGGTCCATGAGCGGGGCTACGAATGTTGCCCCACCGAAGATCACTGAACCGCGCCCCGCCGGCCTGGCGGTAGAGAGCGGGACCCTGGTGCTCGCGGATCTGATTCTCGGCGATGGCCCGGCCACACCGGATTCCACCCGTTTCATCGTCATGGCCGCGGGGCGGGTCGATTCGATAGTGGTTGGAGGCCGACATCAGTTGCTTGGCGGCGATGATCGTGCCGTGCTGATACTCGAATCCGAACCGCGCCAGGTGGTGCGGGTCGTTAGGACCGCGCCACGCTGATGTGCGCGATGTCTCGACCGTGCCGCTTGATCGCCACCGACGACGGCTTCTATATCCCGTCCCTTGTCGCCTGGGACTGATGGAGCCGCCGCCGTCCTGAGACCCCATCAGTCAGCCACGCCGTCAACAACTTGGACACTCCACCCGTGGCCCGATAACTGCTCCACGCCGCGGCATTGTCTGTTGCGGTCGATCCCGGCTGGGGTTGCCGTGACAGAGAATCGAATACTGTGTCATCGATGCCACGACCTGCTGCGGCCGCGCCGCGGCGAAAGGATATTGCGATGTTCCGCCTCGTCCCCGGCGCCACCCTGGCACTTGCCCTGCTGGCCGGCTCCGGCCTGTCGGCCCAGACCGTCTACGACAACGGCGCCCCCAATCCGGGCGGCTACATCGGCAACCCGGACCTGAATCAGGCGCTGATCTATGACGGGTTCGCGCTGAGCGGCGCCGCGACCGTGACCGAGATCAACTTCTGGGCGGTGCAGTGGTACAACGCCTCCGACAACTTCGCCGGGTCGATCTACTGGACCATCAACCGGGTCGGGATCAACGGCTCGGTGAGCCCGGCCCTGTTCTCCGGCCTGGCCACCCTGGGTACCGACCTGACCCGGACCGTGGCCGGTACCATCCCCGGTGGGCGCGAGTACTCGCTCCACACCATTGCCGTGGACGCCGCGCTCGACGCCGGCAGTTACCTGCTCGGTCTTCACAACGGGCCGCTCACGGCGGGCACCGCCAGCGGCTATTACTGGATGCCGACCGCGCCCAATGGCACCGCGGCGGGGACCTATCAACTGATCGCCAACCAGGCCTTCTACAATGGCGCTACCGAATACGCCTTCAACCTCGGCATGACTGACGACGCCGTCGGCACGCCCAGCGAAACCGTGCCCGAACCGGCCACCATGACGCTGCTGGCCACCGGGCTGATCGGCCTGGCCGGCGCGGGCCGCCGAAAGTTCCGGCGGG
>CBFGTB010000147.1:0-4234 GCA_965651715.1 uncultured Gemmatimonadales bacterium
ATTCGTTGCGCCCGCCGCGCGACTGCGGAATGATATGGTCGCGCGTGAGACACTCGCGCGGCTTGAGCAGCGCCGCGGGGCGACAGCAGTATTGACAGGTGTAGTGGTCGCGGGCGAACAGGAAGGTATTTGTCACCTGGCGCCGGAACCGGCGCGGGACATGCACAAAGCGGATCAGCCGAATGATGGCCGGGCGCGGCAGACAGAGCCGCGCACTGCGTATCTCTGCATCGCCATCGGCTTCGACGATCTCCGCCTTGCCGTCGATCACCAGCCGCAATGCCCGGCGTGCCGGCACCATCGTCAGCGGTTCGAACGAGGCATTGAGAGCTAAACAGCGCACTCGGTGCTCCGGAGGAAGTTACCTACGGATACACCCGACCGGCCCCGGACACAAGGCCACCGTCAGTCGACGCGGCGATAGACCTCGCGACCCGCCAGCCAGGTAACCACCACATCGTCCCGTCGCGCCGACAGAACCGCCTCGGTCGGATCGCGGTCGGCAGCGAGGCGCAACGCCACCATGTCGGCCCATTTGCCGGGGACCAGCGAGCCGCTGTCGCTGTCGCGACCGATCGCCGCCGCACCGCCCAGGGTCAATGCGTGCACCGCCTCGGCGGCGGTCCAGCCGGTCCGTTCGCGGGCCGCCGCCGCTTCGGCCAGCAGATCGGGAGGATCGACGCTCAACTCGGAATCGGTCCCGAGTCCGATGCGCAGCCCCGCGGCCCGATATCGCTCGACCGGGGCGTGAGCCTGATGATGGAAGCTGTTGCTCCGGGGGCAATGCGCGATCGCCACACCATGACGCGCCAGCACCGCCGTGTCGGCAGCATCGGTGTGAATCGCATGAATGCAGAGTGTGCGCGGTCCCCACACCCGATGCCGCTCCATGAATGCCACCGGCGAGATCGGCTCCGATGTCGGTCGCGGAACGCCACGGCGGCGGAACTCGTCGGCAAAGATTCCGGTGAAGTCCGCCAACAGTGCACTCTCCGCCGGCGGTTCGGCGGTGTGCACAGCGATCGGCACCCCGTGCGCCCGCGCCAGCTCGCATGACGCCTGGTACAGCGCACCGCTGACCGTGTAGGGCGCATGGGGAGACACGCCGAGCGCCACCCGACCGGTGGCGTGATGAGCCAGCCGATCGAGATCGGCGGCAAATCGCTTCATCGCCGGTTCGACCACGGCCGGATCCGCACCAAACACTTCGTGATGCGCAATGCCGCTGGCCGCCATCTCCCGCAGCGCAATCAGGACCGCACCGGTGCTGCCGGTATCGCAGACCGTCGTCACCCCGGCGGCCCACATCGCAGCAATGCCGCGACAGGCGGCCGCGACAAATTCGTCATCGCTCCGACCGGCCTTGATCCGAATCACCGCGGCAATCCAGCGCTGGAAGTCCGGCTCGGCGATCTGCCCGGCAAACCCGGTCAGTTCCAGGTGGCTGTGGGTATTAACAAGTCCCGGGAGCAAGGCGACACCCGGCCCCAGGTGTTCCTGGGCCGCCGTCTCGGGCCGGGGCACATCGGCCGCCCGGCCCACCGCCTGCAATCGTCCCGCATCATCGAACAGCACAGCTCCGTCACGGATCGGAGGCCCCGCAATCGGCAGCACCCAATCGGCAGCGATCCGACGACTCACTCGGTCTGGCCCGGTCCGAACGGCGTGTGAATGGGACAGAACTCCTTGGGCTCGGTTCCCGGCAGGTAGGACCGCGTCTCGACGTATTCCCGCGGGCAGAAGGGTGTCGCCCGGAAGCCAGTGGTCCGATCGATCTCAAAGGTCTGCATCATGTCAGCCGGCCGGGGCCACCCCGAGGGCGGCGGACGCCGCTGATAGATCTCCAACATCATGCTGGCCCAGGCGGGGGCCGCAAGCCGCCCTCCCTGGGCATTGCTCATGATCGGCGTCAACTGATCGAAACCCATCCAGACACCCGCGACCAGATCGTGGGTGAAGCCGATGAACCAGACGTTGTTGTAGTCGTTGGTGGTGCCGGTCTTACCGCCGGCCGGCAGCCGGAATCCCGCCCGCCAGACGGCGCTGCCCGAGCCCTGCTGCACCACGCCCTGCAGCGCGTCGGTCATGGTCCAGGCCACCCCGTCGCTCAGCACCCGCCGCCGCACCGGCGTGGCCTCGTACACCGTTCGGCCGGCCTCGTCCTCGACCCGCAGAATCGCGTTGGGCTCGGTCCGGATACCGAGATTGGCGAAGGTGGTATAGGCCGCCACCATGTCGATCGGGCGGACGTCGAGCGAACCGAGCGTGAGCGAGGGCACCTGAGGAATCGGCCCGGACAACCCGAAGCGCCGCGCTTCGTCGACCAGGCTGGGAAGCCCGACCTCGAGACCCACCTGCACCGCGATGGTATTTGTCGATTCCCACAGGGCCTGGCGCAGCGTCATCGGCGCGTTGCTGAAGCGGCCGTTGTAGTTGGACGGTTCCCAGTTGGGCTGGTCAGGAATCGGAATCGACACCGAGGTATCCATCGCGATCTGATCGAGCGACATGCCGGCCTCGAGGGCCGCCGAATAGACGATGGGCTTGAAGGTCGATCCCGGCTGCCGCTCGGCCTGCACGGCGCGGTTGAACTTCGAGTCGTCGAAGTCCCGCCCTCCCACCATCGCGAGGATGTTGCCGGTCTTGGCTTCGAGCACCACCACCGCCCCTTGCAGATACGGCGTCGTGGTGCGTTCGCCCGGGCCACTGCCGCGGGCCTCGACATACTCGCGGTAGGTCTGATGACGATAGGTCCCCAGGTCACCGGCCTCGATTCGGTCGAGTTGGGCGTTGAGCGCCCGCTCGGCGGCAGCCTGCGCATTGAGGTCGAGTGTGGTGTAGATCCGGTAGCCCTCTTCGTAGAGGGCGCTGCCCAGACGTGCCTCAAGTTGCTGACGCACATACTCCACGAAGTAGCGTCCGACACCCTGGAAATCCGCGCGCGACGCCAGCGCGATGGGATAGGCCCGCCAGGTCTCGGTTTCCTCGCCAGTCAGCATGCCGGCGTCGCGCATCAGCCCCAGCACCAGGTTGCGCCGAGCCAGGGCGTTGCCGGGATGGAGCCGGGGGTCATAGCCACCGGGGGCCTTGGGCAGCGCCGCCAGCATTGCGGCCTCCGCCACGTTCACATCGCTGGCGTGCTTGCCGAAGTAGCGTTGCGCCGCCGACTCGACCCCATAGGCGCCGTTGCCCAGGTAGATCTTGTTGAGGTACAGCTCGAGGATCTTGTCCTTGGTGTACCGCTTCTCGATCTCACCGGCGACCTTGGCTTCCTTGAGCTTGCGCGAGATCCCGGAGAAGCCGCCCCGCTGGCGGCGATCGATTTCGTCGGGCCAGAGATTGCCGGCCAACTGCATCGTGATGGTGGACGCCCCGCGGGACCGCCCTCCCAACACCCGGTCCTTCACCGCCGCCAGGACGCCGAGCCAGTCCACGCCATGATGCTGGTAGAAACGCTTGTCCTCGACCGCCAGGAAGGCGGCCGGCAGCGCCGGCGCCATCGCATCGAGACTGATCACTGTGCGCCGTTCGGTCCCGAAGTCGGTGATCAGTCGCCCGTCGGCGGCATACACCTTCGAGGCCTGGAGCGGGTCGTAGCCGGTCAGCCCGGTGATTGAGGGGCAATCGCCCTCACCGGCACAGATCCGGAACCACGAGCCCACCACCACCACCGCCCCGAACAGCGCCAGAATGACTCCGGCGAGCAGCAGCCGGGTGATGAGCGTCCGATCGAAAGCCCGGCGGACCCGGCCGACGAGGGAGGAGCGCGAGCCGCGCGTCGGGCGACCGCGACGCGTGGAGGAAGACGGCGTCATGATCGACCAAAGCTATCCGAACCAGGGACTCCTTGCACGCCCGGGGCGCCTCCCGGCATCTTGCCCGCCATGGCTGACCTGCTCACGACTCTGACCGCGCGCGGCATGGTACACGATGTCACGCCCGGCCTGGCCGACCGTCTCGCGTCCGGACCGATCACCGCCTACATCGGGTTTGATCCGACGGCGGACTCGCTCCACGTCGGCAATCTGGTGCCGGTCATGGCCCTGGCGTGGTTGCAGCGGCTCGGCGGCCAGCCGATCGCACTGATCGGTGGCGGCACCGGCCTGGTGGGCGATCCGTCGGGCAAGCGCAGCGAGCGGCCGATGCTGGACCGGGACACTGTGCGGGCCAATGCCGACGCGCTCCGGGCCCAGTTGGCCCGCTTCCTCGACTTCGCTCCCGGCCCGACCGCAGC
>CBFGTB010000148.1:0-4149 GCA_965651715.1 uncultured Gemmatimonadales bacterium
GTCGAGGAACACGTTGTAGCGCCCTTCGGCTTCGGTCAGTTCATTGACCACCGCCTTGAGCCGCTCCTCGAACTCGCCGCGATACTTGGCGCCCGCCAGCAGTTGCCCGATATCCAGCGCGACGATCTCCTTGCCGCGCAACGAATCGGGCACGTCGCCATCGACGATCCGCTGGGCCAGGCCTTCGACGATGGCGGTTTTGCCGACGCCCGGTTCGCCGATCAGCACCGGATTGTTCTTGGTGCGGCGGGAGAGCACCTGCATGACACGGCGCACTTCCTCGTCGCGACCGATCACCGGATCCAGGCGCCCGTCGCGTGCGGCGTCGGTGAGATTGCGGGTGAAGCGCTCCAGCGATTGGTAGCTGTTCTCGGGTTCCTGATCGGTCACCCGGTGGGCTCCCCGGATCTCCGCCAGCGCCGTGCGGAGCGCGGCGGCATCGAGCCCCTCCTGTTCGAGCAGGCGGTGCGCAGTGGTCGCCTTCTCCTCCACCAGCGCCAACAGCAAATGCTCGGTCGAGATGTAGTCATCGCCCAACTCGCGGGCCAACTTTTCCGCCCGACCAAATGCCGCCGTGGTCGCGCGGTCGATGCTCGGTGGGGTATCACTCCCCGCCTGACGGGGGAAGCCGGCGATCTCCGCCTCGGTCTGGTTGGCCAGCCGAGGCACCCCCACGCCGGCCATGGCCAGAATCGGACCGACGATGCCGTCCTCCTGCGCCAGCAATGCCGCCAGCAGATGGGCGTCGTTCATCACCGGGTTGCCGTGCCGCCGCGCCTGTTCCAGCGCGTTGCGCAGAGCTTCCTGGGCCTTGAGTGTCAATCGTTCCGGTCGAATCATGTATCCTCCTGGGTCACCAGCAACTATCGGCAACCTGCGGACCAGAAATCTTCTGCCGATTCGGCAGACCGGGTCAGTACGCGGGCACCACCAGTTGGCGGGTTCGCAGAATCGGGGGGCGGCTGGCGCCGACAGCCGAGGTGTCGACAGCGAGCTGAATCCAGTAGACGGCGTTGGTGACGAGTCGTGGCGGGTCGCCGGCGACACCGTCCCACCGGGCGACGGCATCGCCGCAGCGCAGCGGCCGTCCATCGATCGGGGTCGGCTGTCGGCCACGCAGCACCAGCGTGGCGATCGGCTGGGTGAGGCCACTGAAGACCCGCAGCGTCACCCGCGGCATTCGACCGTCGCGGCAGTATTCCGACGGGATGCTGAACGGCACCAGCAGCGCCGGAAACACCGGCAGCGGCCGGGGCTCGTCAAGCGCCGGGATCGCGGGTGGCTCGGCCCGCTGGGCCTGGGCTCGGGGGGCGACGGCGAGAGCGGCGAGCAGCGCGAGACAGACCGGCACGACGCGCCGGTGCATCAGCGACCTCGGTGCCCCAAGGGCGGATCGCGGCGCGGCACACCTCCCTCGTTGGCTCCGTTTCGCGGCTCGATCCCGGGCAAGTTAAGTCGGACTCGCACCGTGCAGCCACTGATCGAGCGCCGGCGAATGTCCCAGGTCGAGATGGCGAGCGATCCACCGCGCCAGCAGGCGGCGATGAGCCAGGGCGTGAGGGCGATCCAGATCCGGCGGCTCTCCGGTGGCGTTGACAAGAAACTCCAGCGCGGCAAGGTCGTCGGGAGTCAGGCGCGCGCCGCCCCCGCCCCGGGCACAGTGTCGGCAGAGCACACCGCCATCATCGACCGAAAAAACCCGCTCTGCCCCGCCGTCGATCTCGCTGCCATCGCGGCTGCAACGATCCAGCACCGGCTCGAACCCCATCGCCACAACGCAGCGCCACAGTGCGGCCAGGACCGCCACCTCAGCGGCCGCCGGCGGGGCCACTTCGATCAGACGCAGTCCCCGCTGGACCACAGCGAACAGATCGGTCTCCTCGCTGCCGGCGCCCCCTCGCGCCACCAGTTCGGCCAGCGCGGTGGCGGCGTAGAAGGCTGTCATCGACCGCGCCAGACCACTGTGCAGGTCGCTCACGTCGAAGCCCGCCAGCGTGGCCATCTCTCCCCGACCGGGGATCAGGTGAGCGGTGCCCTCGCTCAGCAGTTGCAGTCCCACGAAGCGCGACCGGGGGCGCGCCACGCCCTTGGCCATGGCGACCTGCACTCCCATATCGCGGGTGGCCAGCCGCACCACGCGGGACGTCTCGCCGTAGCGCAGCATGCCGACGACAATCGCCGGCGTCAGTGTCGCCGGGCCGGCCATCGCTCAGGGGTCGTGGAAGAGGCGGTCGGCCGGCACGCCACCGATCGCCGCCGCGATCGGACAGGGACCGGCGTCGATCGACACCCGCTCCACCAGGTTACCGCCGAACACGCGAATTCGTCCCGGCGCCTCGACCTCGCAGCCGCCGAGCTGCAGCACGTAGGCTCGACCGACTGCGTCTTCCACAAGATCACTCGGGAACTCGAGCGGGATGCCCACGCCGAACGGCACGGTGAAGCGTCGCAACCGGGTATTGAAGACCATGATGCCGCCGGGCGCGCTGGCCACCAGAACCCGTTCGCCGCCGTCGCTCAGAATCCAGGATGGGACCAGGGGCCCGACCCCGCCGAATGAGGCGATTTCGGCGCCCCGAATGGGATCGACGATCGACATGCGCCCTTCCCCGCCGCTGAATTCGTCACCGCGACTGAGGACATAGAGATACCCGTCGCTGCCCAGCGCGCTGGGGCCGGCATGCCCCGGACCCGACAGCGGCACCGAGTCGCGCGGCAGGCCGGGGGCCACCTGGATCAGCCAGCTCGGCCCGCCTTCGCAGGCGGTGCCGATGGCGCAGTGCTGGCGATTCCCGATGACGGCGAACACCTTGCCGCGCGACACCCCGAAGCCCTCGGGACCGCCCGGCGCGGCCAGCAGATCGACGCTACCGCTGGCGAGAGAAATACGCGACACCGCCCCGCTGCTGCGCGTGGCGACATAGGCATGGGCGTCATCGGGAATGGCCACGGCGGTCACGTCACCGTCGAGCAGGGTGACAAAGCGTTCGATGCCGCCGGCCTCAAGGTCAAGAATCGCCGCGCGGGCGTGGCTGCCGTCATTGCCGGCGATGATGGCCCGATGTCCCCGCGCTGCAAGCTGCGAGGGGACGAATCCCAGCGCATCGCCGAGCGGAATTTCCCGCACCACAGTCGGCGAATCGACCGGGATCATCCGCACTGTATGGTCGATGCTGTCGAGAACGACGAGCACCTCGACCGGGAGCGTGCCGGTCGACGTGGTCGGCGCGCAGGCCCCGACCCCGACGACCAATGACAAGATGATCCCAGCGACTCGCGCCATGATGTTCCGATCAGAAGGTGAGACGCGCCCCTCCGAGGAGGGTCCGACCACGCCCGGGATAGCCGTACATCTGATCCCATGAGGCGTCGAAAAGGTTCTCCGCGCGGAGCAGCAGTTCGGTCCGCATCCGGCCCGTGCTGACCACCGGAATTTGCACCGCCGCATCAACAACGCCATAGGAGGGTAACAACGTCCGGGTCGCGGGGAAATCCCGGAACGACACATCGACCCGCTCGCCGACCCAGCGCCCGGTGGCGCTGAGCCGGACCGGCGCGAGATCGGCCATCAGCGTGATCCCGCCCGACCAGGCCGGACGGCGGAGCAGCGCCTCACCCTCGCGGAAGGTGGCCGAGGAGACCGCACCGGTATCGGTGACCTCGGTGTCGATCCATGCCAGGTGGGCCCGCAGGCTGAGCACCCGGCTGGGCCTGACGGCCAGGGTCGCCTCGAGCCCATTGGACCGGGCGGCGCCCAGATTGCCGTAGCTGGGCTCCCCCGGACTGGCGCTGAGGTACTGGATCAGGTCGGTGAAGCGCTGATGGAAGGCGGTCAGCCGCAGCGAGGTCCGCTGTCCCTCGAGCGCGACTCCCGCCTCGACGCTGCGGCTCTGCTCCGGCTCCAGGTCCGGGTTACCGACTTCATAGGGGCTGGCCGCAAAGAGTTCGCCGAAGGTCGGCGCCTTGAAACCGGTACCGACCGAGGTCCAGACGCGGGCCGCCGGGCTCAGATGGTAGACCAGGCCGGCCCGCCCGGTGACGAACGAGCCGAAGGCGCTGTTGTGGTCGAGCCGGCCTCCCAGTTGCAGATCGAGTCCGGCCACCGGGAGGGCGCGCAGTTGAGCAAACACACTGCGGGTGTTCCGATCG
>CBFGTB010000149.1:0-4086 GCA_965651715.1 uncultured Gemmatimonadales bacterium
GCCGGTCATCGACTTGGTCGAGCCGAAAATGAGCGACCGGGCATGGTCGCCGAAGACCGCCTTGATGGCCTGGGTCTCCGCCACATCGCCGGCCGGTGTCGATGTCCCATGGGCATTGATATACCCGACCCGCTCCGGCGCGATATCGCCGTCGGCCAGACAGGCACGGATGGCCCGCTGCGCCCCTTCGCCCTCCGGCGCCGGTGCGCTGATGTGATAGGCATCGCCCGACAGGCCGTAACCGACCACTTCGCCCAGGATGGTCGCGCCCCGGCGTTCGGCGTGTTCAGCCGACTCCAGCACCACGACCGCCCCGCCGTCGCCGAGCACGAACCCATCGCGATCGCGGTCGAAGGGGCGACTGGCCCCAGCGGGGTCGTCGTTGCGGGTGGACATGGCCTTCATGTTGGAGAACGCGGCAACAGTCAGCCCGGTGATCGCGGCCTCGCTTCCGCCGGAAATCATCGCGTCGGCGACGCCGTCGCGGATCATCCGGTAGCTCTCGCCAATGGCGTGCGCCGACGAGGCGCAGGCTGAGACCGCCGCGAAATTGGGCCCCTTGAACCCGTACCGCATCGAGACCAACCCCGACGACATGTTGGGAATGAACATCGGCACGAAGAAGGGCGACACCCGGTCGGGACCCTGCTGGACAAACAAGCGGCAGTTGTCTTCGAAGGTCTGCATCCCGCCGATGCCGCTCCCGAGCACCACCCCGATCCGTTCCGGATCGGGGACATCGCGATCGAGTCCCGCCTGATGGACCGCCTGGTGGGCGGCGGCGATCGCGTACTGGGAGAACAGATCGTATCGCCGCGCTTCTTTGCGGTCGATGTACGGCAGAGGATCGAACCCCTTCACTTCACAGGCAAAGCGCACCTGATGGCGAGAGGCATCGAACTTGGTAATCGGGGCCGCGCCGCTCGTCCCGGCGAGCAGATTCGTCCAGGTCTCGTCGACGGTGAGGCCCACCGGGGTCACCAGTCCCAGACCGGTGATCACGACGCGGCGCTTCACGTCACGAGCCGAGCTTGTCGTGAAGGTACTTCAGCGCATCGCCCACGGTGCGCAGCTTCTCGGCCTCATCGTCCGGGATGTCGATGTCGAACTCCTCCTCGAAGGCCATGACCAGTTCGACGGTGTCGAGCGAGTCTGCGCCCAGGTCTTCCATGAACGACGCCTCGGGCGAGAGCTTTTCCCGCTCCACACCCAGCTCTTCCACGATGATGTTCTTGACCTTCTCGTCCACGTTCTCCGTGCTCATCAGATGCCTCATTACGCCAGGTGTGAGTGCGTGCCCCGTCAGCCGGTCATGCCGCCATCGACCACGAGAACCTGTCCCGTGACATAGCTGCCGAGCTCCGAGGCGAGGTACAGAACTGCTCCTGCAATATCCTCCGGGCGGCCGAGCCGCGCCAGCGGGATGGACTCCAATAATGCAGCACGCGCGGCCTCGGGCAAGGCAGCGGTCATTTCGGTATCGATATAGCCCGGCGCGATGCAGTTCGCCACGATGCCTCGCGAGCCGTATTCCTTGGCCAATGTCCGGGTGAAGCCGATCAGCCCCGCCTTGGAGGCGGCGTAGTTCGCCTGACCGGGATTGCCGGTGAGCGCGACCACGCTGGTGATGTTGATGATGCGTCCACTGCGGCGCTTCATCATCCCCTTGAGCAGCCCCTGCACCACGTGGAACGCCCCGGTGAGATTGGCGGCGATCACGGTGTCCCAGTCGGCGGCCGGCATCCGCAGCAGAAGATTGTCGCGGGTGAGGCCCGCATTGTTCACCACGATGTCGGGCACGCCGCAGTCCCGTTCCACCGCCGCCAGCGCTGCCGCAATGGTGGGAATGTCGGTCAGATCGCAACGGTAGCCGCGGGCGCGCTCACCGATGTCCGCCGCCACGGCCTGGGCCGTCTCCGCCGATCGGCCGGTGAGACACACTGTCGCACCGGCCTGGTGCAGCGCATCGGCCACCGCGCGGCCGATGCCACGGGTACCGCCGGTAACCAGTGCGACCTTGCCGCTCAGATCGATCTTCATCAGTTCGCCGCCAGGAAGGCACTGATCTCATCGGCGGTTCCGAGCGCTGTATGCCGGGCGCCGGGAACGATCCGCTTGAGCAAGCCGCCCAGCACGGCACCGGGGCCCAGTTCCAGCCAGGTGGCCTCGGGCCACTGCGCGGCCAGATTGCGCATCGATTCGACCCAGCGGACCGGCGCGACGAGCTGCTCGGCCAGCAACTCCACCGCATCTTCCGCGTCGGAGATCAGCGCTGCTGTGGCATTCACCATCACCGGATGGGTCGGCTTGGAGACCGGGGTGACACGCAACGCCTCCCGCAGCCCGTCGACCGCCGGTGCCATCAGCGGCGAATGGAACGCGCCGCTCACCTTGAGCGGCAGGACCCGCTTGGCTCCGGCCTCCTTGCACAGGGCGCCGGCCCGGTCAACCGCCGCGGGATCGCCCGAAATCACTGTCTGATCTGGCGCATTGTAGTTGGCCGGCACGACCACACCGGCCTCGCCGGTGGCGCGAGAGCACGCCTTTTCGACCGCGGCCCCCTCCATCCCGAGGACGGCTGCCATGGTCCCGGGACGCTGCTGACCGGCCTCGAACATCAGCGCCCCGCGCCGGCGAACCAAGCGCGCTGCCGCCGGCGGTGCGATGGCTCCGGCAGCCACCCAGGCGCTGTATTCGCCCAGAGAATGCCCCGCCGCCGCGACGACCCGATCTCCCAGCGCCGGTGCAACGGCTGCCAGCACGGCGGCGCTGTGCGCCAGGATCGCGGGCTGAGCGTTGTGGGTTTCGGTCAGCCCGACCTCATCGCCGTCCCACATCAGCGGGGTGATCGGCGTATCGAGCGCCGCATCGATGGCCGCGAAGACTTCGGCAGCCGCCGGGAAGTGATCAGCGACGTCGCGGCCCATGCCGGGACGCTGTGCTCCCTGTCCCGGGAAGAGGAGGATGACACTCACCAGCGAACCACGATGCTGCCCCAGGTGAAGCCTGCGCCGAAGGACACCAGCATGACCAGGGCGCCCGGGGTCAGGCGGCCTTCCTGCTGGGCCTGCGCCAACGCCAGCGGAATACTGGCCGACGAGGTATTGCCGTAGCGATCGAGATTGACCATCACCTTGTCCATCGGGATGTTGGCGTACTTCGCCGTCGCCTCGATGATCCGCAGATTGGCCTGGTGAGGCACAAAGAGGTCGATCGCCTCGGGCGGCAGTCCGGCCCGGGTAATCGCCTCATCGGTGCTGCGGGTCATCGCGAGAATAGCCGCCTTGAAGACCTCCCGGCCCGCCATTTTCATCAGGTGGCGTCGGTCGGTGACAATGGCAGGAGTGAGCGGCTCGGCCGAGCCGCCGGCCGGGATGTAGAGCAGCTCGGCCAGGTAGCCGTAGGCGCCGAGGTAGCTGGCCAGAATCCCGCGGTCTTCGCCCGGGGTGGCGCGCCGCAGCACACAGGCACCGGCACCGTCGCCGAACAGGATGGCGGTGGACCGATCCGTCATGTCGGTGATGGTCGACAGCTTCTCCGCCCCGACGACCAACACGGTATCGCCCTGGCCGGTCGCCATCAGCCCTTCGGCCACCGTGACGGCATAGACCCAGCCGGGGCATGCGGCCACCACATCGAACGCCCAGGCCCGCCGGGCTCCCAGGGCGGCCTGCAGATCGCAGGCCTCGGAGGGCAGGCGGCGATCGGCTGTGACTGTCGCAACCACGATGCCGTCGAGGTCATCGGCTGTCACGCCGGCCTGTTCCATCGCCTGGCGGGCCGCGCGGACGGCGTAAGAGGTCAGGGTTTCGTCACTGGCGGCAATCCGCCGCTCGCGGATACCAGTGCGCTCGACGATCCACTCATCGGAGGTGTCGAGATTGCGCTCGAGGTCGGCATTGGTGAGCCGTCCCTCCGGGGCCGCCGCACCAATGCCGGCCATGATCGCGATCGGGCGTGAGATGCTCACGTGGAACTCCCCAGTTCGGCTGCGATGTGTTCGGTCAAGCCACCCTCCACCGACTCGACCGCCTTCCGGATCGCATTCCGAATGGCCAAGGGAGTCGAACTGCCATGACAGATAAT
>CBFGTB010000150.1:0-4048 GCA_965651715.1 uncultured Gemmatimonadales bacterium
CGAGCGCGCCGCCCGGCAGGGATAGCACATCTTCGGGAACGATCCCGGAGGGCAGACGGCTGCTCGTGGTGTGCCCAGTGGCGACATCGAGCCGAACAATTCGGAAGTCGCTTCCAATAACGATGAGGCCGCCTGCGGTATCCGGCCTTAGGAAGCGAATTCGCCGCATCTCCCCGGGGCCGTCGCCCTCCGACAGTCGCAATCCGAGCAAGCGTCCCGCGCCATCATACTCCGCCACCCGACCGGTTTCGAGCAGGGGCGCTGCAAAGAAGTGTCCGATCGATGGGAGGAATGTGACTCGGGTTGAGAAGAAAAAATTCGCGCTGAGACTGCTCGTCAGATGAGCGACCGGCGTGAGCACGATCCGGCACATATCGCATCGACCGGATACGGTGTCGAGTTCGATGACCTTGAGAGTATCCCATCCGCCGACGTGCTCGACAGCTTCGTGATGGGTGTCTGCGCTACCACAGGCCATCACGAGGAGGAGAGCGGAGCGGGCCGCCATACGGCCGACGGAGCGCAGGTCAGTAGTCACTCTGGTCACGTCAACTGCCTCTCCGGTGAGACCGTGAGCCGCGATATCCCGCCATCCCGCGCAGGCCGTGGACTTCGATGTGTCGTGCACGATAATTGGGGGGGGGGGGGGGAGAACAAGGCTGCCTATACCGCCGGCCGCTGGCAAGCGACGGGCCGTCCCGCCCGGCAGCGGTCGACCCGGCCCAGCGAGCGCACTACACTTCGGGGTGCCCCGTCGCCTCTCGCCCCGCGTCTTCGGCTGTCTCGCGCTCTTTGTCGGCACCTCGGTGCTGATGGTGACCGGTGCGACCCAGCCGCTGGACAATGCCCTGCTCTCGGCCGCGGGTGCGGCGCGCACTCCCACGCTGATCGACTTCATGTTGGCCACGACGATGCTCAACGAAGGTGCGGTGCCGGTGGTGGCAGCGTTGGGATTCGCGCTGCTGCTGTGGCGGCTGGCTGAGCGCCGGGTGGCCGTGAGCTATCTCGCGGCCGTGGTGTCGGGCGAGCTGGCCTATCTGATCGCCAAGGCGGCCTTTGCCCGGCCGCGCCCCCAGGTCATTGAGAAGTTGGCCGGGGCGGGCTGGGTGTCCTATCCCTCGGGCCATACCATGATGGCGCCGATCATCTGGTCACTGGGATTGATCCTGCTGGCCCGGTACCTGCCCCGGGCCCGAGGTGCCCTGTGGTTCCTGGCGCTGGTCATCCCCTTCCTGCTGGCGCTGTCGCGGGTGCTGCTGGGCGTTCACTTCCCCACCGATGTGGTGGCCGCGCTGGCCCTGGGCGGCGCCTGGATGTTCGCCTGGCTGGAGCGGGGCATCCCCGACGCCACCCCGCAGTAGGCCGGGCGACAGCTTGTGTGGCTCCGGCCGTCGCACTATCATCGGGCGCAATTAGTTCAACGTTGATATGAGCGCGGGAAGGGGGTCGGGTGGCAGGCGAGCGGGGGAGCGCGGCGGTGGCGGTGCGACGCCGGGTGATGGGGCAGGTCCGATCTCTTGTGGCAATGTTGCAGACGTCGGCGCGGGCGGTTGAGGCCAACACCGGGATCACCAATGCGCAACTGTTTCTCCTGCGGCGCCTGGCCGACGGCGAGTCGCATGCTGTCGGTGATCTGGCCCGGCGGATGCACGCCCGGCAGAATGCCCTGTCGCCGGTGATTCGGCGGCTGGTGCGCGGCGGCCTGATTCGGCGGCGTCCGGCGGCCGACGATGCCCGGCGGGCGTTACTGTCGATCACCGCCAAGGGTCGGCGACTGCTGCAGCACGCCTCGCCCCCGCCGGCCGAGCGTCTGTTTCAGGCGCTGGACCAACTCACCGGTGCCGAGCTGCGCGGGTTGAGCGGTGGGTTGGCGGCGCTGCTCACCAGTTTGGAATCGCCGCGAACCGACCACCAATTGCTGTTCGAAGAGCAGGCCGGCCGATGAAGATTCAGCGTCCCGCTGTTGACCAGAATCGTTCGCCCGCCGAGCGGCGCCGGCTGCTCATCATCACCGGTCTTGCCATTGGTGTGGGCATTGCCGGCGGCGGCATCGCCGCCTTTCTGATTGCCATGATCAACGGCATCAGCCATCTCGCGTTCGAGGGCCACTTCTCGCTGGCGATGGTGCATGGTGCGCTGGTGGCGTCCTGGTGGCGGACGCTGTTGGTACCGCTGGCCGGCGCCTTCCTGATCGGGATCATGGCCCGGTGGGGGTCGTCGGCGATCCGTGGTCACGGCATTCCGGAAGTGATGGAGCGGATTCTTCATGGCGACAGCCGGATTCCGGCCAAGCTGACCGTCCTCAAGCCGCTCTCGGCAGCGATTGCGATCGGGACCGGCGGACCGTTCGGCGCCGAGGGGCCGATCATCGCCACCGGCGGCGCGGTGGGCTCGTTGCTGGGTCAGTTGATGCGCGTCACAGCCGACGAACGCAAGACCCTGTTGGCCTCGGGCGCGGCGGCCGGTATGGCGGCGACCTTCGGCACGCCGGTAGCGGCAGTGCTGCTCGCGATTGAGCTGCTGCTGTTCGAGTATCGGGCCCGGTCGATCATTCCGGTGGCATTGGCGGCGGCGGCGGCGACGGCGGTGCGGCTGGTGCTGCTGGGCTCGGGCCCGATCTTCCCGATGCCGACTGTCGCTGACCCGACCGGCACGGCCCTGGTCTGCTACGGCCTGCTGGGCGGTGCGATCGGGCTGGTGGCGGTCTGGATTTCCCGGGCGCTGTTCCGGATCGAGGAAATGTTCGAACGGCTGCCGATCCACTGGATGTGGTGGCCGATGATCGGTGCCGCCGTGGTGGGCATCACCGGCCTGATCGAGCCGCGGGTGCTGGGCATCGGGTTTCCCAACATCCTCGATTCACTGGCCGGCCGCCTCACCGTGGGCGCAACGCTGCTGCTGGTGGCGCTCAAGTTCATTGCCTGGGTGAGCTATCTGGGCAGCGGCACCTCGGGCGGTACCCTGGCACCGCTTTTCACCTTCGGCAGCGGACTCGGCGCGGCGGTGGGAACCATCGCGGCCAGTCAGGCGCCCATGCTGGGCGTGTCGCCGTCCACGGCCGCGCTGGTGGGCATGGCGGCGATGTTCGCCGGCGCCTCACGCGCGCTGCTGGCCTCGGTGGTGTTCGCCTTCGAGGCGACCCGTCAGCCGTTGGGTCTGCTGCCGCTGCTGGCAGGATGCACCTCGGCGGTGCTGGTGTCGCGGTTGCTGAGTCGGTACACCATCATGACCGAGAAGCTGGCGCATCGCGGTGTGATCGTGCCGGATGAGTATGCGGTGGACTATCTCGCCCGGGTGACTGTGGGGCAGGGCATGACCACCGATGTCGTCTGGGTGCCGGGGGATCGCCGCGCCGGTGATGCCTATCGCGATCTCGATGGTGACGGGACCACAACGCATCAGGGCTTTCCCGTGCTCGATGCCGATCGCCATTTGATCGGAGTGGTGACGCTCAGGCAACTGCGGGCGGCCGATCCCGATGCGGCAGTTGCCACATTGGTCACCCGACTGCCGGTGGTGGCCTACCCGGATTGGTCGCTGCGCGACGCGGGCGACGTGATGGTGCGCGCCGCTGTGGGCCGCTTGCCGGTGGTGGAGCGCGGCGACGGCAGCCTGGTGGGGATCGTCAGCCGCAGCGATCTGTTGCTGGCCCATGCGCCCCGGTTGCGCGCCGCGGAAAAGCGCGACCGCGCCGTGCCGCTGGATCGGCTCACTCGCGATTTGTTCCGGCGCTGAGCGCCGACGCCCGGTGGCCGCTAATGGCCGCGAATGGGGGGTGTCCGGCCAACGTCAGGCGCGATGATGCGGGCGAACACTCCTCACCAACGAGCTGGACAACCGACCCCTCAGGCTTTCATTCGCGTTCATTCGCGTTCATTCGTGGATCACCCACTATGGGAACGGATCCGCGAATGGACGCCAATGGACGCGAAGGGGGTGTCCGGCCAGAGTCAGGCGCGATGATGCGGGCGAATGCTCCCCTCCAACAACACGGGCAACCGGCCCCTCAGGATTCATTCGCGTTCATTCGCGTTCATTCGTGGATCAA
>CBFGTB010000151.1:0-3994 GCA_965651715.1 uncultured Gemmatimonadales bacterium
GCGTAAACCCGGCAGATTTACAGTCTGCTGCCATTAGCCACTCGGCCACCCCACCCACGTTCCGCCCGACGCCGACCACCCACGCCGCTGGAGCTGACGGTGGGGGTCGAACCCACGACCTTCCGCTTACAAGGCGGGTGCTCTACCAACTGAGCTACGTCAGCCGAAAAAAAAGCCCGGTTCCCCGGCAGACATCGAAAATATCCGGGTCGCAAGCGACGGGCAAGGGGCCGACACGTCAGCTTCAGCCGACCGGACGCACCTCGGCGCTGCCGTCGCGATTGTCGCGCACTTCCCAGCCGTGGTCGGCCAGCAGGCTCCGGATCCGGTCGGCGGCGGCGAAGTCCCGCCGCCCCTTCGCCGCCAGGCGCCGGCCGGCCCACGCCAGGGCCCAGCGCTGGGCGGCGTCGGGATCGCGGGGCGGAGTGTCACTCAGGTCGCCCTCCGCCTCCGCCGACGAGGCCGGCGCCGCGACGCTGATCCGATCGGCGGCGGCCGGGTCGGGCAGGACCTGGAGCACATCGGTGGCCCGCTGCCAGGCGCTGAGAAACTCCGCAGTCGGCGGCTGACCGCCGTCCAGCAGCCGATTGCCCTCCCGCGCCGCCTCGAACAGCGCCGCCAGCGCCCGCGGCGTGTTGAGGTCGTCGTCCATGGCCTGGCGGAATTCCTGATCCAGCCGATCGGCAGCCGCTCCGAATGCCGAACTGGTCGGCTGCGGCGCGCTCCGCTCCAGCCGGGCGGCGAACTCGCCCAGGCGACGCGAACCTTCCCGCGCCGCCTCGAGCGAGGCATCACTGAAGTCCAGCGGTGCCCGGTAGTGAGTGGTGGCGAACAACAGCCGGACCGTGCCCGGATCGATCTGCTCTTCACGCAGATCGCGCGCGGTGAGGATGTTGCCGAACCGCTTGCTCATCTTGGTGCCGGCCATGGTGAGGAACTCGCCATGAACCCAGAACCGGGCGAAGAGGTCCTGTCCGGTATGGGCGCAGCTCTGGGCGATCTCGTCCTCGTGGTGCGGGAAGACAAGGTCGATGCCGCCGGCGTGGATGTCGAGCACCTGCTGGGCGAGCTGGCGCCCGACCAGATCGAGCGCCATGGCCGAGCACTCGAGATGCCAGCCGGGACGGCCGCGACCGAAGGGAGCATCCCAGGCGGCGCCGACAGCTTCGTCCTCCGGTCGGGCCGCCTTCCAGAGGACAAAATCCCGGGCGTCGTCCTTGCTGTACTCGTCGTCGGCGGTCCGGCCGCTGGCCCCGCCCTTCAGCTCGCGCTGATCGAGGCGTGACAAGCGGCCATAGTCGGCATACCGCTGGATGGCGAAGTACACCGATCCATCGTCGCTGCGATAGGCCACCCCCTTGGCCAGCAGCGACTCCACCAGCGCGATCATCGGCGCGATGAACTCGGTGGCCCGGGGATAGACCGCCGCCGGCAGGATCCGCAGATAGTCGCGGTCGGCGTGGAAGGCCTCGATGAACTGCGCCGTGTGCTGACTGAGTGAGACACCGGCCGCTGTCGCGCCCCGGATGGTCTTGTCGTCGACATCGGTCAGGTTCATGACATGGAAGACCCGATAGCCGCTCGCCTCCAACCAGCGCCGCAGCACGTCCTCGAAGAGGAAGGTGCGGAAGTTGCCGATGTGGGCGTAGTCGTACACCGTCGGCCCGCAGGTGTAGAGCGAGACATCGGGCGCCGCCAGCGGCACGAAGGGATCGACCGAGCGAGTTAGGGTGTTGTACAGACGCAGCGTCATCGCGAATCATCCGGCGGAGAATCGGAAGTCGAACCGGCCAGCGAGCGAAGATGCACCACTCGCTGCGGAAAGGGCAGGTCGATCCCTTCGCGGTCCAGCCGCAGCTTGATCCGGCGAAGGAATTCCCGCCCCACGGCCCACTGACCGCCCGGCGGGGTCCGGAACATGACCCGCAGAATCACGGCGCTGTCGGCCAAGGCGTCGACCCCGACCACCTCGGGCGTGCCGTCCAACTGCGGTCGCCAGGCCGGGTCCTCGGCCAGGCGCGCCGCCTCGTCCCGTACCACGGCCAGAGCCCGGTCCAGGTCGGCATCATAGCCGATCCCGATGTCGAGAATCCGGCGCGACCAGTCGCGGCTCTGGTTGCTGACGATGGTGATCTGGCCGTTGGGAATCACGTGCAGCGCTCCCTCGATGTCGCGCAGTCGGGTGGTCCGCAGGCTGACCCGCTCGACCGTGCCGACCACCCCCGCCAGCTCGACGGCATCGCCGACATCGAACTGGTTCTCGATCAGCAGAAAGAAGCCCGAGATCATGTCCTTGACCAGCGACTGCGAACCGAACGAGACAGCCAAACCCACCACGCCGGCCCCGGCCAGCACCGGTCCGATATTGACGAACAAGCCCAACGTGAGGATGACGCCGAAGGTGACGATGACGGCGTTGCCCACCCCGCTCAACACGCCGGCAATGGTCGATGCCCGCTTTTCGCGGTGACTCTGAATCAGGTCGTTGTGGTCATTGGCCGCCGCGACAATCCGGCGGGTGATCACGCCCAGCAACCGATTGGCGAGAAATGCCAGCGTCCAGATCAGCAGCAGCTTGAACGCCGAACGCCGCACCGCCTCGAGTTCGAGTCCGAACAGGTCGAAGAATCGGGTCAGCGACGTGGTGAGATCCGGCAACAGTCCGACGTACCCCGCAGCAATCATCACCGGAAGCTATCGCCCTCGCGAGGCACCTCCAACCGATCAGGTGATCACCACCCGTGAGGCCCGGACGGCAATGCCACGACTGAGCAGTTCGGCCAGGACTTCTTCGGCGGTCCATTCGTCAAGCGTGACAGCGGCCTGACCATCGCCCAGGGGCAGCAGCAACAGCGGCGAGGGTGCCGGGATCCGGGTGGTGGGCCCGAGGTCGAGAACCAGAAGACGGTGCGCCATGCCACCAGTCTGCGGCCGAGCCCGGCGTCGGCCGTGGCCGAACCGCGGAGCGCGGCACCGGATAACGCGTACCCCCACAGCAACAGGGGCGCCCCCGGCGGGGCGCCCCTGTGACCATCTCTGCCGCGTTCCCCGCGACGATCACACGGCGCGACGACGCCTCGCAGCCGCCAGAGCGACAAGCCCGCTGCCCAACAACGTCATGGTGGCCGGCTCGGGGACGGTCTCCTGGGGAATACTCGGCGTGTCAAGGCTCACCATGAACAGCATGTCCTGGTAGTCCCAGTCCGAGCCGCCCGGGCCGTCGCCCAGATCCTCGATCCCCACCACCCAGTGATCGCCCTCATCGCTACCGGTCGCTCCGAACCCGAACACCGCGAACTGGAAGCTGGACCCCGACTCGGCGATGTCCCCGTTGCCGAGATCGACCCAGAAGCTCCAGAGCTCTGTCATCGACACCACACCGGTGGGCAGGCCGCCGTTGAGTGAGACGTAGGTCCCGCTCGACGGGAGGTAGTAGCCCCAGTCCTGATTGAGGCCGGCCATGTCGCCCCCCGGCAGGGCCCCCGCGAGCGACGAGAAGCTGTAATCACCAGCCGCGAAGGCAAAGGCGATCGCCCCGCCACTGCCGTTTGAGAAGTACGACGTGGGGGCTTCGCCGCCATAGGGCAGCCAGTTGACCGGCCGCTGGTTGGCACAGGCGTGGTTGGCATCGCTGCCGGCCACTCCGGTCAGGAGATAGCCCACGTTGCAGTAACTGCCGTCCCATGACGGGTTGTCCCAGAACTGGCCACCATCGTTGTTCGGGGTCCCGAGTGGAGTCCAGTACTGCGCCTGCGCCGTCGGAACCACGACCACGGACAATGCCAGACACAACGTATAACTCACCTTCATCGCAGCAGCCTCAGTGTGGGTGATGCCCGGCCAGAAGCAGCTTCTGTGCCGATCGGCATCGCCCACCCTATCCGATTGACCTGCATGATGTTAGGCCATTCGCAAGTCGGTTCACCCCGACCGCTATGCGGCGCGGTCGCGACACAATTCAGGCTCGTTCTGGGGCGACGGCACCACAGCGTCA
>CBFGTB010000152.1:0-3949 GCA_965651715.1 uncultured Gemmatimonadales bacterium
AAGGGCGGGCGCCCGGCGGCTATGCCGGCGCGATGGAGGCGTTCGTTCTCTACGTGCGCAACGAGATGGCCATCCTCAACATCGGCCATGCCACCGGGCCGCTCTATGCGCCGCTGGTGATGACGCTGTTCTTCTTCATCCTGATGGGTAATCTGCTGGGCCTGCTGCCGTGGGGCGCCTCGATCACCGGCAATCTCGCCGTGACCGGCGCCCTGGCCCTGCTGGTGTTCCTGGTGATCGAGATCGGCGGACTGATCACCCTCGGTCCGCGCGGCTACATGCGCTCGATCTTCCCGCACATCCCCGGCATGCATGGCGTGGGGGGCGCGGTGATGACGCTGGCGATGGGGCCGATCGAGATTCTCTCGAAGCTGGTCAAGCCGATCGCGCTGGCCATCCGGCTCTTCGGCAACATGCTGGCCGGCCACTTCGTGATCCTGTCGCTGTTCGGGATCGTGTTCATGTTCGGCACGCTGGAGTATTTCCGGTGGGGGATCGGCATCACCACGGCGCTGGTGGTGCTGGGGGTGATGCTGCTGGAGATCTTCGTTGCGTTCCTGCAGGCGTACGTCTTTGCCCTGCTGAGCGCGGTATTCATCGGCTTGATGCAGCACGAACACTGACGCAGGACGGAGGCCCTCGCGCATTCCGGGGGACTCGACAGACGGCGGTGAGAGCCACCGCCCGGGAGGTTGAGCTTCGGCTCGCTGACCTCCGCCCGAGGAGCCCCGTTCCGGAAGAGACGGGTGGGCCCGGCGAATGCGATTTCACTCATGATCTTCCCGGGGACGATGGGAACGACGATGCTGAATTTGTTGATGCAGGTGGAAGCGGTGCAGGCGGCGACCGAGGCGGCGCGGGGTTGGGGATCGCTCGGCGCAGGTATCGGCATGGGTCTGGCGCTGATCGGCGCCGGGATCGGTCTCGGCCGGATTGGTGGCCAGGTGGCCGAAGCGATTGCCCGGCAGCCGGAGGCCGAGTCGGCGATCCGCGGCGCGGGCCTGCTGTTCGCGGTGCTGCTCGAAGGCGCCACGATCATTGCACTGGTCTTCGCCCTGCTGTTCAAGCTCACCTGATATCGCGGGACACATGGTCATGATGCTTTCGTTGCTGCCGCTGATCCAGCAGGCCGAGCATGTGGGTGAGGCGACGCTGCCGGCGCCGTTCTCGCCCACCCTGGGTCTGGCGATCTGGACCTGGGTGGTGTTCGCTCTGCTGTTGTTTGTGCTGAGCAAGTTCGTCTACCCGACCATCGTCAAGGCGACGGCCGATCGGGAGGCGACCATCGCGCGGCAACTGGCGGAGGCGAAGCAGTTGCACGCCGAGGCCCAGGCGGCCTTGGAGGAGCAGCGAAAGCATCTGGCCGACGCGCGGGGCGAAGCCAATGCGCTGCTGGCCGATGCCCGGCAGGCGGCGGAGCGGGAACGCACCGCGGCGATTGAACGGACCCGGGCCGAGCAGGATGAGATTCTGGCGCGCGCGCGGCAGGAGATCGCAGCCGAGCGGGATCGGGCCAAGGCCGAACTGCGGGTCGAGGCCGTGGATCTCGCGATCGCGGCCGCCGGCAAGGTGTTGGGCCGGGAGCTGGATCTCGATGCCGACCGGCAGATTGTGGAAGCGTACCTGAGCGAGATCGGGCAGCAGGCGTGAGAGACGTCACCATCGCGCGGAACTACGCCGAAGCGCTGTTCGACCTGGCCACTCGCGCCGATGGCGTGGAGAGCTGGGGCACGCTGCTCGACCAGACGGCGGCGGCGATGTCGACCCCGGCCATCGAGGCGATGTTGATGTCGCCCCGGGTCTCGCGTGAGGAGAAGGTGCGGATTGTCACGGCGGCGCTGCACGATGCGCCCCGGGGATTTGTGCTGTTCTTCGCCGCGCTGATCCGCCGGGGACGTCAGGTGCTGGTGAGTGCTGTGGCCGATGAGTACCGCGCCCTGGCCGACGCCCGTCTCGGGCGGGTGCGGGCCGGGATTACTCTCGCCCGGGACGCCGACCCGCTGGCCCGCCAGGTGATTGCCGAGCGGCTGTCGGAGGCCCTGGGCAAGGATGTGATCGCCGGGTTCGCGACCGACCCGGACATTCTGGGGGGCACGATCATTCGGATCGGCGATCGGGTCTACGACGGCTCGGTCCGCAAGCGCCTCAGTCGGCTGCGGCAGAGGCTGCTCGCCAATCACTGATGCCACAGTGTCCCCCGGCAGCGTAAGTTTGGGGGATGACTGACTTTTCCGGCGATCGACGCAGCTTTTTTCGCCACGCCTTCGGGGATGCCGCGCGCCAGGTGGCGCGCCTTGCCGAGTCCCAGGTGGTGCGGGAACACTACGTCCGCCCGCCGGGGGCCCTGCCCGAGGTCGGATTCCTGGCCGCCTGCACCCGCTGTGATGCCTGTGCGACGGCCTGTCCGGTGGGCGCCATTCTCCGGGTGTCACGCCGGGGGGGGCTGGCGGCGGGCACTCCCTATCTGGAACCGGCGCGGATGCCCTGCATCGCCTGCGACACCATGCCCTGCGCCGCGGCCTGTCCCACCGGCGCCCTGACCGTGCCGACCGATGGCTGGGCCCGCGAGCGATTGGGGCACATCGAGTTTCATGCCGAACGCTGCATCACCTTCGAAGGCAAGCCCTGCCGGGTCTGCATCGAAGCCTGCCCGGTGGGAGATGCCGCGCTGACGGCCGACGCCGACGGCCATCCGGTGCTGCAACTCGATGGCTGCGTCGGCTGCGGCGTGTGTGTCCGCGACTGCATTACTCTCCCCTCGGCATTCACCTTTCATCCGGGAGACCCGTGATGTCTGCCGTTCCGTTTCGGATCGACAAGCCGTGGGGGCATGAGCTGATCTGGGCCCACACGCCCCACTATGTCGGCAAAATCCTCCACGTCCGCGCCGGACATGTGCTCAGTTGTCAGTATCATGAGCAGAAGGATGAAACCATGCATGTCCTCAGCGGCGAGGTCATCCTGCGGCTCTGGGCCGATCGTGATGCGACACCGGTGGAACGGATCATGACGGCCGGGGAATCGGTCCATGTCGCCCCGCTGACGATCCACTCGATTGAGGCGGTCGTTGACAGCGACGTACTCGAGGCCTCCACCGCGCAGCTCGACGATGTGGTTCGTCTTCACGATCTCTACGGGAGAGTCTGATGCAGGTCATCATTCCACTGGCAGGTAAAGGTTCCCGGCTGCGGCCGCATACCCACCTGACGCCCAAGCCGATGCTCAAGGTCGCCGGTCGCCCGGTGATCGATTGGGTGATGGATCGTCTGGCCGGACTCGAGGTCGATGAGTTGATCTTCATCACCGGACATCTCGGCGAGCAGGTCGAGCAGTATGCCCGGTCCCATTATCCGATTCCGGCGCGCTTCGTGCCGCAGGAGCATCAGGACGGTACGGCCGGCGCGGTCAACCTCGCCCGACCGTATGTCCACGGCCCGGTGATGATCATTTTCGTCGATACGGTGTTTGAGGCCGATCTGTCACTGGCGGCCAGCACCACGGCCGACGGGATCATCTGGGCCAAGGAGGTCGAGGACTATCAGCGGTTCGGGGTCGTCGTGACCGACGCCGACGGCTACATGACCCGGATCGTCGAGAAGCCGAGCACGCCGATCTCGAAGTTGGCCAACATCGGACTCTATTACATCCGGGACGTCGACGCGCTCTGGGCCGGCATCGACCATGTCCTGGCGCAGCCGGCGGTGAACGGCGAATACTATCTGACCGACGCGTTTCAACACATGATCGATCAGGGACGCCGGATTCTCACCGCCGAAGTGGGTGGCTGGTACGATTGCGGCCAACTGGGCACCACGTTGGAAACCAACGGTGCATTGTTGGCGCAGGGCGCCGCCCACCGTCCCGCGACAGTGCCGGCAGGTGTCACGTTGATCGATCCGGTCCGGATCGCCGACGACGCGGTGTTGAGTGAGTGTACCGTCGGCCCCAA
>CBFGTB010000153.1:0-3948 GCA_965651715.1 uncultured Gemmatimonadales bacterium
CCTTCGTGTACAACGTGATCGGGATCCCGCTTGCGGCCGGCGTGCTCTATCCCGCGCTGGGCCTGCTGCTCAGCCCCATCCTGGCCAGCGGCGCAATGGCCGTCAGTTCGGTCAGCGTGGTGAGCAACAGTCTCAGGCTCCGCCGGGCGGCGATATGAGGTCGCCGGTTCAGGGCAGCGTCACGCTGCAGGTGGTGAGAAAGCCGCCGCGGACGTTGTAGCGAGTGGTGACAGTGAGCGAGTTCGCGCTCAGCAGCCGCTGCAGGTCTTCGGCAATGCGCGCCGTGGCATGCTCCTGAAAAATTCCCACGTTGCGATAGCTCATCATGTAGTACTTGAGTGACTTCAGCTCGACGCAGCGATCGCTCGGCTGGTAGCGGATGGTCAGGTGCGCCACGTCGGGCAGCCCGCTGAATGGGCAGACGGCCGAGAACTCGTCGGTCTCGGTCACGATCTCCTGGGCCGGCCCCTGGTAGGGGAAGGTCTCCAGCACTGCGACGTCGATTGTCTCGGGACCGGTGAAGGGAATGGTCCGACCTTCGGCTGTAGCCACAACGACTCCGGGAAACGGGATGCTTCAAAATAGGGCGATCGGGTTCAGTCCGATGGCGGCTCTGGCGGCGGGGTGGGGCGAGTGACCATGCGCCCGGGGCGCAGGGCGTCGAATCCAAAGCGGGCCCGGACCGCGTCGACAGCGCGGGTGACCTCGGCGGGGCCTGCCGGCGTGGCGCTGCTGAAGAGATCCCCCAGCGGCTCCGCCTGGAGATTGACGGCGGCAACTCCCAGCAGGCGAATTGCCTGATGCGCCGCGCGCGCCGTGGCGAAGGCGGGCGCCAGCAGGGCTCGGGCCGTGGCGCGCAGGGCGGCGTCATCGGCAGTGGCAGGGCGGCAGGTGCGTCGCCGGGTGATCGTGTGGAAGTTGCTGTGCCGCAGTTTGAGCACCAGCGCGCCGGCCACCAGGCCCTGGTCGCGCAGTTGGGCCGCCATTTTGGCGATCAACCACACCAGCACCCGATCGAGGTGGTCAGGATCTGTGACATCGCGGGCAAAGGTTGTCTCGCGGGACACCGACCGCGCCCCGGCGCGTTGATGACGCGGCGGACCGCCTCGCCCTGAGGTCCGCCGTCGCAACTGCCGGGCCGTGTCGGCGCCGACCAGGGCGGTCAGGGCCGCATCATCCATCTGCTGGACCTGGGCGACGTCCTCGAGGCCGCGGTCCTTGAGGTGCGCCGAGGTGCGGGGGCCGATTCCCGGCAGAGCGCTGAGCGGCAGACCGGCCAGAAAGCCCGCTTCCCAGCCTTCGCGTACTTCGCAGATCCCGCGCGGCTTGGCGTAGTCGGAGGCGATCTTCGCGACCATGCGGTTGGGCCCGATGCCGATTGAGCAATCGAGACCTGTCGCGTCCCGGACGGCAGTCCGGATGGTGGTGGCCAGGTTGAGCAGCGAGCCGGGATGCAGCAAGTCGGTGCCGCTGAAATCGAGATAGCCCTCGTCAAGTCCGGTCATCACCACGATCGGCGCGTGGGCTTCAAGCACCTGGCGTACCGCCTGAGATGCGCGGCGATAGCTGGCGAATGTGCCTTGGACAAAGGTCGCCTCGGGACAGCGTCGTGCCGCTTCGGCGATGGGCATTCCGCTGCGCACACCGAAGGCGCGGGCCCCGTAGCTGGCCGACTGGACCACGCCGCGCGACTCGCGCCGACCGCCCACGATCAACAACTCCACAGCGCGGAGGGTGGGATCCTCGCGGCGACAGACCTCGACGAAGAAGGCATCGAGATCGACGTGGACAATACGGACCGACAGCGGCTCTCCTTGACGGCAATGAGCGAATTCTAGCCGCCGGACCTGACCCGCGGGCTCGCCGGGCTCACCGGGTGAATATCTTGCCCATCCCACGACGTATCACTTGACCGAGGAGCAGCAATGCGGGTCGGATTCGCAGGACTCGGCGCCATCGGGCGACCGATGGCGGCACGGCTGGCGGAGGTCCACGATCTCGCCGTCTGGAATCGCAGCCGCGACGTGGCTGACGCCTGGCTGGCGGACCATCCCGGGGTGCGGCTGGCGGCGACTCCACGGGATCTGGCGAGCGGATGTGACGCGGTGGTCACCTGTCTCAGCACCAGTGAGGTGGTTGCCGACGTGCTGGCCGGCCCTGAAGGTTTGCTGGCCGGACTGGCGCCGGGTGCACTGCTGATCGACTGCACCTCGGGGGATCCGATCCGGTCGCGCCAGATCGCGGCGATGCTGGCCGAGCGGGGGATCGAGTTCGTTGACGCACCGGTATCGGGCGGTCCGCCGCTGGCGGAAACCGGTCAGCTCACTGTGATGTGCGGCGGAACGGACCAGGCGATCGAGCGGACCCGGGCGGTCGTCGCGCCGTTCGCGGCCACCGTGGTGCCGATGGGTCCGGTGGGGGCGGGTCATGCCACCAAGGCCGTCAATAACGCTCTGCTGGCGGTGAACATCCTCACCGCTGCGGAGGGCCTCGTCACTCTGGCACGGGCCGGCGTGGCGCCGCGGGCGGCTGTGGATGTCATCAACGCGTCGAGCGGGCGCTCCTTCGTCACCGAGGCGCTGGTTCCCGATCGGGTCCTGAGCGGTAGCTGGCCGGCGCTGTTCCGCCTGGCGCTGCTGGAGAAGGACATCGGCATTGCCCACGACGTTGCCCAGGCGGTGGGCAGCGCCGATCCGGTCCTGGCGTTTGTCCGGGAGGAGTTCCGGCGCCTCCGCGGCGAGCTGGGTGAGCAGGCCGATTATCTGGCGCCGATCCGCGAGGCTGAGCGCGCCGCCGATGTGGAGTTGCGGGGGTGACGCCGGCACCCGATCAGGCCACGGCGCCGGTGCTGGTGCTGGTCGCCATTCAGGATCTGGTCAACCTGGCGAGCTGCATTCGGGTCGCCAAGAACTTCGGCATCACCGAGATCCGGCTGGTCAATCCCGAGTGCTCGCTCGACCCCTATCGGATCGAAGGAGTGGCGCATCATACCGCCGACGTGATTGCCGCGATGCGCGTCTTCAGTTCGGTTGACGACGCCATCGCCGATCTCAGCTATGTCCAGGCGCTCACCGGGCGTGAGCGCAGCGCCAAGCGGCGGGTGCTGCGGCCGCGCCCGGCCGCGGCTGAGTTGTGGCAACAGGTGGCCCGCGGTCGGGTCGGCATTCTGGCCGGTCGTGAGGATCACGGGCTGCAGAACGAGGAGCTGGATCGCTGCAATGTGCTGGTGACCATCAGCGCCAATCCGGAGTACAACTCGCTCAATCTGGCGCAGGCGACCGGGATCTACTGCTATGAGTGCTGGCTGGCGCGGGGCGGCGATGAATTGCCGTTCAAGCCGCCGCGTCACGCCGCACCGGCGGCGCCGGCCGCCGAGGTGGCGAACTTGTTCGGCGACTGGGAGACGGCGCTCCACAGCATTGAGTTCTTCAAGAAGCGGGAGGCGGAGCTGGTGATGCGCGGCTTCCGGGAGATCATCTATCGGGCCGATCTCGACGCGCGGGAGGTCGGCCTGTTCCGTGCGATCGGACTGGAAATCTGCCACTACCTCCGCCGCAAGGGGGTCGCGGCGCCACCCCGTAGTTGAACGGACCCGCCCGGCGCACTACCTTACCGGGCGGCGGGGGAGTCGCAGCCACGGCTCCCCCTTCGCGTGGGACGTGCCCGATCGTGAATTAGTTCACAAGCCTGGATATGCTGATATGCGCAAGCGGTACCTCCTCGGTCTTGGTGCAACGATGGCAGCGGCAGCGATTCTCGCTGTGGGCGTGTCGTCCTCAGGGGCTCAGCAGCAGCCCGCCGCCGGGCCGGTCGCCCTGACAGCCGCCGATACCGGCTCTCTCAAAGGCCCCCGTCAGCCGATCTTCTTCCGCCACGACATCCATGCCGGCGAGCTGAAGATGCAGTGCCAATACTGCCACTACTCGGTGGGGGCATCGTCGGAGCCGG
>CBFGTB010000154.1:0-3936 GCA_965651715.1 uncultured Gemmatimonadales bacterium
GGTGAGTCTGCTCGGTGCGGCCGCCGGATTACCCGCGGCGCGCGAGTTGATCCGTCGCTGGCGCGAGCTGCCGGCCGCCGCGACCGCGCTCGAGGACAGCACCGACCAGTGGCACCGACGCCTCAGCACCGTTCAGGTCAGCACCCCTGACCCGCAGCTCGATCTGCTGCTCAATCGCTGGTTGCTCTACCAGACACTGTCCTGCCGGATGTGGGGTCGGGCGGCGCTGTATCAGAGCAGTGGCGCCTATGGCTTCCGCGATCAATTGCAGGACGCCATGGGACTGCTCCATGCTGAGCCGCAGATCGCGCGCGAGCAGATCGTGCGCGCGGCGGGACGCCAGTTCATTGAGGGCGATGTCCAGCACTGGTGGCATCCCCACACCGGGCGTGGGGTGCGGACCCGCTTTTCCGACGATCTTGTCTGGTTGCCGCATGTGGCGGAGCAGTACGTCCGGGTGACGGGCGACGACGGCCTGTGGGATGAGGTGGTGCCGTTCCTGCAGATGCGCGAGCTGGCCGCCGATGAACAGGAGCTGTATGACCTGCCGGAGATCAGCGATCAGCAGGATACGATCTACCAGCACTGCGCTCGCGCGCTGCGTCGCGCCTGTACCCACGGCCGTCACGATTTACCGCTGATCGGCAGCGGCGACTGGAACGACGGCCTGTCGCGGGTCGGTATCGGCGGGGAGGGAGAGAGCGTCTGGCTGGCGTGGTTCCTCGATCACGCGATGAGCCACTTCCTGCCGGTCGCGACCGCGCGGGGCGATGACGCCCTGGTGACCGAGCTGACGCAGCACCGTGAGCGATACCGTCGCGCCGTCGAGCGCGACGGCTGGGATGGCGGCTGGTATCGCCGCGCCTTCTTTGATGATGGCACGCCGCTCGGCAGTCAGGCGGCCCACGAGTGTCGAATCGATTCGATCGCCCAGAGTTGGAGCGTGATCGCGGCAGCGGGCGACCCCGAGCGGCAGCGGACCGCTCTCGCGGCGGTCGAGAGCCATCTCGTGCGCGAGGATCTGGGGCTGATCATGTTGCTGACGCCGCCGTTCGATCGGGGCGCCCTCGATCCCGGTTACATCAAGGGCTACCTCCCCGGCGTGCGCGAAAATGGCGCCCAGTACACCCACGCGGCACTCTGGGTCGTGCAGGCCACGGCACTGCTGGGCGACGGCGATCGGGCGATGCAGCTCTTCGCCATGCTCAATCCGCTTCGCCACGCCGACAGTGCCGCCGATGTCGCCCGCTACAAGGTGGAGCCCTACGTTGTAGCGGCCGATGTCTACACCGCCGCCGGGCAGGAGGGGCGCGGCGGGTGGACCTGGTATACCGGCTCCGCGGCCTGGATGTATCGGATCGGACTCGAAGTGCTGCTGGGCTTTCAGCGCAGCGGCGATCAGTTGCGGATCGTACCCGCCGTGCCGCGCGATTGGCCCGAGTACACCATCAGCTACCGCTACGGCGACAGCGAATACGACATCACTGTGCATCAGCCGGGAACGCTGGCGACCCGCGGCGCGCAGGTGACGCTTGACGGGCGGCTCCTGACCGAGGCCGTGATCCCGTTGATCGACGACGGTCAACCCCATCAGGTCCGAGTCGAGCCGGCGGGTTGACATAGGGGGAGGGGGTATACACTCTTCAGGCGTTGATCCCGAGAGCCGGGGTCGGTAGCGTCGAGGAGGATGGCATGACCGGGGTGTCGGACGGGCCGGGCCAGGTGACGGAGAGCGGGGCCAGTGAGCGGATCACCCTGGTGGTGACCGGGATGACCTGTGCTGCATGTTCCGCGCGGATCCAGCGCTCGCTGCTCAAGCTGCCCGGCGTTCGCGATGCGTCGGTCAATCTGATGACCCACGATGCGGTCGTGACGGTGGACCCGGCGCAGCTCGGCGCGCCCGATCTGGTCGATGTGATTGAGGCGACCGGCTATGGCGCGTCGCTGCCGCAGGCCGATCACGATATTCTGACCCAACAGGATGCCGGCGACCGAGCGGCGGAGCAGTCCTATCGCACAGTGAGGCGGCAGGCCATTGCGGCGCTGATCGCGGCGCTGATCGGCATGGTGCTCTCGATGCCGCTGATGGGGCGGGGCCGCGGTCATGGCGACGTGGTGGATCCCTTCATGCGGTGGAGTCATCGGGTGATTGACCCGCCACTGGAGCGGCTGGTGCCGGGACTGTACCGGGTCGCGCCCTCGGTTGTGCTGGGTCTGCTGCTGGCGCTGACTGTGGCGGTGATGCTCTTCGCCGGGCGGCAGTTCTATCGCCGAGCGCTGGTGGCGCTGCGCCACCGGGCGGCCGACATGAACACCCTGATCGCGATCGGGACGGGAGCGGCGTTTCTCTATTCGCTGGCCGCGACGGCCTTCCCGGGATTTTTCCTGGCCCGCGGTGTCGCACCCGATGTGTACTACGAAGCCGTGCTGTTCATCATCGCGCTGGTGCTGGTGGGCAACCTGCTCGAAGCGCGGGCCAAGCGTCAGACCTCAGCGGCGATCCGTGGCCTCGTCGCGTTGCAGCCGCGCGACGCGCGACGGGTGAGCCCGACCGGCGTCGAGATGGTGGCGGTGGATGCTGTGCTCTCCGGCGATCTGCTGCTGGTGCAGCCCGGCGAACGCATTCCGGTCGACGGCGAGGTGGTCGAGGGGCGGAGCAGCGTCGACGAATCGATGTTGACCGGCGAGAGCTGGCCGGTGGACAAGCAGCCCGGCGCCCGGGTGATCGGCGGGACGATCAATCGTGCCGGCGCATTGCAGGTCCGGGCGACCGCGGTCGGCACCGCCAGCGTGTTGGCGCAGATCGTGAGGTTGATGCGCGAGGCCCAGGGGAGTCGGGCACCGATCCAGCACTACGCCGATCGGGTCAGTGCGGTGTTTGTGCCGATCGTCCTTGCGATCTCGGCCCTGACGCTGATCACCTGGCTGGTGCTGGCGGGGACGGCTGCGCTGATGCAGGCGATCGCCGCCGCCATCGCGGTCTTGATCATCGCCTGTCCGTGTGCGATGGGATTGGCGGTGCCGACCGCCGTCATGGTCGCGACCGGGCGCGGAGCGCAGCGAGGTGTCCTGGTCAAGGGGGGTGAGGCGCTGGAGCGCGCCGGCACCGTCGACACCATCGTGCTCGACAAGACCGGAACCGTGACCGAGGGCGCGCCGGCCGTGACCGATGTCGTCGCGGCCGAGCACCTCGGTGGTGATCTGACCCCGCTGTGGCGACGGCTCGGTGCGCTCGAGGCCCTGTCGGAGCATCCGCTGGCGGCGGCGCTGGTCGAGCACGCCGAGCGTCAGGTGGCGGAGCGGTCATCGGTCGGCGATTTCGCGTCGCTCACCGGGCGGGGAGTGAGCGGCGTGGTCGACGGCGTCGCGATGGTGGTCGGCAGCGCGGCGCTGATGGCCGAGCGGGGCATTGCCCTCGACACCCTGGTGACCCGGGCCGCCGAGTTGGCGCGCCAGGGCCGGACTGTGGTGTTCGTGGCGATGGACGGCCAGGTGGCGGCGGTGATTGGTGTCGCCGATCCGGTGCGGGCCGATTCGGCGGCTGCCGTCGCGCGGTATCAGGCCCTGGGGCTCGATGTTGTCATGCTCTCGGGCGACAGTCGGGCCACCGCCGAGGCGGTGGCGCGTGAGGTAGGCATCGCGACGGTTGTGGCCGACGCGCTGCCGGCGGACAAGGTGGCCGAAGTTCGCCGACTCCGTCAGGCGGGGCGGGTGGTTGCCATGGTGGGTGACGGTATCAACGACGCCCCGGCACTGGCCGAAGCCGATGTGGGCATGGCGATGGCCGGCGGGACCGACATTGCCGCTGCCGCCGCCGATATTGTGTTGATGCGCGACGGGCTCGACGGGGTGGCGCGCGCCATCGCGCTGTCGCGGCGCACCATGGCCGTGATTCGTCAGAACCTGTTCTGGGCCTTCGTGTACAACGTGATCGGG
>CBFGTB010000155.1:0-3832 GCA_965651715.1 uncultured Gemmatimonadales bacterium
CGAGATCATCCTTATTGTCGAGCGGGAGATGACATCCCGCGGCGCGCGTGACGTCCTCGGCAAGGTGACGATTCACCCTCACGTCTGTCAAGTGAGCATGCTGTGGCCAATGGCCGGTCCTGCGCGGAACGGTTATTGTTCGGCTCTCTCCGTCGTCTGGTATTCTGACCGCATCGAGGAGCCGGGTGGCCGATCAGCGCCGCTGTCCCAATTGCGCCACGCCTATTGCGTCGGATGCGCGATTCTGCGCCAATTGCGGTACCGCCACACCAACCGATCCGGATGCCACATCGGCCCGGGTCATGACCGGTGAGATCGAGGTGGATCGGATCCGTCGGGCGCTTGCCGATCGCTATCGGATCGAGCGGGTGTTGGGCGAGGGCGGCATGGCCACGGTGTACCTGGCTCAGGATCTCAAGCATCAGCGGCAGGTCGCGGTCAAGGTCATGCATCCCGAACTCGCCGCCGGCCTCGGTGTCGAGCGGTTCCTGCGGGAGATCGGCATCGCCGCGCGGCTCAGTCATCCTCATATTCTGCCGGTGCACGACTCCGGTTCAGCCGACGGCGTGCTCTACTACGTCATGCCGCTGGTCGAAGGCGAAGCACTGTCGAGCCGGCTCGCGCGGGAGAAGCAACTCCCGGTCGCCGAGGCGCTGCGGCTGGGCCGTGAGGTTGCCGAAGCGTTGGCCTACGCTCATGCCCGCGGCATCGTTCATCGCGACATCAAGCCCGCCAACATTCTGATCAGCGCGGGTCATGCACTGGTGGCCGATTTTGGAATCGCCCGCGCGACCCGTGACGAGGGCAGGACGCTGACCGGCACCGGTCTGGCCATCGGGACGCCGCAGTACATGAGTCCCGAGCAGGCCAGTGGCGATCCGGAAGTGGATGGTCGCAGCGATATCTACGCCCTGGGCAGCGTGTTGTACGAGATGTTGACGGGTGAGCCGCCGTTCACCGGTCCCACAGCACAGGCGATCATCTCCCGCAGCTTGACCGAGGATCCTCGACCGATCACTCGAACGCGATCGGCAGTGCCACTCGAGGTGGACCGAATTGTTCTCACGGCCCTGGCCAAATCGCCGGCCGATCGCTACGCCACGGCCGAAGAGTTCGCGGCGGCGCTGGCTCAGGCGGGACACCAGGAACATCAGGCGACACTCACGTCCCCGGCCACCGGCTGGTTTGCCGGGCGAAAGATGTTGCTCGCGGCAGCGGTGGGAGTTGTCCTGCTCGGCGCGGCGGGGGCTGTGCTGTTTACCCGTGGGAGCCCGGCCAGCGGGGCCGTCGAGCAGAACGCCGTCCACAGCGTCGCTGTGTTGCCCTTCGTTCATGAAGGCACTCCCGATGAGGCCTATTTCGCCGATGGGATTGTCGATGAACTGCGCAATCGATTGGCCCGGCTTGATCAGTTGACAGTGATCGCCTCGGCCAGTGCCGATCAGTACCGGCGCAGTGACAAGCCGCCCACCGACATTGCTCGCGAGCTGCGGGTGGATCAGGTCCTGATGGGAACGGTACGTTGGGCCAGCGATGGGGCGGGAGCGCGCAAGTTCCGGGTCAGCGTCGAGTTGGTCGATGGTCAGAGCGGCAGTGTCAGTTGGCGCGACTCCTTCGACGGCGACATGTCCGATCCCTTTGTGGTGCAGAGCCAGATCGCGACTCGGGTGGCCGGAGCACTGGGCACGGCCGTGGCGGCGGATCAGCGCCAGAACCTGGCCGATCGTCCCACCAGCAACGTCGAGGCGTACGATCTCTACCTGCAGGGTCGCGCGATCGGATTCAGCGGTCCCAGTGACACTCGTCGCAGCGCGGAGCAATTCGAGCGGGCTGTGGCGCTCGATGCGAATTTCGCCGAAGCGTGGGCCGGTCTTGCCCGGTCGTTGTCGCTGCTCTATGCCAACACCGCTGCGGACTCCGCCATTGCGCGCCGCGCCCGCGTCGCGCTGGATCGGGCCTTGGCGCTCAAGCCCGATCTGGTCGATGCCCATCTCGCGGCGGTGCTGTATTACATGGGCGTCGAGCCGAACAGCGCCGCGGCTCAACAACAGAGCGAACGCGCTCTCGCACTCGCTCCCAACAATGCTGAGGCTCTGACCCGGGCCGCATTGAATGATCTGAACAGCGGACGCTTCGAACGAATGTCGGAGCGACTGACGCGGGCGCGGGCGCTGAATCCGCGATCGGTTCGGGTACTCACTTCGCTGACCCAGGCGCAGATCTATCTGGGGCAGACCGCCGAGGCGGTGGTCACGGCCGATGAATTGATGGACCTGAAGCCCACCGCCATCGGTGACATCGAGTGGGCGGTCATGGCCTATGTCGCCAACGGTGATCTCGCCGGGGCGCGGCGGATCGTGGCGCGGGCACTGGAAGGGCGATCGGAGACCGAACTGATCGCCTACTTCGCCGGGTATCAGGAATTGGCCTTCGTGCTCAGCGATGCCCAGCGCGAGATCCTGTTCCGACTGTCGCCCAGCTCCTTCGATCGTGATATCGCATGGTGGGGGCAGTCGCTCTCGATTGCCGCGTGGCAGCAGGGCGACATCGAACGGGCGCGGGCCTATGCCGATTCCTCGCTGGCCGTCGCGACCGAACAGATCAAGGCGTCGAGCGGTGACCCACAACTGCGGATCCTCAATGCCGGCTCGCTGGCCATTCTGGGGCGCGACACCGAGGCACGGCGCGAAGCCGAACGGGCGCTGAGCGACACCGGGGCATCGAACCCCGACGGCATCGCCTATGTCATGCAGCAGTATGCCCGCGTCATGATGACCGTGGGCGACACGGCGCGCGCGCTCGACATGCTTGAGTATCTGGTCGAGCAGCGCCAGTTCTCGCTGCAGCCGGGCTGGCTGCGGGTCGATCCCAGCTACCGCGCCCTGCGGGGCAACCCGCGGTTTGAGCGATTGGCGAATCCGGGTCTCGCGGCGCCGACGGATTGAGCGACCGAGTTGCCAGTCGGCGTGGCAACGGTGAGAACACCGGAGCGCGCTGGCGCATGCCACTCCATCCGAGTTAACTTGTTTCAATGTGCACCATTCGTCTCTCTCTCGCCGGCCTGCTGGTCGGCTCTCTCGTTGGGTGCGGTGGACCGAGCCAGACTGTTGGCGCGGCCATTCCCGACTCGGTCGCTTACGCCTGCACCCCGGTTCTGGTCCCGGGTCCCGATGATGACGGGGAGATTGGCAGCTTCGCACCGGGGCCCGACGGCCTGTTGGCGTGGACTGTCGACCGCACGACGCTGATGATCGGGCCCGCCATGGATCAGGCGATCCGGGTGGGACGTGCCGGCGAGGGACCGGGCGAGTTCTCCTTTATCGATCAGATCGGCTGGGCGGGTGACACGCTCTGGGCCAGTGATCTGATGCAGGCGCGGATCCAGTTCTTCGACAGGACGGGTGCCCTGATCGGCGGCCACCGAGTGCCGCCCGGGGGTGGTTGGCAGCGTTCGACATCGGGGCAGTTGATGGCACTGGGATCGAAGCCGATTGCGGCCAGCGGTTGGTCGGTCCTCAGGATGAGCGGAGACAGCACCACCCCGACCGTCGACACGGTGTTCCATTTTCCGGGACCGGATCCCCGGATTGTTCACGTGCCGATGAGTAGCGACCAGGCGCTGATGACCAGTGATCCCTTCCTGCCAGACGCCGCGGTGGTTGTGGCGGCCGGGGCGGGGCTGTTCTGCGGCAGCGAGCCGCTGACTGACGATGACACCCGGATCCGCTGCGTCGACGATCGGGGCACCCTCACATTCGACTCGGTCCTCACCCTGTCACCGCAGCCGCTCAGCGATCGGACCTGGAACAGCGTGATCGGCTCGTATCTTCGG
>CBFGTB010000156.1:0-3792 GCA_965651715.1 uncultured Gemmatimonadales bacterium
GTCATCATGGGCCACACTCACCGCGAGGCCATTTCGGCCACGTCCGATCGGCGCTGGTATATCAACCCCGGCGCCTGGCTCGACGGCGGCAAGTATGCCATCCTCGATCACACCGGCGCCTCGCTGCACCGCTTTGCTCAGACCGAGGCCGTCCCCAGTTCCACCAACTGAACATCGCGGATCGGACGCCCGGTAAAGAGCGACCCCAGCCGGGCAAACCGCTCCACATCGTCGGTGGCGGCCCAGCGATGAGTCGGTTCGCCCGGTGGCGCCAGCAGGTGTTGCTCGGCCAGCAACCGCGCGACATCCCGCGCCGTTTCGGCGGCACTGTCCACCAGAAGAATGCCGGGCGGCAGCACCTCGGCCAGCAACTCGGTGAGCAGCGGATAATGGGTGCAGCCCAGCACCAGGGCGTCCAGTTCGGCCGATTGGAACGGCGCCAGATACCGTTCAGCGATCAGCCGGGTGGCCGGTTCATGAAACCAGCCTTCTTCGACCAATGGCACGAACAGCGGGCATGCCGCTTCGATCACCCGCAGGTCGCCCCGGAGCGCAATCAGCGCGCGCCGGTAGGCGCCTGAGGCAATCGTCCCCGCCGTCCCGATCACGCCGACCCCGCCGCCACTGCTGGTGGCAGCAGCGGCCCGGCGGGCGCCCGGTTCAATCACCCCGATCAGCGGCACCGGCGCCGCGGCCCGCAGCGCGGGGAGGGCATGCGCCGTCGCGGTGTTACAGGCGACCACAATGGCCTTGACCCCCTGGTTCAGCAGCCACTCGAGGATTTCAAGGCTGTAGCGCACCACAGTGGCCGGCGATTTGGTGCCATAGGGAACCCGCGCAGTGTCGCCGAGGTAGATGGTCGGTTCGTGCGGCAGCAGTGCGTGAATCTCGCGCACCACGGTCAATCCGCCGATGCCGGAGTCGAAGATGCCGATCGCGCGGGGATCACTCATCGCGGCAGCCGCATCTGCAATCCGATACCGGTGCGACCATCGGGCAGCGGTCGGGCGCGGAGATCACCCGGAAAATCGTAGAGGTTGGCCGAAACAAAGGCTTCCAGCGCCGAGAAGAGGTGGTTGGCCCCCATCAGGACCAGCCAGTCCTGGCGCTCGTTGCGCTTGTCCTCGAGTCGCGCCGATCCGGTGCGTTCCAGATACCGCATTTCGGAATTGGCCTTGAGCGCCATCCCGAGTGCCACGCCTTCAAATGCGAGGAACAGGCCTCCGGTCAGCTTGCGATCCAACGCCGCCTGTCCCCATCCCGGCACGATCAGCGAACGGAGGAAGTAATGAAACGGACCATGCGGCGGGCCGGTGATCGAGTCGGCGGGGACAGTCGGCGGTGCCACCTGTTGGGCAGTGGCGAGCGTCGGCAGGCAGATCAGCAGGGCGAGCAGCAGTGATTTCACGTCTGAAAGGTAGCCAGCCCGTGACCGGTCACCGGGTGCGGTGGGCCATCGCCTGACCGTACCGGGCGATGATGCCCGTCCAACTGATGGTGCCGAGCACGCGGCCGCTGGGTGCGTCCACCACCGGCAGCGCGGCCACACCCCGGGCGCCGAGCCGGCGCATGACCTCGAGCAGCGGCAGATCGAGGGTGACGGCCTCGGTGGGACGGGCCACATCTCTGACCGTGATGTCGGCGTCAGGATCGGCGTCATCGCGGGCCAGATCGGCAAGATCCCGGAGTGTCAGCACGCCCAGCAGGCGGCGATGATCATCGACCACCGGATACACTGTCTGATCGGCGAAGGCGAGGTGGTGCATCAACTCGCGCACCTGGCGATCCTGGTTCAGCACCATGACGTCCCGATCGACGGCATCGACCACGGTTCGCCCGCCGAGCACATCGCGGTCAACGCCCTGCTCGAGGTGGATACCGCGCCGACGCAACCAGCCGCTGTAGAGCGTGTCGGGCTGGAGCCGCCTTGTCACGACGACCGCCACCGCCGTTGTCAACATCAGCGGCAGCATCAGGGCGTAGTCATCGCTCATCTCGAACACCATCAGAATCCCGGTGATCGGCGCGCCGGTGGCGGCCGCCACGGTCGCCCCCATCCCGACCAGTCCGTAGGCGGCGGGCTGCAACCCCGCTGCGGGCAGCAAGGCATTGAGACCCGCGCCGAGTGCGCCGCCCGTCGCCGCACCGACATAGAGCGACGGCGTGAAGACACCGCCCGATCCGCCCCAGCCGAGACTGAGCGAAGTGGCGATGATCTTGCCGACCGCCAGCAGCGCGATCGACCACCATGCCATGGTACCGAAGACATCGAGCGGAATGGCCAGGTGGCCGCGGCCGACCAGCAGCCCGCCCGAGGCCGCGACCATCAACCCGACGATGGCACCGCCGATCGCGGCATGACGGGCCGCAACATCCCGCCGGGCACAGCGGAAGTAGGTCCTGATGAACCAGGCGCTCACCACCCCGACGATGACGCCGAGGATCGGATACGCCAGGGCGACCTCCCAGAGGTGGGTATAGGAGTACTCGACCGGAACCGGAAAGGCGGGATGGTTGCCGAAGATCATCCGGGAAATCACCGCCGCCACCACGCTGGCGACCACCACCACCGGAAAGGCCGCCACGCTCAGTCCGCCGAGGATTTCTTCAATCGCGAAGAACGCCCCGGCCAGCGGCGCATTGAACGCGGCGCTGATCGCGGCGGCGGTGCCGGCGGCGACCAGCAAGGTGGTGCGGCCGGATCCGAAGCGGAACAATCGGGCGATCAGCGATCCGCCGGCGGCTCCGAGTACCGCGACCGGTCCCTCCGAGCCTGCCGACGCGCCGCCTCCCAGTGTCGCCGCCGAGGCCAGCGTGCGTGCCAGCGCACCGCGGGCGGGGATCCGACCGCCGGCGCGGACCACCCGACGCTGAACGTCGGGGACCGTCATCCCCTCTTCGCCGGGGGCCATCCGGCGCATGATCCACCACGCGCTCACCAGGGCTGCCGCCGTAATCGCCGGACGGGTGATCCATTCGCCAAAGCTGGGCAGGAAGGAGAGCGGCCAGCGGAAGAACACCACGTAGGCGATATCGATCGCCTTATAGAACCCCACCACGCCGAAGGCCCCCGCCGCGCCAGCCAGCACGGCGAAGGCCAACAGGACAGCATTTTCCGACAGGTCGAGCTGATTGAACCAGCCAACGAACTCGTCCCACGCCCCGCTGGCCATCCGGCCCGGTGCGTAAATCACACGCCGGGCGCGCCGCGAGCTGAGCCACGCGACAGCGAGCGCGAGCAGCCGACCGACCGGCGGAGCTTTGATCACCCGGCGGCCGAAGCGACCACCTCGATCTCGACCCGCACGTCCTTGGGCAGCCCGGCGACCGCCACAGTCGAGCGCGCCGGCCGATGATCGCCCATGACCGACGCATACACATCATTCATCGGCGCAAAGTCGGCCATATCGCGCAGGAACACGGTGGTCTTGACAACGTGCCGGAACTCGAGTCCTTCGGCCGCCAACACCGCCTTGAGGTTGGCAAACACCCGCCGGGTCTGCTCGGCGACATCGCCCGAGACGACGGTCATCGTCTCGGGATCGAGCGCGATCTGACCCGCGGTGAACACCAGGTCGCCGACCCGGACGGCCTGACTGTAAGGACCGATGGCAGCCGGGGCAGCGGACGTCGCAACAATTTTCATGACCATACTCTCGTGAAAGTGAAGGCAACCAACTCAGCAGGGGGAATCTAGCCCAAAGAATTGTTGGGCATTGCGGCGGGTGAGCGCGGCCATCTCGGCGACCGGCACCCCGCGCATTTCGGCCAGGCGCTGGAGAACATTGGCCA
>CBFGTB010000157.1:0-3676 GCA_965651715.1 uncultured Gemmatimonadales bacterium
GTGCGGCGGCCAACGATCCGCGCGACGGCACCGGCGCGACAATCTGGACCGATCTGATCCTGCCGGGACGACGTGCTCCGGCCGCCCTGGTCGCTGCCTTGGCGGCGATTCACGACCTGGCGCCCGACCACGTCATCACCAGCGTGATGCCGTCCCACGAGTGGCAGATCACACCGGACTGCATCGTACTGCGCCACCGCAGCAGTGGCCTGGAGCGTCGCTGGCACGCCGCTCCGGTCAGTCTCGGCGTCCTCGCCAGCCGGGTCCATGTCAGAGAGCTGGGCGGTCGCGGCTGGAGCGGGATGATCGAAGCGACCGAGTTTCCGGCGCCGCTGCGGACCGAACTGTACCACCTCGCCGCTCCGCTGGTGTTCGATCGCGGCCTGGCGGAGCCCATGCCGCCCTATCCCCTCCCCGATGGCGACGATCGCTACGCACCGCTCCGCCGCGCGCTGAGCGCCGCGTGGCGGAACGATGAGAACCTGGATGGTGCCGATCTCGCCGTCAGGATCCACGCCGTACTCGATCTCTGGGCCCTCAGCGCGAGCCCGCTGCCCGACGACGTTCGGAGCGAGGCGCGGCTGCGATTGACACAGTTCCCGCCGTCGCTGCGGCGCGACCAACTCGCCGAGCGCTTCGGTGTGGTGCTGGAAACTGAATGATGACGCCGCCGACCCGGTTCTGTTTCGGCCTTCACCTGCATCAGCCGGTCGGCAATTTTGACTCGGTCTTCGCCGATCACCTGAGCGCGGTCTATGGTCCGCTGCTCGACGGGCTGGAGCGGGGCGCAGCGTGGCCGGTCGCTCTCCATGTCTCCGGGCCGCTGCTCGATTGGCTCGAAACCCACGCCACGCCCTGGCTCGACCGGGTGGCGCGGTTGGTCGCCGACGGGCAGCTCGAATTGCTCGCCGCCGGCTATGACGAGCCGATTCTGATTGCCCTCGAACCGGCCGACCGGATCGAGCAGATCGCGCGCCATCGCGAGCGGCTGCTGTCCCGCTTCGGCGTCGATGTGCGCGGACTCTGGCTGACCGAACGGGTCTGGGAGCCGGATCTGCCGATCACACTGGCCGCGGCGGGGATCGCCTTCGTGCTGGTCGACGACCACCATCTCGACGTCACAGGTCTGCCCCCGTCGGCCCGCTATCGCCCGTGGACCACCGAGGCGGCCGGCTCCCGGGTGAGCGTGCTGGCGATCGACCAGCAGCTTCGTTATCTGGTACCGTTTCGTCCGGTCGATGAACTGGCCGACTATCTCCAGGATCTGCATCGGGCCGGCGAGCCGTTGGCCGTCCTGGCCGACGACGGCGAGAAGTTCGGCGGCTGGCCCGGAACCGCCGACTGGGTCTGGCAGCGCGGCTGGTTCGACGACTTCACCGCCCGGCTCGGCCAGTTGATCGATGCCGGGACGATCATCTTGTCGCGATTCGACGACGCGATCGACGCGGTTCAGTCGCAGGGGCCGATCTATCTGCCCTCGGCATCGTACCCGGAGATGGAACGCTGGGCCCTCCCGGCGCCGCGTGCCCGCGAGCTGGCACGGCGCCAGGCCGCGGCGGCGGAACCGAGCCGCGATCCGCTGCTCCGCGGCGGCCATTGGCGACACTTCCTTGTCAAGTATCCCGAGTCAAACCGGCTTCACAAGGTCGCCCAGTTGCTGTCGGCCCACTCGCGTGAGCGCGGCGATCCGGCTCCGGTCCGCCGCCACATTGGCCGAGCCCAGTGCAATGACGCCTACTGGCACGGCGTCTTCGGTGGACTCTACCTGCCGTTTCTGCGTGCGGCGCTGTGGCGCGAGCTGGCCCACGCCGCCGAGTTGCTGTTCGCCGATCAGCCGCCCGGCGGCACACTGCGCGATGTCGACTGCGATGGCAGTGACGAGGTGCTGATCACATCGCCGAGAGCGTTGTACCTGATCGCACCGCAGCGCGGCGGTGCGCTGGAAGTCGCGCTGGACCTGCGCCGCCACTGTAACCTCGCCGACGCGATGACGCGCTATGAGGAGGCCTACCACACCACCGATGACACCCGCGAGAACGCGCCCGACGTGGTCGCGGCGTCTGATGGCGCGGATTCGATCCATGACGCCGAGCGGAATGCGATTAGTCCGGTGGCGATCGACGACGTCCCGCGCGCCCTGCTTGTCGATCGCTTTCTGAGTGATGACGTCGGCCGCGATGACTTTGTGGGCGGCACACCGACCGCCGTCGTGTCACACGCGCACCGCGCTCTGGCGGTTCAGCTCGCGTCGGTTCCCCATGGCATGGCGGTGCAGATGAGCGCCGCGGGGTTCCACAAGACCATTGTCTGCCACGCCAACGGCTCGCTCGATATCCACTGGCGCTGGCAGAACATCCCCGACGGAGCAGCGTGGTTCAGCACCGAACTGTCACTGGCTGAGATGCCCCGGTTGCTGGCCGACGGCGCCGAACGCTGGGAGTATCCGATCGAGACAGTGGCGCGGAGCGAGGCCGGCTTCGATCGCACGCATCAGGGTACGGCCGTGGTGCTGCGCTGGCCGGCGGCGCGTCACATGGCCAGCCTGCGAATCGCACCGCTCGATTAGCGCCGCAGCGTCACCGCGATGGGAATCCGCAGTATCACCCGATAGGACAGTTCCCAGGGCGTGCCGAAGAAGGCCTCGCTCTGTTCATGATCGATGCGATGGAACCGCACTTCGGTATCGAACTGCACCCCGCTGCTCAGGCTGGCGCGCCGCAGTGCGCCGAGCTCCCAGTAGCGGCGCTGCGCGCGGTAGAATCCGGCCGCCTGCCCGATCGACCCGTAGTTGGGATCCCCCGCCTGGGCGGTGAAGTCGGTTCCGCGCCAATGAATCACGAACAGACTCCACGCCGGCCAGGGGGCCACAGCGGCCCGGAGCCAGGTCCCCGACCCGCTGGCCGGACGCTCACTGGGGTAATCGGGATCCAGATGCCCGCTGCTCCAGAGGCGATAGGCCGCCAGCTCCACCTGCCGCAGACCGGGCACCGAATCGTGAAGGATCACGCCGGCGGCCGTGACGCGGTTGTTGGTCACCGGCACGCCGGCATGGTAGAGCTGTCCGCCGCGGTGCGACCAGAGATGCTGCACTTCGACATCCAGCCAGCGGCGGGGATGGACCCGCACCACGCCCCCCACCTCGAACGCCTCCCGCTGGGTCGGCGTGTTCAGTTGCTGCCAGTTGATCCACAGTTCGGCTCGACCCCAGTCGCGCCGCTCGCGCCACTGGAGGCCATACTCGATCGGCGTGGTCAGCTCACGGGTCGACACCATCACCGGGTCGAGCAGGCCGTGGCGTCGCTCATTGTCGAGAGTCCCGATCACTCCGAGCGAGTGGGTCGTGGTATAGCGCGCCGCCAGAATCGGCTTGAGCGAATCGGTGAACTGCTCACTGCCCCAACGGCGATCGGCGAAAACGCCCACCCGCAGGCTGAGATGCTGATCGGCGTGTGCGGCGAGCCACGACGCGACCTGACCGCCGAAAATGGTCTCGCCGGTGCGATAGGGGGTGAAGAATTCGGTGTTGTCGCCGTAGAGCGCCGCCGTGGTCTGCCACGTGATCTGCTGGGCCGCGAGCGGCGGCAGCGCTGTCACCATGCCCGCGATCAGCAACCCCGGCCAGCCCCGCCGCATCGTGCTCACCCGGCCTCGGTCTGGAGCTTGGTGATGCGCGCGC
>CBFGTB010000158.1:0-3523 GCA_965651715.1 uncultured Gemmatimonadales bacterium
GGGGGGGGGGGGGGGGGGGGGGGCGCGCCCCCGGGGCGGGGGGGGGGTAACTGATCGTGGGCGGGGATCGTTGGGATAGCGGCAATCGGAGGTTCGTTCGACATCAACCGTGAATGAGGCGCGATGATCCCGCTGTCCCTGCTGGAGCTGGTTCGCATCACCGAGGCAACCGACGCGGGTGCCGCACTCAACAACGCCCGTGATTTTGCGGCGCAGGCTGAGCGCTTCGGCTATCGCCGGGTCTGGGTGGCCGAGCATCACAACATGGTCGGCATCGGCAGTGCTGCCACATCGATTGTGGTGGGGCACATTGCTGCCGGCACGCGCAGCATCCGGGTGGGTGCGGGTGGCATCATGTTGCCGAACCACGCGCCCTACATCATCGCCGAGCAGTTCGGTACGCTGGAGCGGCTGTATCCGGGGCGGATCGACCTGGGCTTGGGTCGTGCGCCCGGCACCGACCAGGTCGCGGTGCGAGCGATGCGGCGTGCTGCCGACGCCTCTGATCATTTCCCGCAGGACGTTCAGGAGCTTCAGGCCTTTCTGGCGCCGGCGCAGCCGGGACAGCGGATTGTGGCGGTACCGGCGGCTGGCAGCAACGTCCCGCTCTGGATTCTCGGCTCGAGCGGCTTCGGGGCCATGCTGGCGGCGGAGCTGGGATTGCCCTACGCCTTTGCTTCGCACTTCGCGCCCGACATGCTGCTGCCGGCGTTGGACACTTATCGCACGCGGTTCAAGCCCTCGGCTCAGCTTGAGCGGCCCTACGCCATGGCGGGCATCAACGTCATCGCTGCTGACAGTGACGTTGAGGCGCGGCGGCTTGCCACCACGCAGCAGATGTCGTTCGCCGACATCTTCAGCGGCAAGCGCGGCCTCAGCAAGCCACCGATCGACGACATTGACAGCTACTGGTCGCCGCTGGAGAAGATGCAGGCCAACCGGATGCTGGCGCGCTCGGTGATCGGCTCCCCAGGCGCAGTGCGCGAGGGGCTTGAGGCGTTCATCGCCGAGACTGGCGTTGATGAACTGATGATCGTCTCTGATGTGTACGAGCATCGGGCGCGAATCCGCTCGATCGAACTGATCGCGGAGGCGATGGGGGTGTAGCCTGGCCTCGATGGGCGCGGGCTGCCCAGTGCCGTGTGGGTTCACTGTACACCGCGATCGGAATATGATGTGACTCGCCCCTGGATTCTCGCCGAGAGCGACTGGGAAACCGTCAGGCAGATCGAGTATCGCGTCGCGGTACTTCCGTGGGGTGCCACCGAGGCGCACAATCGTCATTTGCCCTACGCCACCGACACCATTCAGAGCGAGGCCATTGCCGGTCGGGCCGCGGAGCGGGCCTGGCAGGTCGGGGCCAAGGTGCTGGTGTTGCCGACGATTCCGTTCGGGGTGCAGACCGGTCAGCGGGAGGTGCCGTTCTGCATCAATATGAATTCCTCCACTCAGCTCGCGGTGATCAGGGATCTGGTCGAGTCGTTGCTAGACCACGGCATCGATAAGCTGGTGATCCTCAATGGTCACGCTGGCAACGACTTCAGGCAGATCATTCGCGAGCTTCGGGGTGAGGTGTCGATCGGCATCGCGCAGGTCAACTGGTATCAGGTGGCAAATGCGCGGGAGCATTTTGTCGAGCCGGGCGATCACGCCGGCGAGCTGGAGACCAGCGTGATGCTGCACCTGCGTCCCGATCTGGTGCGGCCGTTGTCGGAGGCCGGGCCAGGTGCGGCGCGGAAGTTTACCGTGCGCGGCTTCCGCGAGGGATGGGCGTGGACGCCGAGGTGGTGGGTGGATGTGACCGACGACACCGGGGTGGGCGATCCGCGGCACGCCACTGCGGCCAAGGGTGCCGCGTTCGTGGACGCTGTTGTGGAGCGGGTGGCGGGATTTCTGGTGGAGTATGCAGCGGTTGACGGCGACAGCTTGTATGAATGATTCAGCCGTGGAGACCTGACATATGAGTGAATCCCGCGCACCGGTGTGGGCCAGGTGCTGAGTGCCGACATCGCGGTGCCGGAGCACGAGCGGGAGGTGCGGTTCTATTCCCGGGTGCTCACCACCGGCGCCGAGCCACTTTGGCAGGACGACCTGATGAACAACCGGGGGATGCCGGTGGTCGGGCTGGGCAAGCGGGGTCCCGAGTGTCAGGACCTGCCGCTTGAGTGGATGCCGCACATCCAGGTGGTCGACGTTGCGGCCAGTGCGGCTCGGTGCGTGGCGCTGGGCGGGCGGGAGCTGATGCACCACCGGGACGGTTCGGGGGTGAGTCAATGGGCGGTGCTGGAGGATCCCGGCGGTGCGGCGTTCGGGATCATTCCGGTGGTGCCGACTGAAGCGATACCGGCCGTTCCCCCGGGGCCGGTGGGCCGGATTGCCTGGCAGGATCTCACGGTGGAGGATGCGCCGGCCCGACGCGACTTCTACCGCGAGGTGATCGGCTGGCAGGTGCAGGAGCTGGCGATGGGGCCGGAGGGCGATCGGTACGCCGACTACGTGATGCTTGCGGCCGACGGCGAGGGGGCGGCAGGGGTGTGTCACGCGCGGGGACCCAATGCCGACCTGCCTCCGGTGTGGCTGCTCTATCTGCCGGTGGGCGACCTGACGGTGTCACTGGAGCGGGTGGTGGCGGAGGGTGGCAAGGTGCACAAGGTGTCGAGGAACAAGGATGGCGCGCCGGTGTACGCGATGGTGCAGGATCCGGTGGGGGTGTGGTTTGGGTTGGTGCCGGGGGACGCGTAATATCGGGCCACCCTGCGTGAGCCAGTGCCATTTGGAAATGAGGTCGACGGTTTCGGTTCGGCACCGATTCCTCGAGGCCGCGATGGTGTCGCAGTCAAAGTCGCCCCTGTTGCAGCAACTGCAGTCCAATATGCGTCTGCGTCAGATGAGCCCCCGTACCATCGCAGCCTACACCGACTGGGTACTGCGCTATGTGCGGTTCCACCGGCTGCGGCATCCCGCGGAGATGGGTGAGGCGGAGGTGCGGTCATTCCTGACCTGGCTGGTGGAGCGGCGGCGGGTGAGCCAGTCGACCCAGGGTCAGGCGTTGGCGGCGTTGCTGTTCCTGTACCGGCATGTGCTCGACCGGCCGCTCGAGGGAGCGAGTCGACTGCCGCGCGGGCGGGCGCCCACCCGGTTGCCGGTGGTGCTCAGCCGCGACGAGGTGCAGCGGGTGCTGGCGCGGTTGAGCGGAGTGTACCGGTTGGTGGGGTGGCTGCTCTACGGTGGGGGGATGCGGCTGATGGAGGGGATCACGCTCCGGGTCAAGGATCTCGACCTGGAGCGTTGCGAGGTCACGATCCGGCGCGGGAAGGGCGCGAAGGACCGGGTCACGGTGTTACCGGGGTCGCTGGTGGCGCCGCTCCGCGGGCACCTGGAGCGGATGCGGGAGCAGCACCAGCGCGATCTGGCCGATGGGGCAGGGTGGGTAGAGTTGCCGGGAGCGCGGGGGAGGAAGTATCCCACCGCCGGCCGGGTGTTCCGCGACCGTCAGTGGTCGGGCGGCGGCTGGTCCAGGCCC
>CBFGTB010000159.1:0-3517 GCA_965651715.1 uncultured Gemmatimonadales bacterium
CGATTCGGGTGCTGCGAGCGGCGGTCCTCACCGTCAGTGCGGCCCGCGCGGCCGACGATACCCGGTGGTACGTCGCCAGTCAGTGGAGTTGGTAGGCGAGGCCGAAGCAGCGGTGACCGGCTTGGTCACCGCTGCCCCAGCCGTCGGGATCAGCTCTCCCGGATATTGATGCCGCGGGCGCCGAGCGCCGCGACATACCGGTCGTAAGGCATCCCCTCATCGGGCGTGGTGACGCCGAAGCGAATCACCTGACGCCGGGCCTGGATCAGGCCGGTCGTCGCCAGAGAATAGCCGGTGGTCCGCATCATGGCGCTGACGCCGTGGGTGCTGTCGTAATAGTCGATCAGATCGAAGGTGGTCGTGAGCGGCGCGCCGTCCTTGGTGCCGCTGACGATCACCCGCAGGGCGACAAGATCCTCGCCCTTGGGCTTGGTGAGCTTGGGCGACACCGTGGCGATGAAGGCGTCCCGGGGGACCACGTCGTGCCCCTTGACCTTGATCGGCGTGAGATCAAGCAACCCCAGTTCGCGGATCGGCCGCATGATCGCGACGTGGCCGGGATACCGGAGCGTCTTGTACTCCATCTCCCGGACCTTCCCCTCGTAAGAGAACGGCATGGTCGAGACGCCGCCGGCGGTGTGGAAGGCTTCGAGCGTCCCGACCGGCGCCGGGAAGGCGACGTCCTCAAGTTCACTCAGGGCATCGACAGTGACCGCCTTGCCGTCGCGCAGAATCCACGACGGGGTGGTGTAGTAGTCGAGCGCCCCTTCGAGCGAGTAGACGATCTGATAGTTGAGCGGCGGTTCGGGATGCTGGGGCAACCCGCCCACAAAGATCCGGACCCGATCGGCGACGTCCAGTCGCCGGATGCCCTCGGCGGAGAGAATGTTGACCATGCCGGGCGCGAGACCGCAGTCGGGCATGATCGACAGCCCCTTTTCGCGCGCCGCGGCATCGAGCTTCTTCTGCTCCATGACGATCTCGGTATTGCCCCCCAGATCGGCAAAATGGCAACCGGATTCCACCGCCAGGCGTGCCATCGGTCCGTTGAAGTAGTAGGGGATGGCGCTCATCACCGCGTCGTGATCGTCCATCACGGCGCGGACCGCGGCGTGGTCCGTCACATCGAGAGCGACCGGAACCAGCCGGGGATCATTGAGCCGGCTGAGAAACGGCGCCATCTGGTCGGGGTGCAGGTCGGCCAGGGTGACCCGGCTGACCTCGGGGTCGCGAAGCAATTCAAAGGCACAGGCCGAGCCCTGCAGGCCGGCACCGAGGACAAGCATCTTCATCGGGTAGATTTCCTCCGGAGATATGACTGGCTGCGGGTTCCAAGATAACTCGCCCCGGTCTCAGCCGGATCTGTGCCCGTGAGGAACCATGCCCGATGCCAATTCGACCACCCGCGACCGCCTGATGGAGGCGGCGCGCGAATTGTTCGCAAGCGTGGGCTATCATGCCACCACCACGCCGATGCTGGCCCGCCGGGCCGGGGTCGCAGAGGGGACGATTTATCGCCACTTTCCCGGCAAGCAGGCGCTGCTCAACGCGGCCTATCGTGAGGTGCAGCACTGGGGCCGGGCGACCATCACGGACCACGACGCCGAGGCGGGGCAGACCGCAGATCGCCTGGCCGAGCTGGGGCGGCGGTGGCTTGAGGTCGCCGAACAGGACCCGGCCCGGATGCTGATGCTGCTGAACTGGCAGGCGACAGATCAGCTCGATGAGGCCTCTCGCGCTGCGGCGCGCGAGCTGTCAGATGCGCTGGAGCGGATCCTGGCGCGGGGCAAGCAACAGGGGCAGGTCCGGGCGGGGGCCGTGGAACTGTGGGCCACGGTCTGGCTCCACCTGGTGGGGCTCGCTGTGACCCGGGTCGCGACCCGGGAATGGCCGCCCCGCCATCCTCATGCCCTGGCGTTGCTCGATGCCGCGTGGGAGGCCATCGCCTGGCGCCCGATCGTGCCGGTTGCGCCCGGGCGCGACAGTTTATCACCTCGGATTTCGTGAGTAGCGATGCACCCAGCGACCAATCTTGACCTGCATGCCTTCCTCGCCACCCTGGCCCTGGTGCTGTGCACGGCTGCCGTCACGACAGTCCTGTTCCAGCGGCTGAAGCAGCCGGTCATTCTGGGGTATCTGCTGGCGGGCATGCTGGTCGGGCCGCATCTGACCATCATGCCGGCGATCGCCAACGACGAGGCAACGCATATCCTGGCCGAGTTGGGCGTGATCCTGCTGCTGTTCGGCATCGGTCTTGAGTTCTCGCTCCGGAAGCTGATGCGAGTGGGGGGATCGGCGGCCATCACCGGGATCATCGCCATTTCCACCATCTTCTGGCTGGGCAACGGTGCGGCCCGGCTGATGGGCTGGAATCCCACCGAGGCGGTGTTCACCGGCGCTGCGATTGCGGTGTCCTCGACCACGATCATCGCCAAAGCCTTCGACGATCGGAAAATCCGCGGCCGGATTCGTGACCTGGTCTTCGGCGTACTGATCATCGAGGATCTGGTCTCGATCGTCATGCTGGCGGCCTTGAGCACGGTGGCGGCGGGGCAGGCCACGTCGGCGGGGAGCATTGCCGGGACGGCGCTCAAGTTGCTCAGCATGCTGGCGGTGGTGTTGGTGATCGGCCTGTTCACCATTCCGCGCCTGATGCGCTGGGTGATCGGCCTGGGCAATAATGAAACCACCCTGGTGGCCAGCATCGGGCTGTGTTTCGCTGGCGCCTATCTGGCCGATGCCGCCGGCTATTCGGTGGCGCTGGGCGCCTTCCTGGCGGGATCGCTGATCGCGGAATCGGGCAAGGGGCATACCGTCGAGCATCTTGTCATCCCGGTGCGCGACATTTTCGCTGCGATTTTCTTCGTCTCGGTCGGCATGCTGATCGATCCGGGATTGGTGCGGCAACACTGGGTCGCCGTGGTCGTGCTCACCGTGCTGGTGATCGTCGGCAAGATTGTGGCGGTGTCGCTGGGCGCCTTCCTGTCGGGCGCCGGCAACCGGGTGGCGCTTCAGGCCAGCATGAGCATGGCCCAGATCGGCGAGTTCTCCTTCATCATCGCCGCGGTCGGCGCGACCTCACCGCTGGTGCGCGATTTCCTCTATCCGGTCATGGTGGCGGTGTCGGCCGTGACGACATTGATCACGCCGTGGTTGATCGGCGCGGCGCCGTCGGCTGCGATCTATGTCGACCGCAAGCTCCCCAAGCCGCTGCAGACCTTCACCGCCGTCTACGCCACCTGGGTGGAAAACCTGCGGGCCGCGCCGCGGGAGCGGACCATGGGGCAGCGGGTGCGGCGCAAGGTGTACTGGCTACTTATCGATTCGGCAGCCATCGCCGGCATCGTGATCGGCGCATCGCTCTATGGCACCCGGGTCGGTCAGATTGTGCTGCGGTTCGTCGAAGTGAGGCCCGAACTTGTGCAACGCGGACTGGTGGTGGCAGCCAGTGTTGCCGTGCTGCCCTTCATGGTCGAGATCGGAAGAGCACACGTCTGAACTCCAGTCACAATAGAGC
>CBFGTB010000160.1:0-3475 GCA_965651715.1 uncultured Gemmatimonadales bacterium
GAATCCATCATGCGCACACCGTCGATCGGAAAGTCGTTGCTCGCCGCCTGCTGCGTTCTGCTGTATTGGGTTGTTGGCCATTCCCGGATATGGGGCGTTGACGCGCCCCTGGGCACCGGCCTGCTGATTGCGGCGACCATCGGATTGCTCGCCTTCTTCGGCGCTGAGATCCGACATGATCATCGCTCTCGACTGAGTTCGTTTTCGCTGATCGTCCTTGGACTGATCGGAACCGCCGTGCTCAGCCGACTGGCGGCGGTGAATCCGACGGGTAACCCGGCCAGGGACGGCGCCATCATGGTGGGGCTCCTGTTGCTGCCCGTCGTCTTGATTGCGACCGGCATCCGGCGCCTCGTCGAGATGCGGCGGACTGCCCATCCCCGATGACGTCGTCAGATGGCCCTCGCTGAGACACCTCAGGGTCACGCCTCGTCGCCTCGGCCGAGGGCAGGTCAGCGCGACGCCGGCGCGGGCACGTCCCGGGCGCGGCTGAGCGCCGCATCGAGGCCATAGGGATCATCGGCAAAGCGCACGGTGCCATCGGGATCCACAGTCGCGGTCGCGTAGTACAACACCACCGGAACCTTGTGGCGAAGCCGGACGGTCGCCGGCGTGTCGGCGACCATTGCCGCCTGGATGGCGGCCCGCGGCCAATCCGGTTGGTCATCAAGCAGCCACGCCGCCAGTTCCAGCGGCTGGTCAACCCGGACGCAGCCGTGCGAGAAGGCGCGTCGATCGCGAGCGAACAGCGACCGTGCCGGCGAATCGTGAAGGTAGATGTCGTCCTTGTTGGGGAAGAGAAACTTCACCCGTCCCAGCGAGTTGAGTGGCCCCGGCCGCTGCCGCATGAACAGCGTGCCCGCCGCAACCGAGTCGAGCCGTTCCGGCGTGACCGGCAATGCTGTGGCACTGTCGTAGTAGCTGGCGATGATTTCGTATTGATTGGCCGCCATAAATGTCGAGTCGACCCGCGCCGTGTCGACCAGCTCACGCGCCGCCAGTGTCGCGGGGATATTCCAGTACGGCCGGAAGACCAGCAGCGAGATCGAATCGGCAAAGATCGGCGTGGCGTGCATGCCGCGCTCACCAATCACCACCCGCATCGAAAACGCCGGTGGCTGCTGGATGTCTTCGTAGGCGTCAAGTTCATAGAATGGCAGCTTGACCACTACCGCTCGCCCACTCGGCAGACGCGGAAACCAGCGCAGTCGTTCAAGCGCCAGTTCGAGCTGCATCACGCGCTGCGACAACGGCGTGGTCAGCTCGGCCAGCGTCCCGGCGCCGAGCACGCCGTCGGCAGCCAGGCCATGACGGGCCTGGAATCGCCTCACAGCACTCGCCGTCAGACTGTCATAGATCGACGTGGTATCCCGCGTGGCGGCCTCGTCGCCCCAGGCAGTGAGCCGACTCCGGAGTGCCGTCACTCCCGGCCAGGTGTCTCCCATCGCGATCGTGCCCGCCGCCGGCAGCTCCGCCAGCGGCTGCCAGGTGGCTTCCTCCGCCGCCAAGCGACGATATCGCGCCAGGGCATCGACCACGCGACCGTAGAGCGGCAATGCCGGGCGGGCCGCATCGCGCGCCGGCCCGAACGACGCACTGTCCCGCGCGGTGCGCAGCATACCGGCGTAATCGCTGTCGCGTCCCGGCGGATCGAAGGCGAAGCCCTGCGATCGAGGATCGACTTCACCGATCCCGATGGCGCGCAACAGACGGATACCTGCCACCGACGCGGCCACATCCAGTGCCGCCAACTGGGTCGGATCGGGTGCCCCGGCACTATCGAGTCGCGCCCGCAACTGCCGCAGCGATGTCGCCCCGAAGTCCTCCGGATCGAGACCGTCACGGTCGGCCGCCGCCACGGCGCTGAGCAAACTGTCAAGCGCCGGCCGGGGTACACTGTTGCTGAACCACACCAGGTGATCGACCTCACCCTGGTAGAGCGCGCGGAGGTCCGCCGCCAGGGGCGTCAGATCCGCACCGCTCTCACCGGAATCGACAGCCACATGATAGGGCGCCAGCGCCGCTGCCACCGCCGAGCGGAGCGCGGGCGACGGTGGCTGCTCGGCCGGAGGAACCGGCGGGTTGGGATCCCCACCATTCGCGTGACAGGCCGCGAGCAGCAGAGCCGCCGCCAGCGCACGCATGTTATCGATACCGCAGCGTCTTGACAGTGCGACCGGCCGGCATCATCACACCGGGATCGACGCTGTTGAGCAGTGCCAGATCCTCGGCCGAGGCCGCGCCGTTGGTCTCGCGGGCGAGCCGATCGACAGTGGTCCCGGCCGTCAACTTCACCAAATGCACCTCGCGCACCCGGCGGAACTGCTGATTGGCGGCCGTCGGGGCGAACGACCCCAGCGCCTGCACCAGCACCCGACCCTGCGACCCGGCCGCCGCCGCTGTGGTCAGGCCGAGCAATTGGTAAATCGCCCCGCCGTGAGCGACGTAAATGACCTCACCCACCAACTGCTGCTGGTCACTGCTCACCGCGCGGAATGCCACGGTCGCCGCCGTCAGGCCGTTGACGCGGTTGGTGTTCCGCCCGGTCACCTGCACGCCCTGCTGCGCGGCAAACGCATCGGCCGCCTGCTGCACGCTGGCCTGATTGACCTGGGACACCTCGACCTGCGCCTGGCCGTTCGGCTCCACCAGCACCACCCGACTCGCCTGGTTCACTCCCTGCCAGCCGGTGGGAACCGCCAGGCGGAACCGCAGCGTCGGATGGAGATACACGCCGTCCTCGAAGTAGCCATTCCGCGGATCGATCCCGAAGACCAGACCCTCGAGATGACTCAGATAGCGATCGCGATCCACTTCCAGCGCATCGGGGTTCGACACCGTGTCGGCCCAACTCTGAGTTGCCGCCACCCGATCGCCCGGATCGGGGTGAGTCGACAGAAAGCCGGGCACCCGTCCGCTCTCGCTCTGACCGCTGAGACGCTCCAGAGTACGGAAGGTCTTGGGCATTTCGCGGACATCGTAGTGTTGCATCAGGGAATAGCGATGGCCCAGCTCATCGGCCTGGCGTTCGTCGTCCCGACCGAACTTGAGAAACAGCAGTCCGGCTCCGGTCTGCGCCAATTGCCCGATCCCGCCGGCCATCGCATCGGGTGCGGCGATTGCCCCGGCCACCAGCCCCACGCTGAAGAGCTGCTGCTTTGAAAGCTGCGACACCGAGTGTTTGGCCGTCACGTGACCGATTTCATGTCCCAGCACTCCCGCCAGCTCGGCCTCGGAGTTGAGATAGGCCAGAATCCCGCGGGTGATGAAGATGAACCCGCCCGGCGCGGCGAAGGCATTGACGGCCGGGTCGTCGACCACATGGAACTCCCAGGGCAACTCCGGCCGCTCCGACGCCTGGGCCATCTTCATGCCCACCCCGCGGACATAGGCGTTGAGTGCCGGATCGGCGTAAAAGCCAGTCTCCTGCTGGGTACCCGCCAGCAAGGACTGCCCCATCGCGATTTCCTGCGAC
>CBFGTB010000161.1:0-3340 GCA_965651715.1 uncultured Gemmatimonadales bacterium
GGTCGCCGGCGGATACTGCGTCGCGCGCTGCCTGCACGTCGTCGCTGATCTTGGCGTAGCCGACGCGCTGAACACCGCCCCGCGCAACGCGCGCGAATTGGCCGCTGACGTCGGTGCCGACCCTGACGCGCTGTTCCGTATTCTGCGCCTGCTGGCCGCGCACGGCATCTTTGCAGCTGATGGCGATCGGTTCAGTCATTCGCCGGCGTCGTCGCTGCTGCGATCCGATCATCCCCAGTCGATGCGCGCCTTCGCGCGGATGATCGGGCTACCTGTCAACTGGGCCATCTTCGGTGACATCCGCTACGCCGCCACCACCGGTCGGCCGTCGACTGAAGCCGTGGTACCCGACGGCTACTGGCATCACCTTGAAACCCATCCTGAGGACGCCCGGGTATTCAATGGTGCGATGGAAGCGAAGGCGCATGGTCAGATCGCCGGCATCCTCGCGCACTACGACTTCACCGGCTTTGGCAGCATCGCTGATATCGGCGGCGGTCGCGGCCAACTGTTGCGCGCCATTCTCGCCGCGTCGGCCGGTACCCGCGGCGTCCTTTTCGATCTGCCGCCGGTCATCGCGCAGGTCGGCGACGACATCCCCGATCGGATGACTCTTCAACCTGGTGACTTCTTCCGCGACGAGCTGCCCCGCTGCGACGCCTATCTGGCGATGGATATCATTCATGACTGGGACGACGCCAAGGCGCTCGCCATCCTGAGTGCCATTCGTCGCGCGGCGCCGGCGTCAGCCACGCTGTTGTTGCTCGAAACGATGATCTCTGACGCCGCCGGTCCCGACTGGGCCAAGATGTTGGATATTCACATGCTGGTGCTGCTCGGCGGACGGCAGCGCACCCGCGACCAGTACATCAGCTTGCTCACGGCCGCCGGCTTTGCCTTCAGCCGAGAAATCGACGCTCATGCCGGCATAGCGATCGTGGAAGCGCGGGCGGCATAGTTCGCCGCCGCGGTGACGTCGGCCCGACTGTTCAACATCGCACAATGGCACTCGTTCATGGGCACCACCCCGTCCGCACCGCTTCCGATCCGCCGCTTCGCCACCGCTGCCGCGTGGGAGCGGTGGCTGGCCGGCCATCACACCGACTCGCCCGGCCTGTGGCTCCGGATCGCCAAGGTCAGCTCCGACCTGCGTTCGGTCACATATGCCGAGGCGCTTGATGTCGCCCTCTGCTATGGCTGGATCGATGGGCAGAAGAAATCGTTTGACGACAGCAGTTGGCTGCAGAAGTTCACCCCGCGCGGGAAGCGGAGCATCTGGTCGAAGGTCAACTGTGGCAAGATCGAGCGACTGACCCAGGAGGGGCGGATGCAGCCCGCCGGCCTGGCCGCCGTCGCGCGGGCCAAGGAGAACGGCCAGTGGGACGCCGCCTACGACTCGGCGCGCACCGCGACGGTGCCGCCCGACCTGCAGCGGGCGCTCGACCGGCGACCTAAGGCCAAGGCCTTCTTCGCCACCATCTCGAGTGCCAACCGGTACGCCATTCTCTTTCGGATCCAGACCGTCAAGCGCGCCGCTACCCGTGAACGGAAAATCGCCAAGTACGTCGACATGTTGGAGCGCGGTGAGACCATTCATCTGATCTAGAGCTGGGGGTGACGGTGCTGATGTTGCGCGGGACGGATGAGCTACGATGGCGCGACTGACTCAGCAGACCGACGACGCGCTGAGCGCCGCCCGCGCCGCCCAGCTTCATCATGTCCGCGATGATCGCCCGGGGATTTCGCGTCGGCCGGTCGGCGGCGGGTTCAGCTACCGTGATCCCGACGGGCGTCGCATTACTGACCGCGGCACGCTCGAACGGATCAGGCGGCTGGCCATTCCGCCGGCGTGGCGCACGGTGTGGATCTGTCCCGATCCCAGCGGTCACATCCAGGCCACTGGCCGCGACGCGCGCGGCCGGAAGCAGTACCGCTATCACGCTCGGTGGCGGCAGGTCCGCGACGCCACCAAGTATCACCGGCTGATCCCCTTTGCGCGGGCGCTGCCGGCGATCCGCTCTGCGGTTGACGCCGACCTCGGCCGCACTGGCCTGCCGCGTGAGCGGGCTCTTGCCGCCGTGGTGTGGCTGCTCGAGCACACGCTGATCCGGATTGGAAATCAGGCCTATGCCCGGGACAACGGCTCCTACGGCCTGACCACCATGCGCGACAATCATGTACGATTCGCTGCGTCCGATCTCACCTTCACCTTTCAGGGCAAGAGTGGCAGGCGTCATCGCATCTCGCTTCGGAACCGTCGGCTGGCGCGCCTGGTGAAGATGATGCGCGACCTGCCGGGTCAGGAGCTGTTTCAGTACCTGGGCGACGACGGCCAACCGACCCCGATTGGCTCGACTGATGTCAACGCGTATCTGCGGCGTATCAGTGATGATGACTTCAGCGCCAAGGACTTCCGCACCTGGGCCGGTACCCTGCTCGCGGCGCAGCAGCTCCCGACCGCGGCCGCCGATCCACCCTCACTCGCGGCCGCGATGACCGCTGTGGCGGAGCGACTGGGCAACACGCCGGCGGTGTGTCGCCGGTGCTACGTCGATCCGGTGATCATCGGTGCCTTCAGTGACCCGGCGCAGCTCGCCCGCTGGCAGGCCGCCCGTGCACGCCACCGCGATGGCAAGTGGCTGAGCCGTGACGAGGCCGCGCTGGTCGAGGTTCTGGAACATCGCGGCGATGCTGACTGATGAGTGAATTGCCTATCCGCCCAACTGTGCGAAGCGCTCCGCTCTTACCGCAGTTCGTACTCGCGCACCAGTCGCTTGGGCGCGATCAGGCGCCAGCTCGTCTCGATCGCCTCGGCGACATCGCTCCAGTCGGGATCATGATCCAACCAGATCCCGACCCATCCCGACTTGCCGACATAGGGGGGCACGAAGAAGCGATCGGGATCGGCATCGACCATTACGCCCTGCACGCCGGGCGCCGCCCTGCACCAGATCGCCGGCCTGCCGCCGCCGTGATGATTGTCGGCCGAGGCGAACATCACGAACATCTTGTTCCGGACGCGGAAAGTCGCCTCGCCCCAGGCCTCGACCTCATGCGCCTCGGGGAGTGCCAGGCAGAGCTTGCGGATGCGAGCAAGGGGGGAGGGAGGCATACCCGAAAGGTCGGTGCCGGAGCCGAGGGCGTCAACGCCGGGGGGGGTGATGGTGGTCGGCTGATGGGGCGTGCGGCGCTGGGGTGGGTGTGTGGAACTGATTATCTGGAAACGACCTAGCTGACGCCACGGCTCGGTCGAGGCAGGAGGATGGCGTCAAAGAGCGCTCGGAGGTCGCGCTCCGCCCCTGCGCTGACACCCTGGCAGAGCCGCTGCCTTCTCCGCGAT
>CBFGTB010000162.1:0-3213 GCA_965651715.1 uncultured Gemmatimonadales bacterium
CTTGGGGCTGACCCCGCTCACCTTTCCCGCCGAGCCCCCCATGGATGACACCCGCAACCGGTTTCAGGCCGCCCTCGGCGCACTGTACCGGTTCGACGCCGAATTGGGTGGCGGGGGGATGTCGCGCACCTATCTGGCCGAAGAGCTGGCGCTGCATCGCCGGATTGTGATCAAGGTGTTGGCGCCGGAGCTGCTGGCCGGCATCTCGGTGGAGCGGTTCCGGCGCGAGGTGCTGCTGGCGGCCCAGTTGCAGCATCCGCACGTGGTGCCGGTGCTTTCCACCGGCGAGGTCGACGGGCTGCCCTGGTTCACCATGCCATATGTCGACGGTCAGTCGTTACGGCAGCGGCTCGACACCGGGCAGATGTCGGTGGGGGAAGTGGTCCGCGTGCTGCGGGACGTGGCCCGGGCGCTGGCCTATGCCCATGACCACGGCATTGTCCACCGCGATATCAAGCCCGACAACGTGCTGCTCGCCGCCGGCAGCGCCACGGTGACCGATTTCGGCATCGCCAAGGCGATCAACGCTGCGCGCGCCGGTGCGATCGAGGGTGAGACGCTGACCCAGGCGGGGACGGTCATCGGGACGCCGACCTACATGGCGCCCGAGCAGGCCGCCGGCGACCCCGCCACCGATCATCGGGCCGACATCTACGCCTTCGGCGTGATGGCATTCGAGATGTTGACCGGTCGGCCTCCCTTCGTCGCCACCACGCCGACGCGATTGTTGGCGGCCCACATGAGCGAGCAACCCCCCGACGTGCTGCTGCTCCGGCAGGACTGTCCGCCGTCACTGGCGGCGCTGGTGATGCAGTGTCTCGCCAAGGATCCGGATCAGCGGCCACAGGACGCCGCAGCGATGGGGCAGGTGCTTGACACCGTGCTGCCGAATGGCAGCGGCGCCGCCGCGCCGGAACGGGTCGGGGGAGGCGCGATGCAACTGGGGCGGGCCCTGGCGATCTGGGCGGTGGCCATGCTCGGGGTCGGCCTGACGGCCTGGGCGGCGCGCGAGGCGATCGGCCTGCCCGACTGGGTGCTGCCCGGCGCGATCGCCGTGATGCTCGCCGGACTGCCGGTTCTGCTGGCCACCGGCTACGTCCAGCGAACCGTGCGGCGGTTGGACGTACCCAGCCCCGGCGGTAGTTCGCCAGCCGAAGGGACCATGGCCACCTTCGCGCGGCGGGCGAGTCACCATCTCTCCTGGCACCGGGCCTGGCTGGGCGGTGCCCTCGCGGTCGGGGGATTTGCGCTGGTGATTGTGACCGTCATGGTGCTGCGGGCGATGGGGGTGGGACCGATGGCATCGCTGCAGGGGAGTGGCGCGTTCGGGTCGCACGAGATGCTGATGATCGCTGATTTCCGTTCGCCGGCCGGCGATTCCACCCTGGGCACCGCTGTCGCCGAAGCGCTCCGCACCGATCTGGCACAATCGACAACACTCAACGTGCTGACGCGGTCGTCAATTGATGAAGCGCTCACCTTGATGCGGCAGCCGTCTGACGTGCAGTTGAGCTTCGACTTGGCGCGGGAAATCGCCACGCGCGAGGGGGCCAAGGCGGTCCTCGACGGTGGCATTGCGCAGTTCGGACAGAGCTATGTGATTTCGGCGCGGCTGGTCTCGGTGCGTGACGGCAACGACCTCGCGGTGTTCCGCGAGGAGGCCGTCAACGAGGACGCGCTGCTCGACGCCCTGGGGCGGTTGTCAAAGGAGGTCCGGACCAAGGCGGGGGAATCCCTCAAGGCGATTCGCGCCAGCAGCGAATTGGAGCGGGTGACCACGCCGTCACTTGCCGCGCTCCGGAAATACGTCGAGGGGACGCGTCTCGCAAGCGAGGAAGGGGAGGGTGAGCGCGGCCTGGCCTTGCTGCGGGAGGCCGTGCAACTCGACACCGCGTTCGCCATGGCGTGGCGAAAGATTGCAGTGTTGCTCAATAACGAGGGGACCGACCGGGCGGGCATGATTGCCGCCATCAGTACCGCGTACCGCCATCGCGACCGCTTGACCGAGATGGAGCGGCTGCTCACCGAGGGACTCTATTTCACCAACGGTCCGGAGGTGAACAATGCCAAGGCCTTGGCCGCATATGAGGATGCCGCCGCGCTCGACACTATGAGTACCACGGCGCTCAATAACGCCGCCGGATTGTTCGCGGCGATGAACCAGTTCGAGAAGGCGGAGGCCTACTACCGGCGGGTCGTGGATTTGCCCCACACTTTCGGCGGAGCGTTCGCCAATCTGCTGCAGGCGCAGATCATGAATGGTCGTTCGGCGGCCGCCCTCGACTCCACTGTGGCGTCCTACCGTGCGACCTACGGCCAGAGCAATGATTTCTGGGAGGCGGAGTGGTATGCCGCCTGGGGCAAAGGTGATCTCGCGACGGCCGATTCGGTCGCGCGGATGGTGAATCGGTCATCGCAGACGGCACGGCAGGCGGTGATGTCGGCGATGTTCCTCGCCAGCACGACGGAGTTGGAGGGCCGCATTACGGAGACCCGGTCGTTTATCGAGGCGAGTGACAACGCGCTCTATCGCGTCCAGCCAACCGCCGCGAATCTGATGCAGTTCGTGATCGATTCGGCCTACCTTGAGGCGCGGTACGGTACGAGGGCCACCGCGCTCGCGATCCTCGACCGCGGCCTCGCGCGGGTGCCGATGACCAGTCTCCCCCCGAGCAATCGCCCCTGGCAGACGATCGCCTATCTGGGGGCCATCATTCGCGCCCCCCAACTGGTGCAACAGGCGGCGGTCGGATGGGAGCGCGATCAGTTGGCGCTGGCCAATGATTCGGTGGGTGGGCGCGCCCGATATGCTGCCATGCTCGCGTATGCCGAAGGGCGCTGGTCTGATGTTCTTGCCGCCACGCGGGTGGCCGAAGATCGCTTCGAGCTCGATCCGCGGATGGCCGCGTTGTTTCGGGGATACGCCTACGAGGCGTCTGAGCAACCGGATTCGGCAATCGCCTCATATCGTCGGTTCCTGACGTTACGATCGACGGTCGCCGCGTACGATGCGACGTTCCGCGCCGATGTCCTGCTCCGTCTGGGCGGGCTGTATGAGGCGCAGGGTGACGTGGCCGATGCGATTGAATACTACAGTCAGTTCACCAGGCAGTGGGCCCATGCCGATGCCGAGCTGCAGCCGCGGGTCCGCGAGATCCGCGCGCGCATCACCAAGCTCCAGACCGAGGCCGGGTGAGCACGATGCGGCGGGGC
>CBFGTB010000163.1:0-3061 GCA_965651715.1 uncultured Gemmatimonadales bacterium
GGTGCCGGGCCGAGCGGAGCCGCCGCACCCCCTCCTCGAAGACGGCCAGCGCCTCTTCAATCGGCAAATCATCGGCCTCGAGTCGCCGGACGATCTCCTCCAGCCGTCCGAGGTCTTCGCCCAGGGTATCCTTCTCCGCCATCACCCCTCCCTGCGAGCGCGGACAGTGCCGTCGCTCAGCCGCAGTGTGAAATCCTGTCCCGCCGCAAAGTCCGCCACCCGCCGCAACACCCGTCCGTCCTCGCCCATCGCCACGGCATAGCCGCGTCCGAGCACTGCGAGGGGCGACAGCGCCTCCAGCGCCGCCGCGTGGCGATCCAGCACCGCGGTGCGGCGGGCCAGCATGCGGTCCATGGCCGGCGCCAGGCGTTCACTCACCCGGGCAAGCCGATCCCGCGATTGCCGGACCCGACGCTCCAGCGCCGCCGGAAGTGTCACCGCCGCCGCATGGAGGCGCTGCTCCCCGCGCCGCAGATGACGCTGCAACGCCGCCCCCATCCGATCACCGGTGCGGTCGAGCCGTTCGCGCCGCCGACGCAACAGGGTTGTCACCGCCTGCTCAAGCGCCCGAGCCCGATGCTCCACCTGCAGCAGCACGGCCTGGCGCTCGGGCAGCGCAAACTCGGCAGCTTGCGAGGGCGTGGCGGCGCGCCGGTCGGCCACCAGATCGGCAAGTGTCACATCGACCTCATGGCCCACAGCACTGATCACCGGCACCGGACAGGCGGCAATCGCTCGGCAGAGGGCCTCGTCGTTGAACGCGGCAAGGTCCTCGCGCGCACCGCCGCCGCGCCCCACGATGCACAGATCGATGTCCGGCAGACGGGCCACAGTGGCGAAGGCGTCGACCAGTTCGGCCGGGGCATGGTCGCCCTGCACCGCAGCGCCGACCACCAGCAGTTCCACCCCGGGCCAGCGTTGGCGCGAGACAGTGATGATGTCGCGCACCACCGCACCCGCCACCGAGGTGATGACGGCGATCCGCCGGGGATAGGGCGGCAACTGACGCTTCCGGGCCGGGTCGAGCAGACCATCGGCCAGCAGCGCCTGCTTGGTCCGCTCGACGCTGCGCGCGGCACTGCCCATCTCGGCCAGCGGCAGCATCTGCACCACATTGAAGCGGAGCGCGGTCCGCTCCTCCCATACCGCGGCGCTGCCCAGCGCCACGACTTCGGCACCTTCCTCAAGCTGATGGCGCAGTCGCTGCGCCGCCGAGCGCCACATGGTGCAATCCACCTTGGCGAGTTCGTCGCGCAAGCCGAAGTACAGATGACCACTGGGGTAGCGCTTGAGACCGACGATCTCGCCGCGCACCCAGGTGGTCGGGAAGTCGGTCTCGACCCGGCGCTTGAGTTCCCGCGCCAGGCGACTCACCGTCCAGGCGGCCGGGGTGTCGCTCACCGGCTGTCCTGTTGCAGCGTCACGGCCTTGAGCGTGTTGGCGAGGACCATGGCAATGGTCATCTTGCCGACGCCACCGGGCACCGGTGTGATCGCGCCGGCGATCCGACTGACCGGATCGAACGCGACGTCGCCCACCACCCGATAGCCGCGCGGCATGCTCGGGTCGTTCACCCGATTGATCCCGACGTCGATCACTGTGGCGCCGGGCTTGATCGCCTCGGGACCGATGAACTCCGGCCGACCGATGGCGACGATCACCAGATCGGCGCGACGACAGATGCCCACCAGATCACGGGTGCGCGAATGGCAGAGCGTCACAGTGGCGTCACCGCCCGGCCCCGGCTGCGCCAGCAGGTTGGCCATCGGTCGGCCGACAATTGTCGATCGGCCAATGACCACCGCATCGGCCCCGCGGGTCTCAATCCCCGACCGTCGCAGCATCTCCCGCATCCCGGCGGGCGTCGCCGGCACGAAGGCCGTGGGGTCGCCCAGCACCAGCTTGCCGACATTCACCGGGTGGAAGCCATCGACATCCTTGATCGGATCGATCCGCTCGAGCACCCGCTCGGCATTGATGTGCGCCGGTACCGGCATCTGGCAGAGAATCCCGTGGACATCGCGGTCGGCGTTGAGCCGATCGATCACTGCCAGCAACTCGGCTTCGGGGGTATCAGCGGGGAGCAGGATGGTATCCGACCGCATGCCGGCCGCCTCGCAGGCCCGCCCCTTGGCCCGGACATACATCTGCGATGCCGGGTCGTCCCCCACCAGAATCACAGTCAGCGCCGGCACGATGCCGCGCCGGAGCCACTCACCCGTCTGCTCGGCAATTTCGGCCTGAATCTCGGTGGCGAGACGGGTTCCATCCAGCAGACGAGCACTCACTTGGCAATGTCCATGGCACGAAGTTCACGAATGACAGTCACCCGAATCTGTCCCGGGTACTGCAGTTCCGACTCGATCCGACGCGCAATCGTCTCCGACAGGTCCTGCGCGGCGGCATCGTCAATCTCCTCCGGCTTGACGATGACCCGCACTTCACGACCGGCCTGAATGACCGTGCTGCGTTCGACACCCGGGTAGCTGGTCGCGATGTCTTCGAGTCGCGTCAACCGCTTCATGTAGCTCTCAAACGCCTCGCGGCGTGCCCCCGGGCGCGATCCGCTGATGGCATCGGCGGCCTGCACCAGCACCGCCTCGGTGGTCTCATGCGGCACGTCGTTGTGATGGGCCTCGATGGCGTTGATCACCGGCGCCGATTCGCCGTAGCGGCGCGCGACCTCCACGCCGAGCTGCACATGGGTCCCCTCGTGCTCGTGAGTGAGCACCTTGCCGATATCGTGAAGCAATCCCCCCCGGCGCGCCAGCGCGACGTCGCACTTCAGCTCGGCCGCCATCATGCCCGCCAGCCAGGCCACTTCCTTGGAATGTTCGTAGAGGTTCTGACCATAGGAGGTCCGATAGCGCATCCGACCGATCAGGCGGATGATCTCGGGATGCAGGCCGTGCACCTCGACATCGAACGCCGCCTGTTCCCCCAGTTCCACCAATTGCGAATCGACGCTGCCCTGGGCCTTCCCCACCAGTTCCTCAATCCGTCCGGGATGAATCCGTCCGTCGGCCACCAGCGCCTCCAGTGCCCGCCGCGCCACCTCGCG
>CBFGTB010000164.1:0-3021 GCA_965651715.1 uncultured Gemmatimonadales bacterium
GTGGCGGCGATCGAGGGACTGTTCACCCATCCGGACGCGCTGCCGCGGGTTACGGCTCTGGGCGTCGACCGCAACGGCGCGCTGTGGATTGATCGCAGTTGGTACAGCGACTCGGTGCAGCACTGGCTGCGGCTCACTCCCACCGGCGCACTGCGGGACACGCTGCTGCTCACCCGGGGACACATCGCCTACCTCGCGGGTGACACCCTCTGGCGCGAATCGAGCGACGCCGACGGCATGGAAATGCTGGAGCGGTGCGTGAGTCGGCGGCAGGTCGAGCTGCCGCAGGCGACGGAATAGCGCGTCTCCCGCGCCCTGCCGGGTAGACGTGACGTCTTGACGTCATAGCGTTACGACGCTATCGTGCCGGGATGACTGCCAGCACCCGCCGGACCACGATTTACCTCGACAGCGCCCTCCACCGCGCCCTCCGACTCAAGGCGGCTGCCACCGAGCAGAGCGTGTCTGAGCTGGTGAATATCGTACTGCGTGAGAAGTTCGCTGAAGACGCCGACGACCTCGCCGCGTTCCGCGATCGGGCAGAGGAGCCTGCTGTTTCGTACCCGTCCTTTGTCGCCGATCTGAAGCGACGTGGCGAGCTATAGTATCGAGATCAAGCGCTCCGCGGCGCGGGAAATCGAAGGACTTCCCCGCAAGGACCGTGAACGGGTCGTCGCGCGGATCGGATCGCTCGCGAATGATCCGCGCCCGCCTGGATGTGAGAAGCTGAGCCACGACGATAAATACCGCGTGCGACAGGGCGACTACCGCATTCTCTACCAGATCACCGATCGCCGATTGGTGGTCACTGTCGTGCGGGTTGGACATCGGCGAGATGTATACCGCTGAGTCGGTGGCGTGACAGGAGATCGCCCGAAGGCGATGTCACATCGACCCGGTCATCGTGAGGTGGTGGTGGGCGATGTGGTATGTGCCGCCGCCTTGTCGACCAGATACCGCAACTCCACCATCGACGGCCCCATCGGGCGGATATCGTGAAGTCGCAGCGTCGGCGCCAGAATCTGTCGGGGCAGCAACGGCTTGCCACCGCCGAGGACGACCGACCCCACCTGCACGATGAGTTCGTCGAGCAGACCCTGGTCATGGAATTTGCCGACCAGTTCACCGCCGCCCACCAGCCAGATGTTGCGCTCACCGGCGGCAGCGCGCATCGCGTCGTGGACCGGTCGCACGTCGCCCGACACGAAGCTGATGTCGGCGCCGGGGACACCGGTCAACTCGCGGGAGGTGAACACCCAGGTCGGCTGAGTGTAGGGCCAGGCCAGGCCCGTTTCCCTGACCACTGCCTCGGAGTTGCGCAACATCCACTCGTAGGTGGCGGATCCCATCGCCAGGGCGCCGACCTGGGAAATGAATTCGCCATAGCTCGACTGCCCCAGCTCGCCGAGTGCGAACAGCCATTCGAGCGAATCATCCTCGGTGGCGATGTAGCCGTCGAGCGTTGTGGCGGTGTAGAACTGGGTTCTCATCGTGACACTCCCGTAGCGGCGAGACCCGCCGTGCCCGTCCATTCCCGGCGACGATTGCCGCCCTGAACGACGGTTCGTTCGCAGAATCGGTCGCGACTATCATTGCCGATGCTCAAGTCACCAGCCCCAATCGCCATTGTCACCATCCTCCTGCTCGGCTGCGGTGGACCGGTGCAGGAAGTTACCGGCGGCGGCGCTGTCGCCGACAGCCTCGCCTACGCCTGTACACCCGTGGTGGTGCCCGGACCCGATGATGAGGGAGTGATCGAGCACTTCGCCCCCGGGCCCGACGGCCTGATGGCCTGGACCACCACGGGGACCGCGCTGATGATCGGGCCGACGACGGCCAGTGCGGTACAGGCCGGTCGCGAGGGGGAGGGGCCGGGCGAGTTCACCTTCATCGATCAGATCGGCTGGTCCGGTGATACCGTGTGGGCCACCGATCTGGCGCTGGCGCGGGTGCAGTACTTCGATGCTGACGGCCACCTGCTCGGCGGACACCGGATCCCGTCCGGCGGCGGCTGGCGGCGCGCCGGCGATGGCAGCTTCCTCGCGATTGGCACCAAGCCCGCGCAGGCCTCAGGATGGGATCTGCTCCGGATGACGGGCGACAGCGGCGCACCCGCCGTCGATTCGATTTACCACTTTGCCGGCCCGGAGCCGGCGATCATCAGGCGCCCGATTGCCGGCGGGCAGACTATTCCGATGCTCGACCCGTTCATCGCGACCGCGCGCGCCGCCGCCGCGCCCGATGGCTCCCGCTTCTGCAGCAGCGAGCCGGTGGCCGACGGGACGACCGGGATTCGCTGCGTCAATGCCGCCGGTGAAGTGGTGCGCGATACCCTGCTCAATCTCGCCCCGCTGCCGCTCGATGATGCCACCTGGCATCAGGCGATTGCCTTCTATGCCGGTCGGGATTCGACGCTCCGCCCCGCACTCGAGCAACTCTTCAGCCACCCCGCCACACTGCCGCCGGTCACCGATCTGCAACTCGATCCGAACGGCGGGATGTGGCTCAATCGGAGTTGGCGGAGCGACTCGGTCCAGCACTGGCTCCGCCTCAATTCCGACGGGACGCTGCGCGACACGCTGCTGCTCACCGGCCGCATCGCTCACCTCTCAGGTGATACGCTCTGGCGCAAGTCGAGTGACACTGATGGCATCGAGTCAGTGGAGCGCTGCGTGGCCCGTCGCTGAAGCGACGGCTCGGCGAGAGCGGCGAGTAAACTCGCCCTTACCTTGGAGCCCCGTCGGCTTCAGCCGACGCCTTAGCCGAGCCGCGGGTTTACACGCGGGCTCCCGACGCCTGTGCCCGTCGCTAAAGCGACGGCTCGGCGAGAGCGGAGGGTGAACCCTCCAGGGAGCGTGCTTGTCGGCTTCAGCCGACGCCTTAGCCGAGCCGCGGGTTTACCCGCGGGCCCCGACGCCTGTGCCCGTCGCTAAAGCGACGGCTCGGCGAGAGCGGAGGGTGGTGGGGCCCGTCGCTAAAGCGACGGCTCGGCAAGAGCGGAGGGTGAACCCTCCAGGGAGC
>CBFGTB010000165.1:0-2920 GCA_965651715.1 uncultured Gemmatimonadales bacterium
TCTGCACGCCCTGGTCGGGACCCTGATCATCGTGGGCGTGGCCGCGCTGGTGGGTGTGCCGGTCGGTATCGCCGCCGGATTCTATTGCAGTGAATACCGCGGCTCGCGCCTGGCGATTCTGACCCGATTCGTGGCCGATGTCCTCAACGGCACCCCGTCGATCGTGGTGGGCGTCTTCGCCTGGACCTGGGTGGTTGCCACCCAACGCCACTTCTCGGCTCTGGCCGGGTCAATTGCGCTGGCGGTCCTGATGATTCCGATGGTGATGCGCACCACCGAAGAGCTGCTGGCACTGGTGCCGGTTTCACTCCGCGAGGCCGCGCTGGCCCTGGGGTATCCCCGCTGGCGAACCGCACTGGTGGTGGTGCTGGGCAGCGCCCTGCCCGGGATCGTGACCGGCACGCTGCTGGCCGTCGCGCGGATTGCCGGCGAAACCGCCCCGTTGCTGTTCACAGCACTGGGGAGCCAATATCTCTCGACCCGGCTCGACCAACCGATGGCCGCTCTGCCTTTGCTGGTCTACACCTACGCCACCGGGCCCTATCCCGAGTGGCATGCCTTGGCGTGGACATCGGCCCTTGTGCTGATCGCGGTGGTGTTGATCCTCAGTCTGCTGGCCCGGTTGGCCACCCGACGGCGGTTCAGTTCCCATGGCTGATGTCGCCGGGGGACCGCCGCTGATCAGCACCGACAAGCTGAGCGCCATGTACGGCAAGTTCACAGCCGTCAGCAATGTCTCGCTGGAGTTCCCGGCCCGCCGTGTCCACGCCCTGATCGGCCCGTCGGGCTGCGGGAAGTCGACGTTCCTGCGCACCCTCAATCGGATGCACGAGACCACACCCGGCGCGTGGGTCGTGGGCCGGGTCACCCTGGCAGGTCGCGAGATCTACGGGTCAGATGTGTCGCCGATGCACCTCCGCCGCCGAGTCGGGATGGTGTTCCAGCAACCGACGCCGTTTCCGACCATGTCCATCTTCGGCAACGTCGCCGCCGGACTCCGACTCGATCGGCCCCGCTCCCGGCGCGAGGTGGCCGAGATCGTCGAGCGCTCGCTGCGCCGGGCCGCCCTCTGGGACGAGGTCAAGGACCGACTCCACGGCAGCGCCCGGGCCTTGTCGGGGGGCCAGCAGCAGCGCCTCTGCATTGCGCGCACGCTGGCGCCCGAACCCGAGGTGATCCTGTTTGACGAACCCACTGCGGCGCTGGATCCCCGCGCGACTCAGCGGATTGAGGAATTACTGTTCGAACTCAAGCGCGACTATACCATCGTCATCGTGACGCACAACCTGCAGCAGGCGGCCCGGGTTGCCGACACCACCACCTTTTTCTATCTCGGCAGCATGATCGAGCACGGCCCCAGCCGACGCTTGTTCACCACGCCGCGCGATCCGCGGACCGAGGGCTACATCACCGGACGGTTCGGCTGATGGCATCCCCGCCCCGCCGCCATCACGCCCCGCTGGTCCCCCGCGACCCGACCGTCGCGGCCAATGTCCGTCGCCCGGCCATTGTCGCGCGCGACTTTTCCTTCTGGTACGGATCGCGCCAGGTGCTGCATCAGATCTCGCTGGCCATTGCGCCCGGCGAGGTCACCGCCATCATCGGCCCCTCCGGCTGCGGCAAGAGCACCTTCCTGCGTGCCATCAACCGGATGAACGACCTGGTCCCGGGCAGTCGCGCCGCAGGGGAACTCGAGGTCGACGGCGCCGCGGTCTACGCCGCCGGTCTCGACCTGGTGGCCCACCGCCAGCGGGTCGGCATGGTGTTCCAGCAACCGAACCCCTTTCCCCAGTCGATCTTCGCCAACGTCGCCTACGGCCCGCGCCTCAATGCGCTGGTGCCGGCGCGGGATCTTCCCGATCTGGTCGAGAGCTGCCTGCGGCGGGCCGCCCTGTGGGACGAGGTGAGCGATCGACTGGATCAGCCGGCCCGGGGTCTCTCGGGCGGACAGCAGCAGCGGCTGTGCATTGCCCGGGCGCTGGCGAACAGTCCGTCGATCCTGCTGATGGACGAGCCCTGCTCGGCGCTCGACCCGATCTCGACCCAGCGGATCGAAGAGCTGATTCATGATCTCACCCACGATCTGACCATCGTGATCGTCACCCATAACATGCAGCAGGCCGCTCGGGTGGCGCGCCGCACCGGCTTCTTCGATGCCGGTCGACTGGTCGAACTCGACGATACCGAGCGACTCTTCACCACCCCGGCCGATCCGCGGACCGAGGCCTACATCACCGGGAGGTTCGGATGACCGAGGGCGGACATCGTCATTTCCACGAAGAGCTTGACCAGGTCAAGGTCCGACTGCTGACCATGTCGGGCGAAGCCGAAGCGGCTCTGGGCCACGCGGTCGAGGCGCTGCTGGGACGGGACGTGGCCCGGGCCCGCGAGGTGATTGCCGGCGACGCCCTGATCAATGCGATGGAGCTGGAAATCGAGGAGCAGAGCATTTCGCTGCTGGCGCTGCAGCAACCGATGGCGCGCGACCTCCGCATGCTGACCAGCGCTCTCAAGATCGCCAACGATCTGGAGCGGGTGGGCGACCACGCCGTCAACATCGCCGAGTCGGCCGAACGCCTCGCCGCCAGTCGCCCGATCGCTCCCGAGCCCGAGATCATCGAAATGGCGCGGCTGACGCGCCAGATGCTCTCCGATGCGATCGAGGCCTTCATCCGCGGCGACGCGGCGCGGGGCCGGGAGATCTGCCGACGCGACGATCAGGTCGACGCGCTGCATGCCTCGCTGTTCCGGATTCTGCTGACTCACATGATGGAAGATCCCCACATGATCGGCACCGGGATGGAGTTGTTCCTGGTGTCCCGCAATCTCGAGCGGGTGGCGGACCTGGCGACAAACATCGCCGAAGATGTGGTATTCCTTGTCGAGGGAAAGTCGATAAAGCACCACGCCGACGACAGCG
>CBFGTB010000166.1:0-2752 GCA_965651715.1 uncultured Gemmatimonadales bacterium
TCGGTCGCCATGAGCAATGAGTCCTGCACCACCAGCACCACAACCGCCGAGGCCAGCAACGCAACGCAAAATGCCTGGGCAAAATTTTCCATCGCCAGCACCCGCAGAGCGACGCCATCACCCAGCAACCGACTGAAGGCATCGGTTGCGGCAAGTTGAAACAGGCTGGTACCGGCGACGAACACGACCATCGCGCAGGCCAGATAATTCATGCCATGCGAACGGTGTCCCCGCGCCGCGGTTCGCACTACCAGCGCCGCGCCGAGCACCAGCAGCGGCATAGCGAGCACGAGTACATGGTTGGCAATGTTGAACTGATCGAGCCCTTGAACAACCGCGCCCACGATGACGGCGCCACTGATCACGACCCGGAGCGTCCCGCGCGTGATCTTGCGGTGACTGGCATCGAATGCCGCCACGACGACGAACACCACGAACAGCAGCCGCGCCGGCGCCGCCAGATAGTCCAGCGGCGCCGCGATTTCAAACGGCAGTGCCCGGGATGCGAGAAGCTGGAACATCGCCGCCAGCCCGGGCGCGATGGCGCTCACGACCAGCGCTACCCAGGCGGCGATCCAGATCGGCAGCAGTTGCCGATGGGCCCCGAATTTCGGCAACTGGAGGAAGAACACCAGGATCAGGAAGGCCGTCGCCCAATGGACGACATGCCCGGCCAACTTCACCTGGGAGAAGTCAATGGTGCTGGCGATACTCACCGTCGCGTCCCTGCGGTTCCAGTCATCGCCCCTCGGGCCGGTTAGAGATAGAGTGAGCTGCCCCCGGCACGAAACTCCGCCGCCTTCTCCGCCATGCCCGCTTCGGCAGCGGCCCGCGCTGCCGCGTCACGGATGTCCTGCGAAATCCGCATCGAGCAGAACTTGGGGCCACACATCGAGCAGAAGTGGGCCACTTTGGCTCCTTCGGCCGGCAAGGTGGCATCGTGATAGGCGAGCGCGGTGACGGGATCGAGGGCCAGATGGAACTGGTCGCGCCAGCGGAACTCGAAGCGGGCCTTGCTGAGCGCATCGTCACGCGCCTGGGCACCGGGATGTCCCTTGGCCAGATCTGCCGCATGCGCGGCGATCTTGTAGGTGATGACTCCGGTCTTGACGTCGTCGCGATCGGGCAATCCCAGATGCTCCTTGGGTGTGACGTAGCACAGCATCGCGGTGCCGAACCAGCCGATCATCGCCGCGCCAATGGCGCTGGTGATGTGATCGTACCCCGGCGCCACGTCGGTCGTGAGCGGGCCGAGGGTGTAGAACGGCGCCTCGTCGCACCACTCGAGCTGCCGCTCCATGTTTTCCTTGATCAGATGCATCGGGACGTGACCCGGCCCTTCGTTCATCACCTGGACGTCGTGATCCCACGCGATCCGGGTAAGTTCGCCCTGGGTCTTGAGTTCGGCAAACTGCGCCTCATCGTTGGCGTCGGCGATGCTGCCCGGCCGCAGGCCGTCCCCCAGCGAGAACGAGACATCGTAGGCTGCCATGATCTCGCAGATCTCGGCAAAGTGGGTGTACAGGAACGATTCCTGATGATGGGCGAGAGACCACTGCGCGATGATGCTGCCGCCGCGAGAGACGATGCCGGTCATCCGGCGGGCGGTGAGCGGAACGTACCTGAGCAACACGCCGGCGTGAACCGTGAAATAGTCGACTCCCTGTTCCGCCTGCTCGATCAGCGTGTCGCGATAGACATCCCAACTGAGGTCTTCGGCCACGCCGCCCACCTTCTCCAGCGCCTGATAGATCGGCACCGTCCCGATCGGCACAGCCGCATTGCGGAGAATCCACTGGCGGGTCTCGTGAATGTCGTCGCCAGTGGAGAGATCCATCACGGTGTCGGCACCCCAGAGGGTGGCCCAGCGGAGCTTCTCCACTTCCTCGTCGATCGAGGAGACCACAGCCGAGTTACCGATGTTGGCGTTGATTTTGACGTGAAAGGCCCGACCGATGATGGTGGGTTCCAGCTCGGGATGATTGATGTTGGCCGGGATGATGGCCCGTCCCCGTGCTACCTCCTGGCGCACCAGCTCGGGATCGAGACCCTCGCGCACCGCGACAAAGTGCATCTCGGGGGTGATCTCACCCCGCCGGGCATAGTGAAGCTGGGTCACCGGACTGCGGCCGCGCAGGACGGTGCGACGCAGCCCCTCAGGCAGTGCGACACCGAGGCCCTGGTCGCGGTCGGGGCAGGCCACCACGTCGCGCGCGGCGATCCAGTCGGCGCGGAGCGCCGGCAGGCCGTCGCGCACGTCATAGCCCTGCGGCCCCGACGTGTCATAGACCCGCAGCGGCGCGTTGGGGCTGCCATCGGGGGAATCGGAAAGACTGATCTCCCGCATCGGGACCTGTACCCCCATCGGCCCGGCGACATGGACTTTGGTCGAGCAGGGGAAGGCGTTCGCGAAGGTGGCGGAATCGGAATGCAGAGTTGTTGACATGGGCGTCTCCGGAATGGGCCGCCTCCCTCCGCCGGTGTGAACCGGGTCAGGTTCGAAGGGTTCGTCTCAATCGCACACCCGAAGTGGCGGGCGATGCCCCTGGCGGCACCCTCGGAATACTAGCGCAACGGGGCCGCCCCGGCTGGGCGGTGGGACCGCCCTCTGCACCATCAGTGATCGCGGCCTATCTTGCAGGCCATCGGCCGCGTCAGCCGGTCCGATACTCCCCGTCATTCCGGTCCCATTCTCGTGAGAGACTGATGCGTTGTTCCCTCTTCCCCGTGCTGCTCGGCGCCGCACTGATCG
>CBFGTB010000167.1:0-2735 GCA_965651715.1 uncultured Gemmatimonadales bacterium
CTATGATCTCAAGCTCAAGGCCCGGGAACTGACGCTGTCGGGGGGCGATCTGACTCAGGACGTGAAGCTGCGGCGGGTCGGGCCTGCCACGCCGCGCGCCGCCAATGTGCCGGTACCGCCCGATCCCGACAGTGGCCGCTGAGCCGCTGAGCCGCTGACGCCTCAACCCGGCTCGGGCATCCGATAGCGGTTGCCGCTCACCAGATCATCGCGGGATGCCAGGCGGAGCATGGCGGCGGCGACGTGCTCCGGCGGGCGAAGCGTGGCCGGGTCTTCGTCGGGATAGGCGGCGTGGCGCATGTCGGTGCGCATCGCGCCGGGATCGAAGATCACCACCCGCGGGCCGCTGTCGCCCCATTCCTTCGCATAGGTGGCCGCCAGGTTCTCCAGGGCGACCTTGGAGATCTGGTACGCTCCCCAGCCGGAACGCACCCCCTGGGTGACGCCGCTGGTGATGAAAATCATCAGAGTGGTGCTGTGACAGCGGGGCAACAGCCGCCGCGAGATGTCGTGGGTAGCCGACAGATTGACCGCCATGACCTGATCGAACTGTTTGCGCGACCACTGGGCCAACGGTACCCGCGGCCCCAACAGGCCGGCATTGTGGACGACCAGGTCGAGAGTGACCTGGTCGCGGGCCAACCGCCTGGCGATGCGGGCCGCCGTGCCGCGCTGTCCGAGATCCCCCTGGAACACGTGCAGACCCGGTAGGTCATGCCGGAGCCGTTCTACACTGCGTTGCCGGCGCGTGACGGTCCATGTCGCGGTGCCGCCTGCCATCAGCTCGGCGACTGTCGCGCGTCCCAGGCCGCGACTGCCGCCGGTGACGAAGGCGGTGCGGAAGCGGGGCGGCGGAGTGCTCATGACGGGAAGATACCGCGGCAGCGCCCCAGGTCAGAACAGCGCGCGTTGGGGCGGCGCGTGCAGGGCGATCGGTCCGATCGGATCGTCCTGATGTGCCACATGCAGGCTGCCGGTGTATCCGGCGCGTGTCAGGTGATCGGTCACGGTGCGACGAGCGACATCGGGCGTGTTGCAGCGCTGACTTAAGTGGGCGAGTACCACGGTGACGAGATGCTGATGGTGAACTTCGGCCAGCAGCGCGCCGCAGGCGCCGTTGGACAGATGCCCGCCTGCGCCGGCAATCCGTTGTTGGACCGTGGCCGGATACCCGCTGGTGCGGAGCAGGACTTCGTCGTAGTTCGCCTCGAGAATCAGGCAGTGGCGCTCCCGCAGGAAGTAGCGGAGCGCCTGGGTCGGCCGCCCCAGATCGGTGGCGATGGCCAGGGTGGGACCGTCGGCGATTTCCACGGCGAGCGCGAGCGGCTCGGCCGCATCGTGCGGGCAGGGACAAGCAGCGATGGTGAAGGGGCCCACCACAGCGGGCCCCCGGCTGCCGGTGGGCACCCAGTCGCAGGGCTCGCCGCCCCGGGAAAGCGCCCGCCAGGTTCCCGGGGAGGCCACCACCGGGATGCTCAGCCGACGCGCCAACCGGGTGGCGCCGCGGGCATGGTCGCCATGCTCGTGGGTGACAGCAATCGCGATGATCCGAGCCGGATCGAGTCCGACCAGCGCCAGACGTCGCTCCAGTTCGCGACAACTGAATCCCGCTTCCAGCAACAGGATGCCTTCGGCGCTCGTCAGCGCAAAGGCATTGCCCTTCGAACCGCTGCCGAGCGCGTGGAGCGTGTTCACCCCGCCGGTGTCAGCCGGCGATAGAGGGCGGTGAGGGCCTGGTCGGTCGTCGCATCGATCGCGATGCCACGGCGCGGAAGGACCCGGTGGGCTACGGCCAGAAACGCCGGTAGCGACAGCCGGGCATCGCCGTCACCCCAGGCGAACGGCGCCACGTACTTGGGGCTGCGGGGTGGTCCGAAGAGATTGGCGCCGGTGCCGATCACGCTGCCGGTGCTGAGCAACGTTCCGATGGCCGTTTTGACGTGGTCACCGATCAGAGCGCCGACATTGGTGCGGCCGGTATCGATCCGCTCCGGCCCGACGTCGAGGCGCACCGGACCGTAGGTGTTCTTCAGGTTCGAGGTGATGGTCCCGGCGCCAAGATTGACCCATTCGCCGATGACCGAATGTCCGACGAAGCCGTCGTGGCTCTTGTTGGCATAGCCCTGAAACACCGTGGTGCTGATTTCGCCGTGGAGGCGGCAGGCGGGGCCGGCGCTCACATGGCGGAGCACCCCGCCCAGGACGTGACTGTCTTCGCGAATCCAGCAGGGGCCTTCGAGGCGGGTGCCACTGCGCACCTGGACACCGCGTTCAAGAATGATCGCGCCCTTGCGGACGTCGAAGATCACGCCCGGCTCGATCTCGGCGCCGCGGATCGCGATCGCGCCGGCATTGCCGAAGACGATGCTGCCGTCGGGCAGCGGGTCGCTGCCGTCATCGAGGCGGATCAGCGTGTCATTGAAGAGCAGTTGTTCCAGCGCGGTGAGAAGTTGCCATGCTCCGCGCAGGCGCAGACCCTCGATCACCAGGCCGTCGCCGGCGTCGTGCGGTCCGTGCCAGCTCTCGCCCGGGTCGAGTCGCCATGCCACGGCCTCACCGCCCTGGAGCAGGCGCTTGGCGGTACCGACCGCGCGCATCGGCAGCGGCGGGCAACAGGTGCTGTCGACGACCCAGCAGGGGCCCTGAATGTCGCTTGCTGCGACCAGCGGCAGCGCACCGGTGGGGCGGGGTCCGGCGGCATGAGGGGCCACCACCCCGGCCACATCGGCGTCGAG
>CBFGTB010000168.1:0-2698 GCA_965651715.1 uncultured Gemmatimonadales bacterium
TGTTCCGCCGGTGGTCACGATGCTGCCGGTCAGCACCGAACTCGCATCGGTGCTGCGCGCCACGGCGAGGGCATCGTCGAGATCGCCTGGGCCATCGTGAACCCGCTGGCGCCACTCCCGGATCACCCGGCGGGGTTCGATGGTCTCGATATCGCCCACCCCGCTCAACGATCCGCCCAGCAGGTCGACCATGCCTTCGCCGATGCCTTCCAGCCCGGCGCCGGTGGTCGCGAAGGGCACAATGGCCATCGACTCCGCCCCGGAGACGACACGGCGCGGCGGCTCACGCAGGAACAGCACGGCGGCCGCCGCCAGCAGAGCGGCCACCGCGGGCAGCACAAGCGCCCGCCGCTTCCAGCGACGACTCTCCCGGGTGGCAGCAGCCTCGCCGCTGCTCTCCTCCGCCACGGCCAGCGCGAAATCGGTGATGCTGGGATAGCGCTGTTCCGGATCGGTGGCCAGGGCGCGTTGCGTCGCACCGTCGACTGCGGCCGGCACGCCGTCCACCACTGCCGACAGCCGCGGCCGCGGGCCGGTCAGCATCGAGGTGAGCATGGCCTGCCGGGTGGGTCCGCTGAAGGCCTGGGTGCCCGACACCAGCTCATAGAACACGCAGGCCAGAGCGTACTGATCACTGCGGGCGTCGACCTGATCCGCCGTGGCCTGTTCCGGACTCATGTAGGCCGGCGTCCCGATCGCCATGCCGACGCCGGTCAGATGACTGTCGCCCCGCGAGGCATCGACTGCACGGGCAATGCCGAAGTCGGCCACCACCGCATGACCGCCGGACAACATGATGTTCTCGGGCTTGATATCGCGGTGGACAATGCCCTGCGCATGAGCGTAGGCCAGACCACTGGCAACTTCACGAATGATCTCTGCGGCACGCGCCAGAGGAACCCGACCCTGGCGGCGCATCAGGTCGCGCAACGACTCGCCCGCCACGAACGGCATGACGTAGTACAGCACCCCGTCGGCCGACCCGGAGTCGTAGACCGGAACGATGTGGGGATGCTGGAGCTTGGCCGCCAGCTCGATCTCGCGCAGGAACCGCTCAGTGCCGAGCGACGCTGAGAGTTCCGGACGCAGGACCTTGATGGCAACCTGCCGCTGATGTTTGAGATCGGTGGCGAGGTAGACGGTGGCCATCCCCCCCTGCCCGATCTGACGGTCGATGGCGTAGCGCCCGTCCAGGGCCGCAACCAGACGCTCCATGATGTCTTCAGCCATGCACGCCCGTCGTGGTGGGGATGGCGGGTAATGTACAGCGAGGGCGCATCGGGAGGACACTCCTTGCTTCCGGGGTTGCCCCCCTATCATTCCTGACGATGCCACCGCCGCTCCGAGTCACAGCATACCAGCGCCGGACGACCGGCGATCCGCCGACGGTATCGGCGGTCGTCGATGGGATGCCGGTCTCCTTTCGCGGTGCTGCGCTCGCCGACGCGCCCGAACGGGGCGATCCGTTCCTCGCGATCGGCTTGATTCCTGCCATGGTGAGCGGTCGCGCGCTCGATCTGCGCGAGCTGCCCCCTGTCGCAGCTCCTCTCCTCGCCGCCGTGGACAGCATCCAGGAGATCTGGAGCACCTGGAACCGCGCGCTGCACCGGGTGGAGGTGTGGGCCGACGCCGCACCGACGCAATCACCGCGACCGACCCACCACGCCACCTTCTTCTCCGGCGGGATCGATGCGGTCCACGCCGCCCTGACCGGTGCCGGACCCGAGCGGCCCGAGCGCTGCTCGCTGGTCTACATCAACGGTTTCGATTTCGACGCCACAGTCGAGCAACAGCGGGCAATCCGACACCGCCTGGAACCGCTGGCGGAGCGGCTGGGCGGTGACCTGCAGTTCATCGATACCGACTGGATTCAGTTGACCCGTCATCAGGATATCGCGCGTTCGATTTCACATGGCGGCTGTCTCGCCGCAGTGGCTCACCTGCTCGCGCCCAGTCGGATGACGATCGGTGCGAGCTATAGCTGGGATCATCTCACGCCGTGGGGCAGTCATCCGCTGCTCGACCCGCTGTGGAGTACCGACCTGACTCAGATCCGCCACTGGGGGGTCGATGCGCTGCGCACCGAGAAGGTTGCGTTGCTGGCTGAGCATGATGATCTCCTGGCGGCAGTGACAGTCTGTCACAATGACCCCGTGACCAACTGCGGTCAGTGCGCCAAGTGCGCCCGAACGCTGGCGGTGTTGCACCTCCTCGGCGCGACCACCGCCGGCTTCGCGCGGCCGATGGCGGATCCCCTTGCCCACTACCTGCGAGCCGCCCGCCACGGCGACGAAGCGGCATTTCTGCCGCAACTCGAGAGTCTGGCCCGCGACCGGGGCGCGGCGGCGCCGGTGCGGCGTGCCATCGCGGCGACCCGCCGCGCTCTCGTTCGCCGCGCTGCGCTGCGCAACCTGGCCGCCGCAGTCGCGCCCAACCGCTACCGCCGTCGCCTCGCTGCCGATGACCTCCGCCCCTGGGGACGCGGTCCGGCACCGGAGTGGGGATGAAACCACTGCGTATCGCCGAGCCGCTGATCGAACGTCGCGGCGACGAGCAGATCCGGATCAGCACCACCATCGGCGATCAGACCCTCTGGTTTGAGACGGCCGAGGCGATTGCCACACCGCTCCGAGGCGAACCCTTCGTCATTGCGGCGCTGCTCCCCGCGATGATTCAAGGCAGCCCTCTGATCGCACCT
>CBFGTB010000169.1:0-2644 GCA_965651715.1 uncultured Gemmatimonadales bacterium
GGCGGGTGTACGGCGCCCGCGCGGCCATCCATCTGGAGAGCGGCCAGCACCTCGATCTGAGCGCCGGACTTGACTGGCAACTGATGCGCGATGACCGCCGCAATCGCGCGACCCAGGGTGCCGGTCCGGTGGGAGCGCCGTTTGTCGATCAGGTCGAAACCGTGAGCGAACTGGGACCATTCGTGCAGGCGCTCTGGCAACCCACAAATACCGTGAGTCTCCGCGGCGGAGTGCGTCACGACCGGGTGGCAGTGCACGTCGCCGATGCACTCACGCCGCTCGCCTCGGGTCGGCGCGTCATGGCGGCCAGTTCGTTCTCCGGATCGCTGGCGTGGGTGCGCTCCGGCTGGACGGCCTGGGCTGGCGTGGGCCAATCATTTGAAACGCCCACCACCACCGAGCTTGCCAACCGACCCGATGGCGGCACCGGACTCAATCCCACGCTGATGCCCGCCCGGATGCTGAGTGGCGAACTGGGTCTGCGACGCGAAACCGCCAGTGCTCGTCTGGAACTGGTCGGCTGGACCGCCGTCACCCGCGATGCCATCCTGCCGGCAGCCGATATCGGCGGCCGAAGCCACTACCACAATGTCGATCGCACCCATGCCCGCGGGATCGAAGCCACAGCCACAGTGGTCCCGGTTGCCGGCGCAGTGCTGCGGGCCACAGTGACCGGCATCGATTCGCGCTTTGGCTCGGGCGTTCACGCCGGGGACGGCACCTCGCTTGCCAACCGACGCATTCCCGGAGTGCCGGCGCTGGCGGCCCGGATCGGAGTGGGCTGGTTGGGCAATGGCTGGCAGCTCGACCTGAGCCAGGAGTTTCGGGGGAGCACCCTCGCCGACGACGTCGGAACGCGCCGCGCCGCGGGATGGGGACTCGGCGTGACCGACATGACGCTGCGCTGGTGGATCGGGCCGGATGTCACACTGTCGCTGATCGGTTCAAACCTCACATCCCGCCACCTGGTCTCGTCGGTGGTGGTGAATGCAGCGGGCGGGCGCTTCATCCAACCGTTGGCCCCGCGTCAGATGCGACTGGGTGCTGAACTCCGGCTCTGATCAGAGCAGATTGACCGGTTCGCGATCGAGACTGAAGCGCACTGCCCCCCGGCGTCGGGCCAACCGTGGTCCCACGGTTCGCACCCAGGCGCCCAGCGCACGGTCGTCGCCGCGCACCAGCAGATGGACCCGATGCTGGCCGCGAATTCGGGTGATGGGACACGGCGCCGGTCCCAATACCACGAGCGCTGCTCCGGACCGGGCAATCGCCGCCTCGCACCACGCGGCGAGACTGGTGATCGCCGCCATCACCTCATCGGCGTCGGGCCCGCTGGCCACCACTCGCGCGAGCGCAACAGTCGGCGGGTAGGGCGGCATCACCCGATAGGTCAATTCGGCATCGAGGAACCCCGCGGCATCGTGAGCCGCAGCGTATTGCAGCGCCGGGTGGTCGACCTGACGACTCTGAACCAACACCCGCCCCCCGCGCGGCCCGCGTCCGGTGCGTCCCGCGACCTGCGCCACGAGTTGGAAGGTGCGCTCCGCCGCACGAAAGTCGGGCAGGTGGAGGGCGGTGTCGGCATCCACCACACCGACAAGTGTCACGTTGGGAAAGTCGATCCCCTTGGCGATCATCTGGGTGCCCAGCAGAATGTCGACTTCACCCCGCCCCACCTGCTCGAGAATGTGGTGATGGGCCCACCGGCTGCCGGTGGTGTCGACATCCATCCGGGCCACCCGCGCGTCGGGAACCCGTTCGGCGATCAGCCGTTCAAGCTGCTGGGTCCCGGCGCCCCGATGGCGCAGCGTCTCGCCGTTACAGGCTGCGCACTGGTGGGGAACCGCTTCGCGGTGGTCGCAGTAGTGACAGCGAAGATGGTCGGGACCGTGGTGCAGCGTCAGAGCAATGCTGCACTGGGGACACTCGCGCACCACGCCGCAGTCCTGACACTGCACGAAGGTCGACCAGCCGCGCCGGTTGAGCAGCAGCAGCACCTGCTCCCGTCGCGCCACGGTGGCGACCACCGCATCATCGAGGGCCTCGGACCACGGCAGCGCGCCGGTGACGGCCTGCGGGGCGTGACGCAGATCAATCAACTCCACCGGCGGCATGGGACGGGCGGCGATCCGTTCCGGCAGATCGATCCGCACAGTACCGGTCCGCGCCCGCGCCCAGGTTTCGACCGAGGGCGTCGCCGAGCCGAGGATCAGGGTGGCCCCCTCGATCCGGGCCCGCATCCTGGCGATATCGCGGGCGTGGTAGCGCGGTGTTTCGCCGTTCTTGTAGGTGGCCTCGTGTTCCTCATCGAGCACGATCAGGCCGAGCGGCGCAATCGGCGCGAAGACAGCCGACCGAGCGCCTACAGCCACCCGCCGCTCGCCCCGGTGCAGCATCCGCCACGCGTCGGCCCGCTCATTGTCGGACAGCCCCGAATGCAGCACCGCGACGGTATCGCCGAACATGCCGCGAACCCGATCGACGGTCTGCGGTGTCAGTGCAATCTCGGGGACCAGCAGAATCGCACCGCGCCCGTCCGCCAGCACCTGACGGATCCGTTCGAGATACACCGCCGTCTTGCCCGAGCCGGTGACCCCGAGCAACAGGGCGTCGCGGCCGGGGGCCAGTGCAGCCAGCTCTTCGA
>CBFGTB010000170.1:0-2620 GCA_965651715.1 uncultured Gemmatimonadales bacterium
GCGTTGAGGTTCGACTGAGCGGCGACGGCGCTGCGACGGCGAGCTGGTCGGCGACGGCGGGGGCGAGCTCGACGACGCTGACTGCGGCGTCGGGGGTGGGGAGCGGCATGCTCCGCTGGCGGCGCAATCTGGCCGGCCTGGGCGTGGGTCTGCACGTCGATACGCTGCGGGTGACAGTGCCGGGAGCCATCGGCTCGCCGTTTCTGGTGATCGATTCGCTCGAACTGCGTGCCGCACCGGTTCCGCTGACGCTGGCCCTGACGCCCGGCTCACGTCGGGTGCGTGTTGAACAGAATGGCGACGGCGGCACCGGCGCAGCCGCGATTCAGTTGGCGGGAGATGCTGCCGGCAGCACCCTCTGGACGGCGTCCAACCGCCGCACGTGGAACCAGCTCACGATGACCAGCGGTGTGGGCGGGGCCACTCTCAACTGGCGCCGCAATACCGCGGCGCTTCCCGCCGGGATGCACGTCGACACCATCACGATCAGCGCCGCGGGCCTGGTGGCGCGACTGATCGACAGCGTCGAGATCGTGGCGCCGACTGCGGCTCCCCGTCCCGAGGCGCCCGTCGCTGCGATCGCGTTGGCGCGCCGCGGCGGGCGCCATCGCGAGGCGCGCATGACAGGTCAGCAGATTCCGATGGCGAGTGACTCAGTTCAGGTGCAGGCGTTGACAGGTGTGGCGAGCGCCAACTGGACCGCCCAGGAACAGTCCACCTGGCTGAGCGTGACCACTCAGGCCGGTCAGGCGCCGGGATGGCTGCGCTGGACCCGCAACGCGAACTCCTTGCCGCTCGGCCTGTCGGTGGATTCGATCATCGTGACCGCCAGCGCCGATCCCTCATTGCGGGCCGTGTACATCGATACCGTCGAGGTGGTGAGTGTATCGGCGCCGGCGCCGGGGTTGGCCGTGCGCGAACTGATCCGCGGGGCGGGCAACCTCAACGTGGATCAGCGTACCGCGCTCGACAACGGCGGCAATCGCAATGGGCGGTTTGATCTGGGCGACTTCCTGGCCTGGGTCCGTCGCAGCAACATCAGGCTCAGCGCCAGCGAGATGTCGACAGTGCAGCAGGTGATCCGTCAGGAAGCTGAACTGCAGGCGACGCCGCGAGCGCGCACGCCGCAGAACGATCGCAAGGGAGGCAGACGCTAGCTGGCGCCCGCCTCCCGGCGGCCGGTGCGCAGGCGACCAATCAGGTCGGCGGCGCGGAGCAGGCCGGCGGCGGGGGTATTCCGCGCCGAGCGCCAGCGGGTCACGTACCGTGTCTCGCTGGCCCAGTCGGCTTTGTACGGTTCGTCACCCGGACCGAGATGGAGCACGCTGTCGCCGCGCTCACGACACCACGCGATGGCCTCGGCCAGCAGCAGCGAGCCGAGGCCGAATCGTGCCATGTCGGGGTTCCATACCGTGCGCCACTGGAGGCCGTGGCCATTGTGCCACGCCATGATCACAGCCGCGCATACCTCATCGTCCAAAGACAACACGACAGCGCCCACGTCGAGAGCGCTCGCCGCGTGAACGATCGCTGTCGCGAATCGCTGGGGCGATCCGGGTGATTCAGCGAAGAGTGCCCATTGCTGCTGCATCCGCTTGAGGTCGGTATGCAGGGCCGCGAACGTTGGTGCCAGGTCCCCGAGTGCGGGGCCGACCAGTCGGGAAATGTCGCAATGTCCCACATCGTCAAGCCGTCGCCGCCGCCGCTTCAATTCGCGCAGCGGACGCCCAGTGAGGTGAGATGGTGTGCAACTGACATCAAGGATTCGATTCGGGACGAGGTCGAATTTGCCATCGGCGACCAGGCGAGGCGCAATTCGGTTGATATTGATGAAATCAGTGCCGGGGGCGCGGCGGACCGCCCTCACCAGGACGGCAGGTGTGTGCGGCGGCGCATCGGCAGCGATGACCGGATCGCCATAGTAGGTGTGATAACCATTGGCGTGCGTCAGGGTGCGCCGCCGCAGCAATCGGCCGCGATCGGTGCGCAGGGCCAGCGGCCAGGCCGCGACCGGCTCGCCGCCGCGTTCGGCAATCAACAACCGGGGTTGGTCGGTGAAGGCGAAGGTGTCAGACAGCATCCGCCACCAATCGGGTCCGGCGGCGGCAGTGGCGTCGGGATCCTGGTTGTAGAGTCGGCGCCAGATGTCCAGCGCCTCGGGCGATCGAGCCTCATCGCCGATGAGCCAGTGGCTGCGCAGCGGCGGCCGATGGTGCGCTCTCATGCGTCACTCCGGTGGGAGCGCCATGCCGCTTTGAGTCGTGCCAACCGTCCCCTCAGCGTCGGACCGTGGGCGTGGAATTGCCACAGCGGGGTGGTCACCGGGTGCCAGCGATCCTTGTAACCATCATCGCCGCGGCCGAGTTCCGCTGCGTCACAGCCGTCGGTCGCTGCGTGACGCAGCATCAGGTCGAACAACATCAGGCCGGGCGAATAGGGACGCCACCCGGGCGCGTGCGCCACGCGCCAGACATGGTGTACACTCTGCCAGCGGAACGCCAGATGCACCGCGATGATGGCGGAGTCGAACCGCAGCGTCCCGATGCGGGCTGCATCGAGTCGCGCGGCCTGGTTGAGCACGGCATCGAGCCGGGCGCGACCCTGCCGGTCGGCGAACTCC
>CBFGTB010000171.1:0-2572 GCA_965651715.1 uncultured Gemmatimonadales bacterium
GTCCCCCTGATACGCCAGTGCCACGGTCCGCTGGCGTCCCGCGATGTTCAGAAGCCACTCGGGCGATCCGGCGCGGGGACGCAGTTGGGCGGCCACTGCCGCTCCATCCACGCTGACGTGGTCGCCATCGATAACCACTTCGAGCTGTCGTGCTCCGATGCTCACCAGGTACTTCATCGCGCCTCCAACAACGTGATCGTCTCGACGTGAGCAGTCTGCGGGAACTGATCCCAGGCTGTGACATCGACCACCCGATACCGGGGAGCCAGCCGCGCGAGATCGCGCGCCAGCGTGGCCGGATCACAGGAGATATAGACCACCCGCTCCGCGCCGCAGTCGAGCAGCGCCTGCGTCACCGGCTGCTCCATGCCGGTGCGGGGCGGATTGGTCAGCACCGCGCCGGGACGATCGAGTCGCGGCAACCAGTCGGCCACATCGCCAACCCGGCGCAGCGGGCCGGCCGGACCGCGGCGTTCAGCCTGGGCCACCGCCCGCGGGTCCCGCTCGACGCTGATCACCCGCGCACCGCGCTGCTCAAGGATGGCTGTGGCCGCGCCACTGCCGGCGTAGAGGTCCCACACGGTCCGATCGGCCACCGGGCCGAGCAGTTCGATCGCCCGCAGCCGGACCTGATCGGCGACTGGCGGATTGACCTGAGCGAAGACTGTGGCCGGCCACGGGTCGTCGCCGCCGGCCATCTGGCGCGCCGCGCCGCCGGCCGGGTGCCACCAGATATGCACCTCGGGACCGAGCCGCGCCGCCAGGGCCGCCGCCCCGGTCCAGCCGCCCCGGCCGCTGGTTCGCAGCACCAGATGGACCTGGTCGGCGACGTCCTGGCGCATGACGATCTGCTCGGTGTCACGCGGCAGCAGCGAGCGAGCGGCGCGGACCGCCCCGAGCAGCCGCTGCAGCGGTTCTCGCGCGATCAGGCACTCGCTCACGTCGATGATCTGATCGGGCGCACCCAGGCGGTGATAACCGATAGCTCCACCGCGCACTGTCAGCGTGATAGTGGTCCGGTAGCCGAACTCCTCACCCGGTGCGACCATGGTCGGATCCGCCAGATCGAGGTGGCCGATCCGGCGCAGCGCATCGCCGACGATCCGCTGCCGCACCTGGCGCTGCGTCGGGCCGTCGAGGTGCTGCAACTGACAGGACCCACACCGATCGGCGAGATAGTGACGACAGGGTGGCGTCACCCGACCGGGGGCCGGCTGGAGCAGGGTGCCGATCTCGGCCCGGGCAAAGCGGGCCTGACGCCGGATCCGGGTGAGGATCAGTTGATCACCAGGAGCGCTGCGGGGGACAAATACCGTGCGGCCGTCGGCCAAGGTCGCAACGCCATCACCACCCGCGGCGACAGCGCGAATGGTGACCTGTTCGTCAGCGCTCATTGGCGGGCGTCGACCCGCGCCTGCTGCTGCCAGCGCGAGGTCGCCGCCGGCCCGCCGGCGGTGGGGACGACGATGGCGCGACGCTGACGCCGATGATCGGCGGCCAGCGCCGCCGCCACGGCAAGCTGTCGCACCGTGGCATCGTCGAGCGGTGGCTCCAACAGTTCGGGATGCCGCTCGAGGTACTGAATGTCAATGGCGCCGGCGCGGAAACCGGGATCGGCGAGCAGGGTGCGATGGAAGGAGGTGTTGGTCGCCACGCCGAGCAACACCAGTTCATCGAGGGCGCGCTGCATGGTGGCCATCGCCGCCTGACGGTCGGCAGCGTGAACTATCAGCTTGGCCAACATCGAGTCGTAATACAGGGTGACGACACTGCCGGTTTCGACCCCGCTGTCCCAGCGCACCCCCGGTCCGGCGGGCGCCCGCAACCAGCCGATGGTGCCGCTGCTCGGCAAGAGGCCATTGGCCGGATCCTCCGAGGTGATCCGACATTCGATGGCCCAGCCGCGCGGGGCCAGCGGTCCCTCGGGCACGCTCATCAGATCGCCACCGGCGATCCGCAACTGCTCCTGCACCAGGTCCACGCCATAGACCAGTTCGGTCACCGGGTGCTCGACCTGGATCCGGGTGTTCATTTCGAGGAAGTAGAAGCTGCCGTCGGCGGCGAGCAGAAACTCACACGTCCCCGCCCCGCGATAGGCCACAGCCTCCGCCGCCGCCACAGCCGCGCGCCCCATCTCGTCGCGCAGGGTCGAGTCGACCGCCACCGAGGGCGCCTCCTCCAGCAGTTTCTGATGCCGCCGCTGAATCGAGCACTCCCGCTCACCGAGATGAATAGTGCGCTCGGCGTCGGCGAGGACCTGAATTTCGATGTGTCGGGGCCGCTCGATGTATTTCTCGAGATACACCGCGCCGTCGCCGAACGCCTTGAGTGCTTCGGCCGCGGCAGTGGTGAGTGCAGCCGCCAGGTCGGCGGGCTGATTCACCACTCGCATCCCCTTGCCTCCCCCGCCCGCTGCGGCCTTGACCAGCACCGGATAGCCGATCGCCTCGGCCAGCCGCGCCGCCTCGTCGGCGTCGCTCAGCGCCGCCACTGCCCCCGGCACAATCGGTACCCCGGCGGCTTCCATCAGCCGTCGCGCCGAGGTCTTATCACCCATGGCGGTGATGGCGCT
>CBFGTB010000172.1:0-2293 GCA_965651715.1 uncultured Gemmatimonadales bacterium
TCGAGTCCGGCCACCGGGAGGGCGCGCAGTTGAGCAAACACGCTGCGGGTGTTCCGGTCGGCACTGAACTGCGCCGTGTCGTCGGTCGGGCCGGTCCCGAAATTGGAGCGGGTCACGCTGCCCTGCTCTTCGGCTTCGCGTTCCAGGGCGACACCGGTCATCAGGTGGAGCGTCGGGCGGAGGCGCCAGTCGGCATGGATGGTGACGCCACGCCGGGTCAGCAGCGCATCCCGGCTGCCGGCGAAGCCGAACCCGACCGAGTCGGCGGCGTTGTCGGCCTCGTCCCGGAAGTCGCTGTCGAGTCGGTGGGACCAGCCCTCGAGCCGGAGCTGCACCAACGACGACACGCGATGACTGGCGCTCAGCCCGAGCATCCACTCGCCATCGATGGTGCGCTGATTGTGATCGACCGGATCGCCGTTGCCATCGTTGGGGAAGTGACCGGTGGCGGCATTGTAGCGGGCGGTCAGATCGACCCGGGTGTCCGCGTCGGCCAACCAACTGAGGACGGCGCTCCCGTCGGAGTGGACGAAGCGGCTGTTGAACTCATAGATGCCATCCGAGCTGAAGTGCGACCCGGCCGCCGAGATCCGAAAGGGTCCGCTGCCACCCGCCAGGCGGCCACGCAGATCCTGGGATCCGAACGTTCCGGCCCGGGCCTCCAGCGTGCCGCTCGGGCGCAGCTCGCCGCGCCGGGTGAAGATCTGCACTGTCCCCGAGATCGCATCGGCGCCGTAGAGCACACTGCCGGGTCCGGCGACGACTTCGATCCGATCGATGTCGTCAAGCGGCAGATTGGCGAGGTTGATCGCGCCACCGGGGCTGTTCATTGTGACGCCATCAATCAGCACCTTGGTGTAGTCGCTCTCGCCGCCGCGCAGAAAGAGCGACGTCACGGTGCCGTAGGTGCCCGACTGCGCCACCTCCACGCCGGGCACATCGCGCAAGGCATCCATCAGCCAGGTGACGCCGCGGGCCCGCAGTTCATCTCCCGAGATGACGGTGATCGCGGCGGGGACGGTGGCCGGCGATGCCGGCACCCGCGTGGCAGTGACCTGAAGGTCCGGCAGGGCGACGGTATCCTGAGCCTGCACCGGGCGCGGCGCCACCAGCACCATGGCGACGAGCGGGAGTGTCAAACGATTCATGACGGGGAATCCTCAGTGGGAAATCCGCCGGGAACGCGCGCAGCGTCCGGGGCACGGCGGAGCGGTATCAGATGGGGTGAACCATCTGCGAGTGTGTCGAGGGCAACAGGCCAGTGAAAGACACGGCTCACCCGTTCTGCGGTGAGCGCCTGGCCGGGGGGACCATCAGCGGCGATTCGGCCGCGATCAAACAGGATTACACGATCGGCGTATCGGAGCGCGGCATTGAGGTGATGGGTGATGGCCAACACACCCAATCCCTGCCGCACCAGCGTGGCCAGCAGTTCATAGAATGCCATTTCATGAGCCAGGTCCAGCGCCGTGCCGGGTTCGTCAAGCAGCAGCAGTTGCGGTTGGGCCGCCAACGCGCGCGCCAGTCGGACCCGCTGCCACTCGCCCCCGCTCAGGCTCTCGATGCTCCGGTCCGCGAACGAGGTCAGCGAGGTCAGCGCCAACGCATCGGAGACGGCATCATGATCGGCTCGACTCGGTCGACCGAAGGCACCCAGGCGGGCCCACCGCCCCAAACCGACAGCGTCGCGGACCGAAAGCGAGAAGGCCGGTTCCTCGCGCTGGGGCAGCGCCGCCACATGGCGAGCCAATCGGTCCCTGGGCCAGGCGGAGAGTGGCTGGTCGTCGAGCCTGACCTCACCGTGACTGAGCGGCAGCAGACCCAACAACGCACGCAGGCAGGTCGACTTGCCACTGCCATTGGGGCCCGCCACCACCACGAACTCGCCACCCGACACGTGGCACGAGACATCGTCGAGAGCCGCCGCCGCATCGCGGTGGTAATGCACTGTGAGATGCTCGCCGGCAAGAGTGGTCATGCCACGCTCCGCCGAAGCAGGACAGCGAACAGCGGCACGCCGACCAGGGCGGTGACCACACCCACCGGCAACTCCGCCGGACGCAGGACAGTGCGGGCGACAGTATCGGCCAGGACAGTGAAACTGCCGCCGGCCAGGAATACCGCCGGCAGCATGCGGTGATGAAGCGGCCCGACAATCCAGCGCACCGCGTGAGGCACCACCAGGCCGACGAAGCCGATCACGCCCGCCACCGACACGGTCGCTGCGGTGAGCACCGCCGTGGCGACGATGGCGCGGCGGCGCAGTCGTGTGACATCGGCGCCCAGGACCGCT
>CBFGTB010000173.1:0-2110 GCA_965651715.1 uncultured Gemmatimonadales bacterium
CCGGACGGCTTTGTGTTGGCGCTGTGGCAGGACAATGTCTCGCCGCCCGCGAGTGAGTGATGAGCGGTGCGCTGATCGATCTGCGCAGTGACAATACCGCACCGGCCCATCCGGCGGTGATGGCGGCACTGGCCGAGGCGAACCGCGGTGCGGCCGGCGCCTATGGCGATGATCAGTGGACTCGTCGGGCCGGTGACTGGTTTCGCGATCAGTTCGGCGGTGACACCGAGGCCTTTCTGGTCTGGAACGGCACCGGGGCCAACGTCACGGCGCTGCGCGCCATTACTCCGGCGGGCCAGGGGGTGATCACCAGTGATCAGGCGCATATTCATGTCGATGAGTGTGGTGCGCCCGAGTGGATCGCCGGCGTCAAGCTGATTCCGCTTGCCAGCCGTGACGCCAAGCTGACCGGCGATCAGGTGGCGGCGGCGGCGGAGGCGGGCGTCGGCTTTGAGCATCACATCCAGCCCCGGGCGTTGTCGCTCACGCAAACCACCGAATACGGCACCGCCTACTCGCTCGATGAGTTGGCGACCGTGATAGATATCGCGCACCGTCACGGTGTGCGGGTTCATGTCGATGGGGCCCGGATTGCCAATGCCGCAGCGACGTTGGGCTGTTCGCTGCGTGCGCTCAGTCGCGATGTCGGTGTTGACGTCCTGTCATTCGGGCTGACCAAGAATGGCGCGCTGGGTGCGGAGGCGGTGGTGATCTTTGATCCGGCCGTGGCAGCCGAGGTCAAGTATCTCCGTAAGCAGGACGCGCAGCTTGCCTCGAAGATGCGCTACCTGGCGGCGCAGGTGCTGGCCCTGGCCGAGGGCGATCTCTGGTTGGAGAACGCGGGTCATGCCAACCGGATGGCGCGTCGCCTGGCGGAGGGGTTGGCCGCCGTTGGTGCGACGATCACCCAGCGGGTCGAGGCGAACGGTATCTTCGCGCTGCTCGACTCCGCTCTGCGGCAGCGCCTCGAAGCTGTGGCCCGCTTCTATACCTGGAACGAGCAGAGCGGCGAGGTGCGCCTGATGACCACCTGGGCGACCAGTGAGGATGAAGTGGCGCGGGTGCTCGATGCCGCGCGGCCTCCCGATTAGTTCGCCACCGCGCGGTCGCCGGCGGAATGCCGGGGTCGCACGATGAAGCGGCGAGGAACCCCGCGCGCGGGGGCTTCCTCGCCGCTGTGACTCATCGCGCGCTGATCAGCAGGCAACGTGAGCGGCGTGTCCATTCGCGAGCTGATGGGTGCCGCAATGTTCGCCGGTAAATGTAGGCAGATCGTTGCTTTGCCCGGTGTAGCACGCGCCACCGGTGCTATTCCAATAGTGGTATGACGTTCCGGGTTCGCTGCCGTCATCATCATTGCAGCGTGCGGCAGGAGTATCGGTGCCGCGCGCCGTATGCGGAGTAATCACCGCAGCGCTGATCATCGCTGTGGCAACGAGCAACAGTTTCGTTCGTGACGTCATGAGATCGCCCTCGGGTGGTGGTAGAGTGAAGTTAACGTCGGGACCATGCCGCTGTACTACGAGACAGCTTACTGCGGCCCCGCAAGTCGGTCTGCCCGCCAGCGGGCCGCACGAGCTCCAGTCTGAAGATCTGGTGGACGAAGTCACCTTCCTTGGTCGGAGTGATCTGATCAACGAGATTCTCCCCCATCGTGAGGGGAATGCTCTGGGGGAATCGCGCGGTTGCCACGACCGTGCGATGCTTCGGGTCGATGACCTGGACGACGGCATCGGTATACCGCGACCAGTCGCGATACACGAGCGTTGGGATCCCCGATTGAGGCACGGTGATCAGCGGCTCATCCGGTTCAACCGGATCAGTCGCCTGGTAATCGAGGTCCGGTGCGCTGGCGATGACCCAGAGCAGTCCGTCCGAGTCCTCGTAGCAGGCCGTGATAGCGGGGAACGGCTTCGCTTGGGACGCCAACAGGCCTCGACCCCGTCGTTCCTCGTCGTGAGGCGTATAGGGAATAAACCACGCAGGTGACTCGACAAGCGCGTCGAGCAGTTGGGCATTGGCGGACCAATGATTGAGGCGGATGTTGTAGCGTTTGGTGCAGTCCCAGAACCCGCCGTCGTTGTCTCGCCCCAACCAGGCCGGTAGCAGC